>CAIZWU010000050.1 GCA_903936775.1 uncultured bacterium | reverse complement strand
ATCTGGAAGGCCCGGTATTTGATGGCGGAAGTGAAGTCCCGGTTGAAGTAATCGGTGGGGCGCACCACCGCACGGACCAGCACAGGATCCCGGGGCCGGGTACGGCGCAAGTCAGCCCATGACAGCTCCGAATAACCCGTGAAACTTTCCCAGTCCACGCGGAAGCCTCCGGGGGTCTTTTCCAGGGCGATGGGCCGGGTTGCAAAATCGGCCAGCGGGAGTTGGAGCACCACAAAATTCCGGTGGACTTCCAGGATGGAAAGATCCGGCTGGGGGCCGAGGGCCAAAGGAATCCACGGATTTTCCGCGCCATAGTAGCGGAGCAGGTTGGGGCCGACCCGTTCGGGGTCCCGGATGAACGGCATCAGCGCTTCGGCATTGGGGGCCGCGCAGAATTCCTGGACGACCTTCCAAACGTCTTTGCGGAAATCACCGCCGGATTGAAGTTCCAATGGCACCTCCGCTGATGGAAGCGCGGCGTCCTTCCCGGTGGACCCGGAAGGGCCGACCCGCTGCCAAAAGATGGCACCCAGTAGGAGAGCGAGCAGAATGATGGAGCCCACGAGGACTTGGACGAGGCGCCGGGACCCGGTGCGATGGTGCCGGCGGCGGGGTTGGGTATCCCAATCCGTCAGGGTGCCCCCATGTTTGAGCCGGCGGTTGTCCCGGCGCACCATCACGGGGCGCTCCGGGTCTACTTTGAACCCTTCCTCGGTGGTGCTGCGCAAGCGCTCCATGAAGGCGGGATCGGCCGCCGGGGAGGCCTCACTGCGTGGAGCTACGCCCAACCGCCGGCTGGGGTCCACGATCATGGGTTGCGGGGTGTGGGCGGCTGGATCCCGCACCGCGACGGCGGCCTGACAGGAGGGACATCCCACGGAGGTGCCGATGGCGCTGCGGGAAGCGCGCAAACGTCCCCCACAAGCGGGACAGGTCAGAATGATTTGATCCAGCTGGGACATAGGCGGGAATATTAAATTAGTCTGAGGAAATCGCGTCGTATTGCAATCCTTTTACCTGAAATACCTTGAAAAACCCCGGGAGGCCATGGTCAAGGCACAGGGAGGGCACGAAGTCTCATGGATTGGCGCGGGGTGAGGGAATTCAAGGGTTTTTCCCACTGCTGGACGGAGGTGCCGTTGGCCGCCGGGGTGCTTTGCACGAGCGTGAAGTCGTTCTGCCAGGTCTGCAAATCACCCGAGGACTGCACCTGCAGGGCATACCCGGTGAGGGCCGTGAGGCGGGGAAAGGACATGCGCAGCACCTTGCCGTTGCCGGGACCGGGCGCGATTTCCCACTGGATCGGGGAGGGAGTTTCTCCCTGACGGGCATTGGTGCCAGTGAGGTATTCGATGAGGTTGGGCAGCCCATCCCCGTCAAAATCGGCAGTCGGGCCCGTGCGGGAGGGGTCCGCCAATTCCTCAGCCGAGAATCGCCAGGTGGCCCATTGGCCGAAAGTGAGATTGAGCGGGACCCCGGTGGGCTGCCCGCCGAGGGCGGCCGAGGACGTCCAGGAGGCGGGCAGATCATGGTCAGGATTGGCCGCCGGATTGACCAGCAGGAGGGAGGAGCCGTCTCCGTCCGCCCGCTTGGGCCAGGGCGCGTTGTCATCGTAAGTGAAGGCCTTGATGGCGTTGGCGTTGGTGCTGACTTCGAGGCGGACCGGGTCGCCCGAGTTGTTCAGGCCGCCGAAATATTCCCCGGCGAGCAAGGCATCAATGCCGGTTCCATAACGGAAGCGCAGGGCGCGGGCATTTTTGGCGAGGAGGGCACGTTGACCAGGATCAATCACCGGACGGCCGGTGAATTGGAAGGAGTAGGTGATGCCCAATTGGAAACGCAGGGTGGAAAGATCGATCGGCGAGGGCCCGATATTCTGCACCGCGATGTATTCGAAATCCTCCTTGTCGATGAATCCGGCGGCAGCCTCGGCGGTGGTGAGGGCCGGTGGATTATACATGACTTCGGAAATCACCGTATTGGCGGCGGTGGCGGGCACGGCCGCCACCGCAAAGCGGGCTTCGGTCAGGGGGCTCCACTCGTTGGGGATGACCCCGGTGTTGAGCACGCGTGATTTCACGGTGATCGATGATTGGTTGAAGCTGACCGGATTGAGGTAAATTTGGGCGGCGGGAGCCACCGTGCCGCCCCACGCACGGGGATCGGAACCATCGGTCGAGTAATAGAGAATCGAGCCCGCCGGGGCACCATGGGTAATTGTCAGGTTGAATCCTGCGGCAATAACCCCTCCGTGCTGGCTGAAGACCGGAGGCAGGGTGACCGGCCAGAGGGTATCGGCGGTGCTCAGGTCCTGATTGGGATCACGGAACTGGCCATGGGCGGTGGGCGAGGTCAGTTTGGGGAAAAGGGTGGCCCGGCGTCCCGAGGTGGGATTTATCCAATTGGTATACCAGGAGGTGTCCGGGGTGATGCCGGCAACGGCCAGGAGCGGGGCCGCTTCCGCCTGGGTCGCAGTGCGGCGGGGGCCGGTTTTGGCATCGGTCAGGACGCCATTGTTGAACAGGTGCTTCTGGATGCGGTCGGCGAAAAGGAGGCGGAACTCCGGACTGGTCATGAGCCGTTTGAACATGACGGGCACCGGGGTATTGTCATCGCTGCCGAGCAGGTCGTCGCGGAGGGTCTGATAGGTGGCGAGCTTGTTGCCATAGAGGCTGTAGCCCCCTTCCGCATCCCAGACATAACAGCGCCAGAGACCGGTGGCACTGCGCTCGCGGGCCATGGCCCAATTATTGTGGGGCCAGTCCCACATGGCCGTGTAGGTATTCAGCAGGATGTAGTCGGCGACGTTGGTGACATCCAGCACGGCGCGGAGCGAGTCCCAATTGGCCTTGAGGGTCAGGTTGGCATTCAGCCGGGGCAGGAGCACGGTATTCCAGTGGATGTTATCGCCGTCCTCGAAAGTGTTGATATAATTCACATCCCAGTCGGCGCTGCTGCGGTAGTGAGCCTGCATGAAGGGCTCGCGGAGCCGCTCGACCAGATTGTAATACCCTTTAAAATAACCATTCAGGTAAACCGAGGCAAAGGTGCCCACCGTGCCTTCGTGCCCCATGTCGGTCCAGAGGCGGCGGATAAATTCATCACGGATGAAGGGATTGGAGATGTCGTTTTTTCCGGCACGCAGGCGGAACTCCTCGAAGCGGCGGACTTCGGTTTCGGGGATGAGGGGGTAGTTGATGGAATTGTTGCCGTAGTCACTGCGGAAAAAGATATTGAAGGAGGGCTTTTTGGTGGAGTCGGCATCCCAGAGGGTTTTGGTCGGGACGTCGCCCACCACGAGCCGTGGACGGGAATAGGGGCTGGAGGAGATGCGCAGGCCGGCGGTTTCCCGGATTCCAGGACGGTTGTCCGGAAAGTAGTATTCAAGGAAAGCCGGACGTTCGTAGGGGCGGCTGCCGGAGTCCGGATCAGTCAGGCGTCCATCTCCCACCGGGATGTTATAATCGGTGGCCGCCGCCGCGGTCCAGAGGGCGCTGTTGTAAGTGCCGCCCTGGATGGCCATGATGCCGAGCGGTTTGTAGAACGTCTGTCCCGGATCCCCGGACAGCAGGGCCGCGGGGGCAGTGCGGAGGTTGGCATTCTGATTGATCAGATAGGTGTGGGTGACCACCGCCGAAGGCAGCAGGCCGGGCGCCATGGCGCGGGCCTTGATGACGTGGCCGATGCGGTCGCTGATGAAGGGAAGGGAGAGGCTGGTGGTATAATTGAAGCCGTTGGTGGCAGTGGGGTCACTGCCATCGGTGGTATAGCGGATGGCCCCTCCCGGCGTTGCCGTGGTGAGGGGAAGGCTGACCGTTGCCGGATAAAATCCGCCGGGCATTCCGAAAACCGGAGGGTCGGCCACCCCGGGCTGCCAGGAACCGGTGTTGGGTTGGCCGGGAGTGGCGGTGCGGAAGTAGCCCCATTGACTGGTGGCGGGATCGCGCCCCCAGGAGTGAAAGGAATTCTGCGGCGGGTAGCCGGGATCGAGGGCATCCACCACTGTGCCGGAAGGATCGAGCAGCGCGAGATATTCCCCGCCGGAACCAAGGCTGAAGGGGGCGTGCAGCCAGGCCGCCCCGGCCGGGGCCAACCGGTCGTCGGCCACCACCACCAACCCGGCCCCTGCGGCGAGGGAAGTGCCCGGCGGAAAAACAAACTTGCGGAGCGTGTCCCGTTCATCGGTAAGGGACCAGTTGGACAAATCCACTGCGGCCGCCCCTGAGTTCAACAACTCGATCCAGTCCGCATGGCCTCCCGTGCCCAGCGGCACTGCGAAGTCAGCCGGCTCGACCACCCCGCCGGAGGGCTCGGCGAGGCCTGGGAAATAACTCCAGCCGGACGCGGCGAAGGGCACGAGGGTGACGGCGCTGCCGGCATTGACCTTGGTGTAGGTAATGGCGAAATCATCCAGCGTCACCGCCGCGCTGCCCGGCGCGGGGGCGGTGCCGGTTTTTTCAAAGACCGGGACCACCCGGGGATTGGGCTGGGCATTGATAGCGGCGAGGAAGGCGGCCTGATTGGTGCCGGTGGAGAAGGACACGTTGTAAGTGCGCCATGGGAAATAACCAAGGTTGTCCACCACCATCCGCGAACCGGCAGGCAGCGGATCGTTGCAAAGGAAAATCACACGCACGCCATTGGTGGGAGTTCCGTTCATCGCACTCAGGAAGGTGCCGGTATTGGTGGCGGTGCCGGTATCGAGGGTCGCGGTGCGCCATCCCCCGGTGCCCGTGACCGTGCCGAGGCCCAGCCGGTGGCCCGGGATGCCGGGAGCCACGCCGGTGGCCGGTTCCAGAAAGATGCTGCAGTTCACGCCTGCCGGCAGTTGATAGTCAAACTGGAGGGCGCCGGTTTTCAGCTGGGCGGCGGTGATGTTGCCGTTGGTCCATGAGATGATGGAAATGGCTTGGTAGGAAAACCCCACGTAGTCCGGGGTGACCGGGGCGGACACGACCTCAAATTGCAGGGCGCCGGGCAAGGTGCCGGTGCCACTGCCCGCCGCATTGACCTCCCGCAGGGAATAAGCCGCCGAGCGCATGGCGGGCCCGTTGAAAATGGCGGTGGTGTTCAGCCCGGTGCCGGCATTCGTGCCGGTGCCGGAGGCGTTGATGGTGCGGGTGCGCAGGGCGCCCGCGGCATCGTCAAAAGCGTCTGCCGCGACTTGGGTGAAACCGGTGCCGGCGGTGGGGGTCAGGGCCGCCAGACCTGTCAGGCTGGCGGCCGGACTGTTGCCATCCGGATCCAGCCGGATGTTATAGGCCGTTTGCGCGGTCGCCCGGAAACGGAAGGTGAGACGCAGGTCGGCCAGATTCGCCGCCGTCAGGCCTCCGGCAGGAATCTGGGAAATCAGCGGCAACGCGGGACCGGCCACGCTGGCGGCCTGATTGACCGCATCGGTCTGGGAATAGACATAACGCAGGCCCCCACTGGAATCATACCCCGCCCCGCGGACGAGACTGGAGCGCAGACTGAGGTCGGTCCATTCCGGCGCGGATTGGGCCGGCGCCGCCAGATCCAGCCAGGAATTGACCGGAATCGTGCCTTCCGTGGTGTTGGTGATGATCCCGCCAAGATTGCGGTGAACTTCCCCGGAATCGTTGGCGTCGTTGAACTCGTGACGGACGACATCGAGCACCGCATTGGCGCTGATGACCTCCAATTGAGCATCGATCCGGGCGCTGACATTGGGCTCGCGGTTGATGAGCTGGATGGCGAGCACATTGCCGCCGGCCTGGAGGAAATCACTGATACGGCCGAGGGGATAAGTGATGCCTGTGGTGGGGGCCGTGGCTGCGGTCCCGGTCTGGGTCGCCGGGGTATAAGCGGTATTGGTAGTGGAGACGGCGAAATTATAGGCCTTCTGGTCGGCGTAGACAAAGTGCCCGGCCGGGCCGGCGTTGGCGCGGGCCACCTCCCGGCCATTGATCCAGGCGATGAAGCCGTCATCAAAACGCACCCGGAGCTGCAGCCTGCCCTCGTTGGCGAGATCCGCTGGCTTCAGCGCGATGGTGCGGCGAAGATATAAGTTCGGGGTGCGGTTCTGCATCAGGCTGGCCACGTTGGTCCCGAGCCCGGCCGCGCCTCCAAATCCCAAAGGAGCGGTACCGGTAAGCCAACCCGGCGCGCTGAACCCTGCGTCCCCGAAAAACCGTCCGGTGCCGGGACGCAGCCGGCCCTGCGGGTCAGCCATCGTCAGCCGTTCATTGGTGTCAGCCACGATTTCATTAAGCCGCACCTGGCTCTGCACCGCCCCCGGAGCGAGCGCCAACACCAGCAGCCCGGCACGCCACCAACGGCGTCGCCAAGCCATATCCAATCGGGGGGAGGGGGGAGGATTCATGGGGGAATTTGTGTCCAGTAGCCGGTAAGATGTCACGTCTATTATTAAAACGACGTGACCCGGACTGCGGTTACCCTTCTGCAGACGGTAGTTTCCATCCTGCGCCTGGATTCAGGCCGATGAGGAGCGGTCCTTCCCTGACATTTCAGGGGTGGAAGGACTCGGCCAGCAGGCTGGTGACGAGTTCGCGGAGTTCTCCAGGCTGGTAGGGCTTGGGCAGGACGGCGCGGAATCCGAAGTCGGCGTAGCGGGACATGATAGGATCATCACTGTAACCGGAAGAGACGATGGCCTGGACGTGGGGGTCGAGCTGGCGGAGTTTTTCCATGGCCTGGGCTCCGCCCATCCCGTTGGGAATAGAAAGGTCCATGACCACAAGGTCGTAACGCACCCCCTGCAGGAGGGCTTCGGTGTAGCGGGCGACCGTTTCGGAGCCTTCGCCCGTGGGGGTGACCTCGCAGCCGGCGGCGGTCAAATTGCTGACAATCAGCTGGCGGATCAGAGGCTCGTCTTCGAGGACAAGGATGCGGCGGGTGCGGCTGGAGACCGGGGCGGGCGCGGACAGGTCTTCCGCCGTTTCGCGGGGCCGCCCGTCTGGGCCGGGAGCCGTAGCCGGGAGGCTGATGCGGAGGGTGGTGCCGGCTCCGGGAGTGGATTCGATGCTCAGGGTGCCGCCGTGGGCTTTGGTGATGGATTCACAAACGGTCAGTCCGAGGCCGGTGGCGTTGCTGTCGCCCCGGGTTGTGAAATACGGTTCGAAGATGTGGGCGAGGGTCTCTTCATCGATCCCCTCGCCGGTGTCGGTCACTTCGAGGGTGAGCGTGGCAGACCGGGGCGGGGCCTCCGCCACGGGTTCAGCCGGAGGAATTTCAGGGTCCACGGCGGCCGGGGCGAGGAGGCGGAGGATGACAGTGCCACCGTGGGGCTGGGCCTGCTCGGCGTTGCGCACGAGGTTGCTGAGAAGGCGGCGGATCTGGTGGCGGTCCACCTCGGCGGGACAGGGAGCGTCCGGGACCTCGAGTTGATAGTCCAGCCCGGGGCGGCGGGGCCATTCCGCCCACCATTCGCGGACGAGGCGGACCAGTTCGGTGGGCTGGCGGATCGGGACTCCACCCCGGGCAAAGGTCAGCAGCTGCTGGACGAGATTTTGCGCCTGCAGGCTGGCGCGGCGGGCGGCGCTGAGTTCCTGACGGCTGGGAGCGTCCGGCTCCAGCTGCATCTCGGCGAGCGAGAGATTGCCGAGGAGCACGGTGAGGAGGTTGTTGAAATCGTGGGCAAACCCGCGGGCCAGCAGGCCGAGGGATTCGAGTTTTTCCAGTTTGTCCTGGTGTTGCTCCGCCTGCTTCCGGACGGTGATGTCGCGCATCAACACCAGCAGGCCCTGACCGAAAGGGTAAAGCTGGACTTCATACCAGGCACGCCGGGCTTCATGCTCCAACTCAAAGGAAGCCGGGGTGCGATGGGTGATGGCGGTGGAAAATTCGTGATAATACAGCCGGTGCAGACTGGGCGGGAAAACGTCCCATAGCACCTGCCCGAGCAGGGCTTCGCGGCGTTCCTCCATGACCCTGGCCGCGAGGGCATTCAGATAGGTGATGCGCCAGTTGGCATCGAGCGCCAGCAGGGGATCGGCGATGCTGCCGACAATCCCGGCCAGATTGGGGAAAGGACTGCTGCTGAGGGCTTCGTTGAGCGAAACCGGCGCCGCGGCAGGAGCGTTGGGCTCCCGGCGGCGGAAGAGAACCACGATGCCAGTGAGGGAGCCATCAGCATCACGGATCGGCGTGGTGGTGTCCTCGATGTGGACGGGGCGGCCATCGCGGTCGGTGAGGAGGATGGTGCGGCTGGGGGTGCCGGAGACAAGGCCGGAGGATTCCAGAGCCTCGCCGTTGGGCAGGGCCACGCGAAAGACTTCATGGAGGGGGCGTCCGGTGGCCTCCCGGCTGGACCAGCCGGTCAGCTGCTCCGCCACGGGATTCATAAAATTGATGACCCCGAGCATGTCGGTGGAAATGACGCCTTCCGCCAAGCTGCGGAGGGTGGCCACGAAGCGGTCCTCGCTGGATTGAAGTTTCTGCAGGGCGGTATGACGGGCGTAAGCCAGCTCGATGACGGAGCGGAGTTCGCTCTGGTGGAAGGGTTTGAGCAGATACCCGTAGGGCTGGGCGGCGCGGGCGCGGGCGAGGGTAGGCTCGTCCGCATAGGAGGTGAGGAAAATGACCGGCACGCGGTAGGCGGCCTGGAGGCGGGTGGCGGTTTCCACGCCGTCCATGCCCTGTTCCAGCTGGATGTCCATGAGCACCACGTCCGGCTGGAACCGCTGCATGGCCACGAGGGCTTCCTCGCCGGTGCGGCAAAGGGCGGAGACTTCGAAACCGAGCTTTTTAAGCGTGGCTTCAAGGTCCCGTGCCACGAGGGTCTCGTCCTCCACTACCAGGATACGCAGGGCATTCATCTCAATCGCTGCAGCCGGGGCTGCTTGCGCATATCCGTAAGGACACCCGGGACCTGCAACAACGGGAAATTCAGCGGGGCGCCGGGCAGGGATTCCACTGCGGGCGGCGAAGCTGGAGAGCGATGGGTCAGGGCGGGCAAGTCAGGCAAAAAGTACCAACGTCCTGATCCCGGAAGATGCCTTCGGTAAAGGTTTGGCGGGTGAAGGTGCCGGTCTGGGGACCGGTGAAGGTGAACCGGTAGTCCTCGCCGTGGGTGGAGCTGAAGGTGGCGATGAGCCGGGCACTGGTGCTGCCGGTCACGAGCCAATTTCCGTTGAAGGAGGCCGATTGGCCTTCCAGCAGGCGGGTGCCTCCGCTGGCACTGGTGAGGCTGAGGCCGCCTCCCGAGGGCTGATCCGAGAAAGCAAACCGGTAGCCCGTGGGGATCGGGGGTACCAAGGGAAGACCCGCCTTGGGAGCGGGGCCGAAACTGCCGTCGTCAGTTTCCTCCAGGCGGGAGCCAAGGAACGTCTGGCGGGTGAAACGCCCGGCCTTCACCGCACTGAACTGTAACTGGAGGGTCTCGCGGGAGCCATCAGGAAAGGTCAGCACCGCGCCGCCATCGCTCAGGCTGGTGCGCTGATAAGTCCAGGTGAAGGACTTGCTCAAGCCGCCCGTCTGCCGGGTGCCTGCTCCACTGGCAGGGAAATCATAATGCACCACCCGCCGGCCTTCGTTGAATTGCAACGCCAGCGCCTGGAGTGCCCACGGGGCGGGGCCGATGACGGGTTCCGTCATGACCTGCAGCCGGAAAAACTGCTGGCCCACGCCAGGCATTGGTTTTTCCAAAGGGGCTCCCGTGCCGAACAGGGGTTCGCCCACCCCGGTCCAGGACTTCAGGTCCGGCGAGACCTGCATCTGGTAAACTTTGCCGGCCTCCGTGGGCATGGTGATCACCACCGCCGGCCGCCGGGTCAGGGCTGGCGACGTGGAGGGCACCACCCCCTGGGCCGGGGCCTGTCCGGTGCATGCCAGCCCCACGGCCGGGAGCAGCCAGACGGGGCGGAAGGCACGCGGGAAAAGGTTCATGGCTCGGAATTCCGGAAAGGTCCGAACTATTACCAGATTCTGCCAGTGGGTGGCAAGCTCTGTTTTCCGCCGGTCAGCGGGAGGCTTCGATCAGTTCCACGAAGTCTTTGAAGAAATACCGGGCATCGTTCGGACCGGGAGCGGCTTCCGGGTGATACTGGACGCTGAAGACCGGGGCTTCCCGGTGACGCAGCCCTTCCACGGTCTGGTCGTTGAGATTCAGGTGGGTGACCTCGACATTGGACGGCAGGGAGTCGGGATCGACCGCAAACCCGTGGTTTTGGCTGGTGATGGCGACGGTGCCGGTACGGAGGTCCTGCACGGGCTGGTTGCCGCCCCGATGGCCGAATTTCAGCTTGAAGGTCTTGCCCCCGAAGGCATGGCCCAGCATTTGGTGGCCGAGACAGATGGCGAAAAGCGGCGTTTTCCCGATGAACTGTTTGACCTCCTCGTAAACGTAACTGAGCGCGGCGGGGTCGCCCGGACCGTTGGAGAGGAACACCCCGTCGGGTTTCATCGCCAGGACGTCAGCGGCGCGGGTGGCCGCCGGGACGACATCGACGTGGAAGCCTTCCTGCCGGAGACGGCGCAGGATGTTGCGTTTAATGCCCAGATCGTAAGCGATGATGCGGTATTTGGGCTCAGGCAGTTCCTTGATCACGGGGCCGTCCGCATTCGGCAGGAGCCACTCGCGGCTCTCTGTCCCGGACGGGTCCCAGACGTAGCTGGCCGGGGTGCTGACTTCCTTCACAAAATCGCTGCCGCTCATCGGAGCGCTGGCGGCGGCGCGGGCGGTGGCGGCGGCGGGATCGAGCACCTCAGTGCTGAGGAAGGCGCGCATCGCCCCGCGGGTGCGGAGGTGTTTGGTGAGGCGGCGGGTATCGATGCCCTGAATGCCCATCAGGTTCCATTTTTTCAAATACCCCTCGAGGCTGTCCTCGGCGCGCCAGTTGCTGGGCACGGGACAGAGTTCCTCGACCACGAAGCCGCGGACATGGGGCTGGCTGGACTCGTTATCCGCCGCGGTGACGCCGTAATTTCCGATCAGCGGGTAAGTCATGGCCACGATCTGGCCGCGGTAGGAGGGGTCGGTGAGGACTTCCTGGTATCCGGTCATGCTGGTGTTGAAACAGGCCTCACCGGTGGTGCTGCCGGTGACACCAAACGACTCGCCGAAAAAGTGGACTCCGTCTTCAAGGGCTAGGATGGCTTTCATAGTGGGGGCAGGCTGCTTTTCGTCGTAAGGCAGCACCTGCTGAAAGCAATCCGGTTTTTTCGCTGGGCGGCACTCTGCCGGGCCACCCGGAGCTTTCCGGCGCAAAAATCGTTCAACCCCCGCGTAATTGGCGCACGGCTTCGTAGAGGACAATCCCGACCGCGTTCCCCAGATTCAGGCTGCGCACCCCCTGTTGCGGGATGGTGAGGCATTGCCCGGGATGCGCCGCCAGCAGGCTTTCCGGCAGGCCTTTGCTTTCGCGGCCAAACACGAGGTAATCGCCGTCGCGGAAGGACTCGTCCCAATAAGCCTGGGTGGTTTTGGTGGTGAAGTAGAAAAAACGGGCGGCCGGGCCGGCAGCTTCCTGCAACGCCGCAAAATCCGCCCAGCGCCGGCAATCCACTTCTTTCCAATAATCCAGTCCGGCCCGTTTCAACGTGCGGTCGTCAATGTCAAACCCGAGCGGACCCACCAGATGCAGCCGGGCGCCCGTCGCGAGACACAAACGCCCGATGTTCCCCGTGTTGGGCGGGATTTCCGGTTCGATCAGGACGATTTGCAGCATGACAAAAAATGGGAGCGGCAACGCCCGGCTGCCACCCCCATTTTATCAGCAAGCTCCAATTTTTCCAGCCTCAGTTGGTCTTCGTGAGCGGCACATCCAGAGCGAAACTCAAAAACGGGGTCAAATCCAACCTCCCGTAGAGGAGCGGGATGCTGGGGGCGGCGGCGGCATATTGCACCGGCCCGGGCAGCGGGGCTTCGGGGGCGGCCACCGCAGGAGCGGGGGCAGGAGCGGCAAGCGTCTCCGGGGTTGGCACCACGGAGGGAGCCGGTGCCGCAGTCTCCGCGGTGTCGGAAACAATTGGCAGAGCCCCTGGAGCGACGGCCAGTTCTTCTTCCGTCACGACGGGCGGCGGACCAGGCAGCAGCGTCGTGATATTATCAGGCGATCCGACCGGAGGAGACAACTCCGTCCCGGCGGTCCCCTGAGGAATGCTCAGCAACTCTGGCGGCGACATCCGGTAAGGGTTTCCGGTCATGGCCAGATCCGGCTTGGGAATGTCAATCAGGGTCCCACTTTCGGTCATCGGCAGATTTTCGGTCATCGGCAGATCCAAGGTGCCGCCATCGGGGGGAGCCAGCGGATCGGGACCGGAAAGATTGCTGTTCGCCTGCCGGGCCGTCATCGGGATTTCCGTGGGTACCGCCGCCTGCCCGTTGCTCAGACTGGCGGGCACTTCCGACTGGATTTCCCACTGCGACGCATACTTGCCGTCCTTGAAAAGGCTGCAGGAACTCAGCCCGGCGGCCAGCAGGCTCAGCGTGATGGCCCGGGAGAGAGTAGATGGAAAAGCTTTCATTCTCAGAACCATAATAAAATCCATAAATAAAATCAAGATGATTCCTGCTTAATTTTAAAATTTCCGTAATATCAGGGGAGTTGACCCCCAAAGTAGCCACCAAAGTAGCCATCACCGCTCCGCGTGATGAGCAAAGGCAGCCAACGAAGTCAAAAAATACCCGGTACCACGCGAATGCCCACGACACGAATCCTCCGCGGAATTCAGAGTTACCTTTAAATTAGGCCGGAAATGACGTCTTTCCATCCTTTAATGGCAGGAAATTGCCGATCTTTTTGCCGATGCCAAAACAGCGGCGCAGGATTCCGTAGCAAGGCCTTCCAGGCCTTGAGCAGAGCAAGGGCCCCGCTGCTCTGATCCCGAGACTTTCAGAAAACTGCTCAAGGCCTGGAAGGCCTTGCTACGCGGGGATCGCTACTTTTTCAAAAACGCCGCGAGGTCGGCGCACTCCTGGGCGGTCAGGCCGAGCTGGGTGGCGCTCATCATCAGGCTGCGGCCGAGCGACTTTTTGGTTTTAATCTTCGCTTTGGGCACGGTCTGCGTCAGCCCGCCCATGCTGCGGATCCCCACCGGGTCGGCATCGGTTAGAATCAGGCCGTCGATCTGGAGGTTGTCCGTGGTTTCGATCCGGGTGCCTTCGAAGCCGTGGGCGATGTCTGCGCTGGGATCGATCAGGCTGCGCAAAATGACCTCCGTGCCCTGGGTGCGGCCCCACGTAGTCAGCTCCGGGCCGAATTCCGCGCCCTCTTTCCCGAACTGGTGGCACATATAACACCGCTGGCTCACCGCCGCGCCGCGGGTGGCATCGCCGGTCAATTTCAGCGCGTCCTCCACGGTGAAGGCGGCGGGCGGGGGCTCGGGGAGGGTGACGGCGGTCAGGACGATCTTGTCCGGATCGTAAATCCCTTTTTCCTTCAACGCGGCGGTCAGGCCGTGGTCCTTCCAGACATTGTCCTTCCGGTTCAGCAACCACCACAGCGCGGTATCCTTCACCGCCGCCGCCGGGCTGCCGGCAGCGGGACTGGAGCCCAGCGTTTCCGCAATCGCCAGCATCGCCTGCGCCGCGTCCGCTCCGGCGTTATAACCAATCGCCGTCAACGCGTCCTTCCGCGCCTTCAGCGGCAGGGCCGGGGAAAGGGCGCGCGTTTTGAACGCGGGGATGCTTTGGGGTGGGTGCAGTTGCCACGCGAGGGCGGCGAACTTTTCGGACCATTTCAGGGGATCTGAGTCGCCGATTTTCGGCAGCATGGCGTCATAAATTTGAGTTTCTTTAGTTTCGCATAGCTGAACCCAGAAGGATTGAAGGGCAAAATCATCGCCCCATCGCAATGAATCATTCGCCAGCTCCAAAATTCGTTCCGTTGGCATCAATGGCAGGTAATTTACTGGAATCGCACTGAGTATTTCAGGGGCCTGGGCCACACTACCCACGCTTAAAAACATAGGAGTTTCGAGCGTTTGGTGCTGGAGCATGAAGCGATCACAAGGATTGCTTCGCGCAGCGAGGCGAAGCAGCGGTCTTTTCATATATCGCACTTCAACTCCCAACCATGTAGGGCGGCCACCTATCACTTCGTTCCTCAATGCCCATGGGAGATAAAACCAGGGACTGTCAATATGATCAAAATTTGTTGGCGGAAATTTTTCGAATGGATTGCCATCCTGATTGCGAGCTTCGGCAAAACTCCCAAGGATCCACGCGCCACGTTCCAGCATTCTGGAATCCGCTCGGGCCATAGAGACCATTTCAACTATTTGGTCGGGTTGCTTGCTGCGTAAAGTCGCCGCCCCCAACGCCCGCACATGCACCGCCGGGCTTTTCAGCGCTTCGATGGCGCCTCCCACCGTCGCCAAATCGAACTTCCTCACCACCGATTTAAATCCCTTGGGCGCGACGCGATAGATGGTGCCTGACACACTGTCGTCCATGTCCGCGTGGCCGCCGGTGCGGGGGTCGTACCAGTCGGAAATGTAGAGCGCGCCGTCCGGGCCGACCGCGATGTCGGAGGGGCGGAAGAGGGTTTTGGTGTCCTCGGCTTTCGCGGTTTGGTTGCCGCCGGTGGAGTCGGTGCCGATGATTTTCCCTTCCTTGTTGGTGGTCAGGAAATCGAAGCGCTCCAGTTTCCAACCCGCACCGTCCGGCTGGGGTTTGTAGCCGAAGATGGTGTTCCGGGCGGATTCGCAGCTGAGCAGGGTGCCTTCATGTTGCGGGCCGAGCGCGCCGTTTTCGTAGAAGACAATCCCGGTGGGCGCGCCGCCGCCGTAGACATCCCCGGCCGGAGCTACGCCCGGATCTTCCTGACGCCACGTCGCGGTTTTGATGTCCTGACCGGGCCGCCGGTCCACTTGCCAGGAACGCGACCCATCGGCGGAGGCGAATCCGTAATTCCCGCCTTCCAACACGCCGAAGACGCGGCAGGCGGGTTGGTCGTCGTTGTCGTTGGCGAAGATATCGCCGAAGCTGGTGACGCAGTTTTCGTAGGAATTCCGCAGGTTGTGCGCGAGGATTTCCACGTTGGTTCCGTCAGGATTCATGCGGGCGATGAAACCGCCGACGTACACTATGCCATCGTCGCTTTTCTGCCCGGCGTATTCATTAGGATCGCCGTCCGGCAGGTTCGGGTCCTTCGGCCACCACGAGGTATTCTGCTTCGACCCAATGCGGAAGGTTTTGCCGGACTTATCGGTGAATTTCGCCCCGCAGTTGCCTGCGCTGAAATACCACTTTCCGTCAGGACCCACGGTCACGCTGTGCAGGCTGTGGTCGTGGTTGCGGCCATTAAATCCGGTGAGCAGCACCTCCCGGGTATCGCCCTTGGCCGGGTCGAATTTTTTGTCGCCGTCCTTGTCCGTGTAAACCACCAGATCCGGCGCCATGGAAACCACCACCTTGTTCCCGATCACCGCCACGCCCAGCGGCGCCCGCAAAAACGGCTCCTGCACAAACGGCCAGGATTCATCCGCCTTCCCGTCGCCGTCATTGTCGCGCAGCACCATGATGCGGTCGCCCTCCGGTTTCCGGTCAAAATGTTTCCGGTAGTTCACCCCTTCCGCCACCCAGATGCAGCCGTCCTTGTCGATGTCGATATTCGTAGGATTGAAAAACAGCGGCGAATGCGCCCAGACCGTCACTTCCAGAGTCGGATCAGATAACGTGAAGAGCGAAACCGGCACCGGCTCGGCAGCCCGGACGGCGGGGGCGGGCAAGGTCAGGAACAGGGCGGCGGGGAGGAGTCGGGCAAACATGGCTTTGGATAACGCCCCCTTTGATATCGGTTCGGCTCGAACGGCGCAAGCCTGGTGAATTCCGCCACCGCCCTTCCCTGCCCCGCCGCCTCTTGCAATCCGCCCGTGCTGTGGCAGGTCTGCCGCCCCATGAATGCCCCGACCGATCCTGCCTCTGTGACGCCTCCCGATGAGAGTGAACTCCTCGCGATCCGCCGCAAGAAGCTGGCGCGCCTGCGGGAATTGGGGCACGAGCCGTTTGGCGGGAAGTTCGACACCACCCACGCGCCGGGGGTCTTGCAGCAGCTTTTTGCCGAAGGAATGGAGGTGCGCGTGGCGGGCCGGGTGACCGCACTGCGGGACATGGGGAAGACGATTTTCTTTGATGTGGCCGACATCGGCGGGCGCTTCCAGTGTTTCTTCAATGCGAAGAATGTACCGGAGGAAACCTTCACGATGTTCAAGGAATGCATCGACCTCGGCGACTGGGTCGGGGTGTGGGGAGGAACGTTTTTGACCAAGACCCAGGAGCCGTCCATCAAGGTGGAAGGGCTGACGGTGCTGTCCAAAGCGCTGCGCCCGATGCCGGACAAATGGCACGGGGTGGCCGACCGCGAGATCAAATACCGGCAGCGGTATCTGGACCTGATGTCGAACGAACGGAGCCGCGAAGTTTTCCTGACCCGGAGCAAAATCATGGCGGAAATCCGCCGCTGGCTGGGCGAGCGGGATTATTTGGAAGTGGAAACCCCGATGCTGCAGGCGGTGGCCGGTGGGGCGGCGGCGCGTCCGTTTGAGACCTTCCACAATGCCCTCGGGCAGCCGTTCTACCTGCGGATCGCGCCGGAGCTTTATTTGAAGCGGCTGCTGGTCGGCGGGTTCACCAAGGTATTTGAATTGAACCGGAATTTCCGCAACGAAGGCATCAGCCGGCGGCACAATCCGGAATTCACCATGCTGGAAGCCTACCAGGCTTTCGGGGATTTTGAAGTGATGGCCGACATGGTGGAGGAGATGATCTGCCACCTCGCCATGAAGTTCTGCGGCACCCTCGTGATCGAACACAAAAACGAGGAGGGCGAAGTGACCCGCACCATCGACCTGAGCCGCCCGTGGCAGCGCACGCCCTATCGCGAGCTCCTCTGCCGGGTGGACCCGCAGTGGTGGGACTACACCCCGGAACAGCGCCGTGAAAAATGCCACGCCATGGGCGTGGAGATTTCCCCGCAGATGGAGGACCACGAGGTCACCCAGCAGGTGTTTGAAAAGCGGATCGAGGAGAAACAATTCAACCCGTGTTTTGTCACCCACGTGCCGTCCCAACTGGTGCCGCTGGCCAAACAAAACCCGGCCGATGGCACCATCGTGGATGTTTATGAATTGATCATCAACGGGGTGGAAGTCAGCCCCGGTTACTCGGAGTTGAACGACCCGATCGTGCAGCGCTCGCGTCTGGAACACCAGGCCGGAGAGGAGACGCAGAACATTGATGAGGAATTCCTCCTCGCCCTCGAGCATGGCATGCCGCCGGCGGGGGGCATCGGGATCGGGATCGACCGTCTGGTGATGCTGCTGACCGGGAGCGAGAGCATCCGGGATGTGGTGTTGTTCCCGCAGTTGAAGAGCAAGGAATAACCGGTGGCGGGAAGGGCTGTGGGGTGGCGTGGCGAAAGATTTTCTGGCACGCCGCGCCCGCTGGGGCATGCTGCCGGATGATCCGACTTTAACTTTCCGGATGGCTGGTTTTTCTGGCCCTGACACCGTTCCGGTCGGCCAGCCATGGTTATGCCGCCACCGTGCATCCCCTCTACGGAAGCGGCCTTGGAGGCCATGAAGGCCGGCGGCACCACGGTGCCCGGCTGGCTGGCCGCCTTGGATGAAGCTGCCCGCACCGTCGGGAAACACCCGCTCGCCCGCGCCTTCGAGGGCGCCGCCAAGGTCGCGGCAGAAGGGTTTGTGCCCGATGCCGGTTTCGCCGCCCGGGTGAAAGATTCTAGTAATTCTTCAATTTCGCAGCCTTTTGGGACGTGCGGGCTGCTTCGGGTGGCATTACGGAATTACACCACGCGGTCCATGATCGGGGTGGCCAACTCATCCCTCCGCCACCCTCCTCCCGGAGCTGGGCCTGCTGGTCCCGCAGCCTAAACCAAGGGCAGCAAATTTTCCTTTTGACTCTGTGCGTCCATGGGCGAACATATCAACGTATCATGATGCGTTCATACGTTCATTGAACTTCACCCACCCTACAACCATGAGTTCCGCCACCGCTGCCTTCACCGACTACAAAGTCGCCGACATCTCCCTCGCCCCCTGGGGCCGCAAGACCCTCGACATCGCCGAGCATGAAATGCCCGGTCTGATGGCGATCCGCGCCAAATACGGCGAAGACAAGCCCCTCAAAGGCGTCCGCGTCACCGGTTCCCTGCACATGACGATTGAGACCGCCGTGCTCATCGAAACCATGGTCGAACTCGGAGCCAACGTCCGCTGGGCTTCCTGCAACATTTTCTCCACCCAGGACCACGCCGCCGCCGCGATCGCCGCCGCCGGCATTCCCGTATTCGCGTGGAAGGGCGAATCCCTCGAAGAATACTGGGATTGCACTTGGAAGGCGATCCGCCACATCGACGCCGCCGGTCCACAACTCATCATTGATGACGGTGGCGATGCCACCCTCTTCATCCACAAAGGCTACGAACTCGAAAACGGCAGCGACTGGGTCAACACCGACAGCGGCAATCACGAGGAACAGGTCATCAAAGACCTCCTCAAGAAAGTCCACGCCGAGGAACCTGGCATCTTCCACGCCATCGTGAAGGACTGGAAGGGCGTCTCCGAAGAGACCACCACCGGGGTGCACCGCCTCTATCAGATGATGGAAGCCGGCCAACTTCTCATCCCCGCCATCAACGTCAACGACTCCGTCACCAAGTCCAAGTTCGACAACCTCTACGGCTGCCGCGAGTCCTGCGCTGACGGCCTGAAGCGTGCCACCGATGTCATGATCGCCGGCAAGGTTGCCTGCGTCTGCGGTTACGGCGATGTCGGCAAAGGCTCCGCCCACTCCCTCCGCGGCTTCGGAGCCCGCGTCATCGTCACGGAAATCGATCCCATCAACGCCCTCCAGGCCGCCATGGAAGGCTTCGAAGTCAAGACCGTGGAAGACACCCTCGGCATCGCCGACATCTACGTCACCACCACCGGCAACAAGGACGTCATCACGTTGAAGCACATGCTCAACATGAAGGATCAGGCCATCGTCGCCAACATCGGTCACTTCGATAACGAAATCCAGGTGGACAAGCTCAACAACGAAAAGGGCGTCACCCGCATCAACATCAAGCCCCAGTATGACCGCTACGACGTCCCCGGCGACCGCAGCATCTACATGCTCGCCGAAGGGCGCCTGATGAACCTCGGCTGCGCCACCGGCCACCCCGCCTTCGTGATGAGCGCCAGCTTCACCAACCAGGCCCTCGCCCAGCTTGACCTCTGGAACAAGAAGGACAGCTACAAACCCGGCGTCTACCGCCTCAGCAAGGAACTGGACGAGGAAGTCGCCCGTCTGCACCTCGAAAAAATCGGGGTCAAACTGACCGTCCTCACCGACGACCAGTCCGCCTACCTCGGGGTGCCGAAGGAAGGCCCTTACAAGTCCGACCACTACCGCTACTAAGCCCCAAGGGGGCACGGGCGTCCCGCCCGTGTGTTTCCAAAGCATCGAAAAACCGGCATCCGCAAGGGTGCCGGTTTTTTTGTTGAAAAGCGCCTTCGCGTCACCTCGAATTTCCCGACCTTGCATCCGCTCCGATTCAAAGCAGCTCCTCCCCCTGCCTGCAATCCTGGAAAATCCCGCCTTCTGGAAACGCGCCCTGCCCGTTTCCGTGGGAGCTTGGCACGGCTTGATCGCGGCGAATCTGGCACCGAAGCGCGGCAAGTTCCCTCGCGGAGGCTCGTGAAATGGCGTTGTGGTATGCCGCTGCCAGCACCGTGGAAGTTTAACGCCAGCCTCCTGGAGACCGGTATAACCAAACCCTCAAGGATGTTTGTCTTCGGCTGACTGCCGGGCGTAACTGCAGGGGTTCGTCAGCAGCAGCAGGGCGGAGATGGAGTGGCGCAAATATCCCGTCGCGGCAGGGCTCAAGGCTTCACGGCCTTGAGTTGATCGGCACGCTGTTTGAGGTCGAGGGCCGTTTTGGCATCAAGCAGACCATCGGTTTTGAAGGATTCGGCGGTGCGGAGGGCGTCATCGCTCAGCGTGAAGGGCCAGATCATGGCGGCGGCATGGGAGGGGAGGAGCACGTAGTTGGCCGGGTGATTCGCCAGTTCGGGGACGAGGGCTGCGGAGAGATGACGGCCGATGGTGAGGGTGTCACCTTTGAACGAACCGGCCCGGATCAGCGGGGGCTGGCCCGTGAGGAGGGACTGGGTGCCTTCCGTTTCTGGGATGATCTTCATTTCCTTGCAGAGGGCGAGGCTGGTCTGGAGGGATTTGGCCACGAGGTCCATCTCGCGCCCGGAGGTGTAGCCGGCGGCGCTGAGCACATCCTTGAGGTATTGTTCCTCACCCATCCGGATATCGCCCCGGCTACGGAGCATCCGGTAATCGGAAAAGATGACCATGGCCCGCAGAAACATGGCTTCGGCCTGCGCGGCAGGAGTGGCCGGGCTGATGAAACGCCGGTCCAGAGTGGTGGCGAGGGCGCCGACCTGCCGGTCGTATTCGGCCGAGGATTGCTGTTTGGACCACCCGTAAAAGAGGCCGCCGGCCGCAAGGACCGCGAGGATGACTTTGTTGATCGTTTGCATGAGGGAGAAGTTATCTATTATTCGGCTTTAAGACAGCGCTGCCGGAAGCAACCACTACCGATTATCCGTTCCGGCATCAGCTTAGCGGCGCTGCGCCCGGTTTTGTTCACGGAGCCACTCCTTGAAGTCCTCCTTCAGGGCGGCAGGGTCGCGGGCGTGCATCAGGGCGTCTTCGGCGGTGATGAAACCGCCGGTGAGCAAGTGATAGAGACTGCTGTCCATGGTGTGCATGCCATGGATGGAGCCGACCTGCATGAGCCCGTAAAGCTGCTCGAAACGATGATCGCGGATGATGGCGGAAATGGCAGGGGTGACCACCATGACTTCGCTGGCCATGACCCGGCCCGGAGCGTCGGCCCGCGGCAGCAGCTTCTGATTGACCACCCCGACCAGGGCAGAGGAAAGCTGGGTGATGATCTGGGGCTGCTGCATCGGAGGGAAGATATCCACCACGCGATCGAGGCTGCCGACGGCGCTGCGGGTGTGCAGGGTGGAGATGACCAGATGCCCGGTCTCGGCCGCGGTGAGGGCGGCGGCGATGCTCTCCTGGTCCCGCATTTCAGAGACCACGATGACATCCACATCCTGCCGGACCGCCGCTTTGAGGGCCGAAGCGAAGTCGCGGGTATCGAGGCCGATCTGGCGTTGTTTGATGAGGCTGCCGGCGTGGGCAAAGGTAAACTCGATCGGGTCCTCGACGGTAGTGACGACTCCGCGCCGTTCCTGAAGGATCTGGGCGGTCATGGCGGCGAGCGTGGTGGACTTGCCCGCGCCGGCCATACCGGTGACGAGGATAAGCCCCTGCCGGACGCGGCAGAAATCCTCCACGGTGGAGCCGTGGCCGAGGGTTTTCAGATCGGGCACTTCCGCCGGGACATAGCGGAAGGCAGCTTCCAGATTTCCCCGGCTGTAGTGGGCATTGCCGCGGAAACGGCCGATCTCCCGGACCTGGATGGCGAAGTCGAGTTCCCAGTCTTTTTCCAGGCGGCTGCGCTCGCTTTCCGTGAGGACCGCCAACACCAGTTCACGGCAGCGCTTGGCCTCCATGGGAATATCAGAAAGGGGCGTGAGCACCCCGTCGATGCGGGCCACGGGCGGGGCACCGATGCTGAGGTGAAGGTCGGAACCGCCGAGTTGGCGGGTGAGGATGAGCAGATCAACAAGATCGTAGTCGGGGGACATGGGGGGAGAAACTTTATGATTTATTATGGATAATTGATGATCTGGCAGGCCAGATCCTTGGGACTTTGGTTTCTGTCAGGAAATGCCGCGGAGGGCGCGGCTGAATTCCGCAGCATTGGGCGCGGTGGCGAGGGCGACCGCGGAAGTGACCCGGCCTTGTTGGACTGCTTCGATGAGGGCCTGCTGGTAGGATTTGTTGTGGGGATTGCCCCCCCGGCGGATGAAGTCGCTGAGGGCGGGGATGTCCATGGCGCGCAGCCAGTCGCGGGCGGCGGCTTCGACTTCGAGGCTCTCGCAGATGAGGGTGGACCGGTGGCCTTCGGCCGCCGGCAGGAGGCGCTGGCTGAGGATGCCGATGGTTTGGTTGGAGAGCAGGGAAAGCATGGAATCCCGCTCGTGTGGCGGCACGAGGTGGACCAGCCGGTCGATGGTTTCGGCAATGTTCGGACTGTGCAGGGTGCTGAAAACCAAGTGCCCGGTCTCCGCAGCCTGGAGGGCGATCAGGGCGGTGGTGGCATCGCGGATTTCCCCCACAAAAATGATGTCCGGCGCCTGGCGCATGGCACGACGCAGGCCCGTCTCGAAGGATGGGGTGTCGATGCCGACTTCCCGCTGGGTGAAGAAGCTGGTCCGGTCCGTGAAAACGAACTCGACCGGATCTTCGATGGTGACGATGTGAGTGGACCGGGTGGAATTGATGTATTCGAGGCAGCAGGCAATGGTGGTGCTTTTCCCGCAGCCGGTGGGTCCGGTGACGAGAATCAGGCCGGAGCGGCGGCTGAGCCAGTTGGTCAGGATCTCTTCAGGCAGCCCGAGCGTTTCCATGGTCGGGATCTGGGTGCGGATCTGGCGGAGCACCGCGCCGAGCCGGCCCAGATGTTTGTGCAGGTTCACCCGAAAACGCGGACCACCGGGCATTTGCCATGCCGCGTCCACATCGGAATCCTGGTCCGGGTCTGCCCCGCAGAGTTTCCAGAATTCCGTGAGGTCCCCGCGGCTCACGGGCCGGCCGAGCGATTCCTGCATCACTCCGCCGACTTTGAACCGGGCCGGGGCTTCTTCCGCCAGAAAAAGGTCAGAGGCCCCGTTATGGAGGGCAACAGTGGTCAGTTCGACGAGGTGGGAAAGGGGCATAGCTTTTGGCTACCCATGCCGGTTTCCGGGCGAGGTCACAAGCCCCGATTAAGCTTGTGGTGAGGGAATAAATCGTATTGAAAGGAAGGTATCGCGTGCGGCGCCCCCACCCCGCGCTTTTTCCTATGAAAGTCCCTGCTCTGTCGGCCCCTCCCCTGCGGGAGTGGATGCGTGGTGCCGCGTTGGTGCTGGTTTCCTTTGTTTTGCCGGACGTCACCCGCGCCCAGGTCGTGCTTAGCGAAATCCATTACCATCCAGTGGAAAAATCCACGTTTAAGCCGGACGGCACCCCGGTACTGGATCTGAGCAAAGATCTCCACGAGTTCATCAAGCTGCAAAATGCAGGTCCGGCTGAGGTGGATCTCGGCGGTTGGAAACTGACCAGTGGCGTAAAATTCACCTTTCCGGCCGGCACCAAAATCCCGGCCGGGGGGTTCGTGGTGGTGGCCGCGGATCCTGTCCGCCTGGCAGTCGTTTACCCCTCGCTGAATGGGGTGTTGGGCCCGTATACGGGCGTGCTGAAGAACAGTGGGGAAACCCAAAACCTCCTGAATGCGGGAGGGACGGTGGTGGACTCCGTGACCTACGGGACTACCTTCCCGTGGCCGAACACTCCGGACGCGCTGGGTGCCGATGAAGAATGGACTTTGATTCCCACCTCTGCCTACCAATTCAAAGGACGCTCCCTGCAACGGGTGAGCGCGTTCTCGGCAGGCAACGACCCTGCGAACTGGCTGGCTTCACCTCCCATCAGCGGCGGCACCGGAGGACCCAATCCGGGTGGTCCGAATGCCGTGGTCCGGCCCACTCCCCGGCCGGTGGTGCTGGCGCTCTCCGCCCGGCAGGAAAGTGATGGAGCCGTGCTCATCCGCGCCAATCAACCCACCAGAATCACCTGCACCTTTTCCGCCGGACCGGTCCCGGCCAGCCCCGTCGTGGAATATTTTACCGACGATATCAATTCCTTCACGGAACCCCGGCTCACGGTCCCCCTGACGCTTCAATCCACCGGTCTCCATACGGCCATCCTGCCCGGTCAGTTGGACCGCAAAATTATCCGCTACCGGATCAAGGGTGACCGGGGCGACGGGAGGGAACTGATTTCGCCCCGGACCGATGACGCGCCTCTGGTGCCCGTGACTGCGACCACGCGGGAAGCCTGGCACGCCTATTTCATCAGCCCCGTCCGGGCTGGAGCCACCCCGCCCAACGTCAACCGGCCCATCTACGACTGTTTCGTCTCCAGCACGAATCTGACGAGGATGAACACCAATATTTCGCAAAACCCCAAACGCGTCACCACCAGCGACGCCAGAGGCCTGCCGCGCGAAGTACCGTGGGTGCTGCCCACGGCTCCGATCTGGAATGGCACCGTGCCCGCCGTCTTCATCTCCAATGGCGTCGTTTATGACACCCAGTTACGCTATCATGGCAGCCGCTACAACCGCAGTGCCGGTCGGAATTCCTTCAAGCTGCTTTTTGCCGGTTTTCAGCCTTTTGACGGGGATACCTCCACTTTTATCACGGACAAGCAGGATCTTTTCATTACCGGTCAGGGGCTTTTCGAGAACGCCAATCTTCCCCTGTCCAGAGTCCGCTGGGTGGATTGGTATCTGAATGGCAACGCCAAACTATCCCGTGCGGAACAAGGAGAGTATGATGGCGATCTGCTTGATGCCTATCATCAGAAAATGAAAAATATCACGGGTAGCTCCACCCTCGAAGAAACCGGTGAATTCTACAAAAGCGCGGGGACCCTCGAGTTGCCGGAAGGTCCCTACGGAAAGGGGAATGAAAGCCTCCTCGCGGCAGTCCCCGCCTCCGGGACCTTCGCCGGCTGGCAGCCGTGGCAGCGTTATGATTACACCTATTCGCTGCAAAACCATTCGTGGAAAGGCGCCACCCCGCTGAAAGCCATGCTGGATGGGCTGTGGGCAGCGCGGGGCACCACTGCTGAGGTCATCCCTGCGGCTAATATCCCGGCCGTACGGGCGTGGTTCGAAGCCAATTTCGACGTCCAAACCACCCTGACTTCCATGGCCCTGCTCAACTGGATGTGCCCCTGGGATGACACCACCCAAAATCACTTTGTCTGGCGGCGGGCCAATGGAAAGTGGAGCCATGTTCCCTGGGATTTTGATGGCATGTATGGAGCCGGGGACGGCACCTCGGCCACGTCCTCCATTTTTCTGGGCGAGGTCAACAATCCCAACAATAACTCCCGCGGGCCCAACTATCTGAAAGACGCCTTTTTCAAGGCCTTCCGGGAGGAATTCAAACAGCGCATCTGGTTTGTCACCAACACGCTTTGTGATCCAAACAATCTCAGCACCCTGACCTACACCAATGCCTCGGGGGTCCAGCGGACCTACCTCCAGCAAATCGGGGGCTTCGCGGCTTCCCGGCAAACTTACATCAACGGGACCAGCAGCACCGGTCTGGGGACCTTCTACAAGCCGGTGCGCCCGGTCAATCAGCTTCCCGCCGTGGCCGGGAATCTCATCCCGAATGTGTTGCCCGGCGCTTCCCTGACCGGATCCGTCTACGTCCACAGCAAGACCGCCGCGCCGGTGGCCCATGCCAGTTCACGTTGGGAAATCCGGCTGGCGAATGGCACCTACGATGCTCCTGCTGCTTTCCATGAAGGTGCGGCCTATCTGACGGCATGGCCGATCCCGTTCAGTCAGCTCACTTACGGCAGCACCTATTACTGGAGGGTGAAATACCTCGATGCCGATGGGCATCCCTCCATCCTCTCGGCGGAAACAGCGTTCACCTACGGCCCGCCGTCCGCCGCGGCCGGTCCCCTCGTGTTCAACGAAGTCCTCGCAGACAACCGCCGGACCCTGGCCCATGGCGACAGTTTCCCGGACTACATCGAATTGAAGAATAACACGGGAACCGCCCTCGACCTGACCGGCATCAGCCTGACGGATGACCCCTTGTTGCCAAACCGTTTTGTCTTTCCCCCAGGAACCACCATCCCGGCTCTGGGTTATCTGATGGTGTGGGGCGATGGCGACACGGCCGCTCCGGGCCTGCATACTGGTTTCGCTCTCGGGGCAGGTGGAGAAAATCTGCTGCTGCTCAACGGGGCATCGGTGCTGGACGCGTTGAGCTTCGGGCCGCAGGCCCCGGATTTGAGCATCAGCCGGGTCGGCGATGGCACCGGCGCGTGGCAGCTGACGGTGCCCAGCCCCAACCTCACGAATACCTCCGCGCTGCCCACCGGCGCCAAGGCCACCCTTTCGCTCAACGAATGGATGGCCGAACCGCAGTCGGGCGAAGACTGGTTTGAATTATACAATCCTGATGCCAATCCCGTGGCCCTGGCCGGGTGTTATCTCAGTGACACGCCCTCCCAGCCAACCTTGACCCGGCTCCCGGCCCTCTCCTTCATCGCCGGGAAAGGCTACTTCCGCTTCCAGGCCGATGGCTCGCCACTGGGCTTCGGAAGCGTCAACTTCAAGCTCTCAGGAGGCGGCAGCCCGCTGTTGCTGACTGATACGGATGGCGTGACTCCCCTCGCCACTGTCAACTTCGGAACCCAGGCCGTGGGCGTGTCCGGAGGGCGCCTGCCGGATGGCAGCGCAGTCATCCGCGCCTTCCCCGGCACCGCCTCGCCCGGCACCTCAAATTTCATCCCGGCGCCGGTGGTGATCAATGAGGCCCTGAGCCATTCCACTCCTCCGCTGGAGGATGCGGTGGAACTCTATAACCCCGGCCCCAACGATGTGGATCTGGGGGGCTGGTGGCTGAGCGACGATGCGGACCAACTCAAAAAATATCAGTTCCCCATGGGCTCCATGATCCTGGCCGGAGGGTACAAAGTTATTTACGAAAATGAATTCAATCCCCTGCCGGCGATCCCGGCGGGTTTCGCACTCAAATCCTTTGGGGACCAGCTGCTCCTTTCTGAAGTGGGAAGTGCTGGCATGCCCACCGGCCGCCGCAGCGTGGTCCGCTTTGGTGCGGCGGAGGAAAATGGCTCTTTCGGCCGGGTGCCCACCAGCACTGGCGCGGACTTTGCCGCCCTCACCGCCCCCACCTTTGGCGCGGATGACGCGATTACGGTGACGGACTTCCGCGTCGGCAGAGGAGCCCTCAATGCCCCGGTGAAAATCGGTCCCGTGGTGATCCATGAAATCATGTACCGTCCCGCCGACATCGCCGGCCCGGCAGGCTTTGAGGACAACAGCGAGGACGAATTTGTCGAGTTGCTGAACCGCAGCGGCGGGGCCTTGGATGTGTCAGGCTGGCGGCTCCGGGAAGCAATGGACTTCACCTTCCCCGCCGGAACGACTCTGGCGGCGGGCGCTTATGCCTTGATTGTTGGTTTTGATCCGGTGGTCGATACCGCCAGCAGGACTGCTTTCCTCACTAATTACGCGCTGCCTCCAGGAACGGTTCTCCACGGCCCCTATCTGCCGGTCCTGGACAACGCCGGGGCCAGCTTGGAACTGGCCCGGCCGAACGACCCCCTCGCGGCCCCGGGCGTGCAGGTGGATCAGGTGCAGTATCGCGATATCGCCCCGTGGCCAACGGGGGCCGATGGCACCGGACTGTCCCTGCAACGCGTGAATGCCGAGGCTTACGGAAATGATCCGGTAAATTGGGCCGCCCGGTCTCCGACTCCCGGAGCGATCAACCCGGATGCCATGGACAGTGATAGCGATGGGATGACGGATCCCTGGGAGACGGTCTATTTAATGAATCCATCCTTTGCCGGGGATGCCACGCAGGATGCGGACGGCGATGGTTTGACCAACGCGGCAGAGTTTGCCGCCGGGACCGATCCCCGGGACCGTTCCAGCGCGTTGACGGCCACCCTCAAGATCACGGCGGGCACCCTGAAGCTGCAGTTTACGGCGCAGCCGGGCAAGGTGTATGCGGTGGAAGCCAGTAGCCAGCTGCATCCCGGCAGTTGGCAGCAGGTCGCGCGCCTACCGGCGGCGGCAGCTTCTTCCCTGGTGGAGCGCGACCTCGGACCTGTCACCACTGGCCGGATCTTCTATCGGGTGGTCACTCCACCGCGGCCTTGAACCACGGCCCACGGGCTCCTGCAAAACTTATGGTCCGGCGGCTAGCCATGCCGGCCAACCGCCCCGCAGGATCAGCAATTCACGGTCGCCCAACGGGGTTTGGCGCAAACGGTCACGGACGGCCCGGCTGGCCGCACACTGCTGGCCGTCACAGTAGATGATCACCGGCGCGCCCTCCGGGGCTTCGGTGATACTGGGAAAGGACGCAATCAGCAGGTTTTCCCAGTCGTATTCATTCAACAACAAGGCTCCGGGGATATGGCCGGCCTCATATTCGGGCAGGTGCCTCGCATCAAGCCAGATCACGGGTCCGGCGGCAGCCCGGGCCCGGGCTTCGATCACCGTGACCTCCCCGGGCCCAGCGGCATCCCGGGTCAGATAAAGCTCCGGTCGATTCGGATGGAACCGGTAAACCACAGCCCCGGCCACGGCGGCGAGCGCCAGCAGCAGGAGACTTTGCAGGAAAATACGGGCGATCATCAGGAAGAAGAGGGGGCGGCGGCTATTTTGTCGCCTGTGGCGCAGGCGCGGCCGGTTTTTTGTCCGTGATATTGAAGAAAACCAAGCGCTTCTGGTAACGGGGATATTTGCTGTCCGTTTCCAGTCTGACGAGGCCCAGCACCTTGGTATCGGTCGCCGCTGGCGTCACGGACAGCTCGTATTCCTTGCCCGCGGTGATTTCCCGCACTGCCGCCTTGATGGTCTCGCGGGAGGAAACCGCTGCGGTCACTGCGACCGGATCGTCCCCTAAAACCTTGATCCGCACCGTCTTGGCTGCGGCCGGTTCCCCCACCTGCCAGACCAGCTGAGTAGGCGTGATCTCGAACACCCCGGGGATGCTGATCTCCAGCACCAGATGAATGGGTGGCTGCGCCGGGTCGTCCGTGGTCACCACCACTTCCTTCTTCAGCTCGCCCTCAAATCCCCCCACCTCAAACGCAGTATCGATCACCCCGGACTCGCCCGGTTTGAACTCCATCTTCCCGTCCACGGTCTGCGCCCGCACACAGCTGCAGAACGTCCGGATCTCCGTGATTTTGACTGGCTTGCCGCCCGTCACTTTGAAGGCAAATTTTGTCCCGATCTCCGTGTCGGCCACCTTGACCACGGCCGACTGCACCGGTTTTTCAAATTCCAGCCCGGCCTGAGCCAAAGGAGCCGCCGCGAAGCCAATGATCAGGCCAAAAATGCGAATATTCATGGTGACATCATAAGCGCCACCACCACCCGCACAAGTTCAGAGCATCAGCGAAAGTTGCGCCTCAGGCTTCCAACCGCTTCGTGGCCGTCCGGTCTGAAATCACCTGAGTCTCCTTGCCTTTCTCCTTCTCCCGCGCCGCCTCGCCGGGCTCCGGCTTCACCTTCAGCAGGCGCACCAGCCGCTCCGTCATCCGCTCCGGGGTCAGCCCCTGAATCAGGTCCCCGCCCACGCTGATGGAAATGTTGCCGGTTTCCTCCGACACGATCACCGCAATGGCATCCGTCTGTTCGGTGATGCCCATGGCCGCCCGGTGCCGCAGCCCGATGCTCCGGTCCGAAATTTCCCGCTGACTGATCGGAAACACACAGCCCGCGCCCACGATGCGGCCCGACCGCAGGATCATCCCGCCATCATGCAGCGCCGTTTTCGGATGGAAAATGGTGAGGATCAATTCCGGGGAAAAAGTGCTGTCGATCTCCACCCCGGTTTCCAGATAAGACTCCAGCTCCATCCCGCGCTCGAAGGCAAACAAGGCCCCGAACCGCTTGGCCGAAAGATCCCGCACCGCCTCCTCCAACGCCTCCAGCAGCTCCATATTTTCCCGCGCACTGGAAAACAGCCGGTGGCTGCCCAGACTGACAAAACTCCGGCGCATCTCCGGCTGGAAAATGATCACCATGGTCACCCCCACAAAAAAGGCGAACGTCCGCACCAACTCCATTTGCAGGGCATGGGCCAGCAACACCAGCGCCAGCACCAGCAAAAGCACCGCCGGCAGCAACCGCGCCCCACTGCTCCGCCGCAGGAACAACCAAGCATACGTGAGCGTCCCGCCCATGAGAATCACCTCAAAAAGCATGCGCCAATGTTGCTGGAGGAAGGAACCCATACGCCGGAATCTTAAAATACCGCGTTACGGCCATTCCGCCAGCGGGAAGTCAGGAGAGGTGAAGCAAAATTCAAGCTTTTATAACGGGACGCGAACGGGGCGCACCCCTTGACCGGAACGGATCCCGCTGACGGCTGGATTTCAGGGCCTGTTGTGCGGCATTTTTTACCGGGCCGGCCGCCAGCTTTTCCAAGAGCCCTTAAAGGTCGATCTGCCGCAAGGCACCTACTTCGCGATACCGGGCATGCTCCGGGAAACACGCGTCATCCTCCGGCAGCAGCCAAGACCCGTTAGTCCCATTAACTCCCTTTGCTGGACCAGGTTTAATTTATTACAGACCCCGCACAACTGATCCCTGCGCACTTGCAATTCCTCCTCCATTCCATGCGGCATCGCCACCAATAGAGCCACCGCCTGCCGGAAATCCCGGAATCAGTCACCCCCGCCAAAACCAGCGCCCCGCCGCCCAACCGGCCCCCACCAGCAAAGAATGGCCGCCGCAGCGGAAAGGGTGAAAACCATGGGCTATCCTGTCATATTCCAAGAGTTTCGGCAAAACGAATCTGTGAGAATCACCTACGGATTGAATCCTTGGGCCATCCGCGTCTCGAAAACCGTCCCGCCACCCGCACTTTCGCTTTCCTATTCCCTAAAACCTGCCCATTT
>CAIZWU010000049.1 GCA_903936775.1 uncultured bacterium | reverse complement strand
CCAGCTTCAAGGTGTTCCTCGCTTACAAAGGAGCTTTCGGGGTGAATGATGCCGAACTTTATCACACTCTCAAACTCGCGAAGGAGTTGGGCGTCATCGTCTGCGCCCATTGCGAAAATGAGACGCTGGTCGCGGAACGCTGCGGGGAACTGCTGGCCGCCGGGGTCACCGGGCCGGAGGGGCACTACCAAAGCCGGCCGCCCCGGGTGGAGGCCGAGGGCGTGCATCATCTTTGCAGTTTCGCGGAATTGACCGGCGCTTCAGTTTATTGTGTGCACACCAGTTGTCAGGAAGCTCTCGCCGAAGCGATCGCGGCCCGCCAGCGCGGGGTGAAAGTTTCCGTGGAAACGCTGATTCAGTATCTGCTGATCGACAAAACCTACGCGGAACGCCCCGGTGGAGAAGGCATGAAATACGTGATGTCCCCGCCGCTCCGCGAGGCAGCCAATCAGGAGGTGCTGTGGAATGCGCTCCGTTCCGGCCTCGTCAGCACTGTGGCCACGGATCACGCCCCGTTCGATTATCACCGGCAGAAACTCGCCATGGGCATGGATGATTTCACCAAAATCCCCAACGGCATCCCCGCCCTCGAGGACCGGGTGAATTTGCTCTACACCTACGGCGTGAAAGGTGGCCGGATGGACCTGCGCACCTTCGTCGCCACCGCCAGCACCAACGCGGCCAAACTATTCGGGCTCTTCCCCCGCAAAGGCAGTCTTTCCATCGGGGCCGACGCCGACCTTGTGATCTACAACCCGGACTATCGCGGCACCCTCAGCGTCAAAACCCAAACTCAAAACCTCGACTACAATGCCTTCGAAGGCTGGCCCATCGAAGGCAAACCATCCGTCGTGACCGTCCGCGGCCAAGTCGCGGTCCGCGATGGCCAATTCACTGGAACCATCGGCCGAGGCCAGTTGCTGCAGAGGGAGCCGAATCATTTTTAGGGACATCGCCCCTGCATGGATTAGTCATCTCCCTCAGTCCTTGAATCTATGTCTTTCGTGGTTAAGTCTTCCCTCTCTTTAACCAATCCGGATCTCGCTCCGGTGCCGCCGGAGCGGCGCACCTGGACCCAGTGGCACATTGCCGCGCTTTGGGTGGGAATGGCCGTCTGCATCAGCACTTACACTTTGGCCAGCGGATTGATTGCCCAAGGCATGAACTGGTGGCAGGCGGTGCTGGCGGTGTTGTTGGGGAATGTGATCGTGTTGATACCCATGACCTTGAATGCGCACCCCGGAACGGCCTATGGGATTCCCTTTCCGGTATTGCTGCGGGCATCATTTGGCACCCTGGGCGCCAACATTCCCGCGATGGCCCGGGCGCTGGTGTCCTGCGGATGGCTGGGCATTCAAACGTGGATTGGCGGGTCGGCCATCTACCTGACCGCAGCAGTCATGTTTGGATTCGATCCCGCCACCAAGGTTCCGTTGGCGGGTTTGGGGATCTCTCCGGGGGAGTTGCTCTGTTTTTTGCTCTTCTGGCTGGTGAATGTGTATTTTATCTGGCGCGGCATGGAGTCGATCAAATGGCTGGAAGCCTGGAGTGCGCCGTTTCTCCTGCTGGTAGGGGTGGCTCTGCTGGTCTGGGCGGTCACCGCAGCCCAAGGCTTCGGGCCGATCTTTGCCCAGCCTGACAAATTTTCCTCCGCGGCGGAGTTCTGGCCGGTATTCGGTGCCGGTGTGACGGCGATGGTTGGTTATTGGGCCACCCTCTCGCTGAATATTCCTGACTTCTCCCGGTATGCCCGCAGCCAGCGCGATCAGGCCTTGGGGCAGGCGCTCGGCCTGCCGCTCACCATGGTCTTTTACAGCTTCATCGGCATCGTGGTCACCAGCGCCACGGTGGTGGTTTTCGGCACCGCCATCTGGGATCCGGTGCAACTGCTGGCCAAATTCAACAGCCCGGTCCTCAGTGCTGTGGCGCTGGTCGCCTTGGCTGTCGCCACCCTCTCCACCAATATCGCGGCCAACGTGGTCTCGCCCGCCAACGATTTCTCGAATCTGGCGCCTAGCCGGATTTCCTTCCGCACCGGTGGCCTGATCGCGGCCGTGATGGGCATCCTCATCATGCCATGGAAACTCTATGCCGATCCCACCGGTTATATCTTCACGTGGTTGATCGGTTACAGTGCCCTGCTGGGTCCGGTGGCCGGCATCATGATTGCTGATTACTTCATCCACCGGAAACGCGCCCTGAATGTCGAAGCCCTGTATCAAACCGATGGCGAATATTCCTATCGCCACGGTTTCAGCCTGGTGGGACTGGGTTCCCTGCTGGTGACCGTTGCGCCCAATGTGCCGGGTTTTCTCGCGGCAGTCGGGGTCGTTGAAAAAGCGAGCCTTCCGCCACTGCTGGCGACCTGCTACAATTATGCGTGGTTCACCGGCTTTGGCCTCGCCTTCATCCTTTATCTGATCCTCCGGAAAATCGCCCCCGGTTCCTGACGGGAAATGCATCTTTCCGTGAAATCCGTGCTTGAATCCTTATGAGCCTCCCGCAACTGCCCTCCTTCGCCCACGTTCCCGCGCCATATACCGGCCCTGGCCTGGCCGAGGTATATGCCCTGCGGAAAGCGGCCGTCAATCCGGCCCTTTTCCACTATTACAAGGAGCCGATCATGATTGTGGAGGGAAAGGGGCAGTATGTTTTCGACGAAACTGGCCGCCGCTATCTGGACGGATTTGCCGGTATTGTGACCGTGAGCGTTGGGCATTGTCATCCCCGGGTGGTGGCGGCCGCCCATGCGCAGAATCAACTCCTGCAGCACGCCAGCACCATTTACCTGCACCCGAATCTCCCGGTCTACGCCGCCGCCCTGGCGGAAAAAATGCCGGGTAATCTGAAGGTGGTTTATTTCGTGAATAGCGGGTCGGAGGCCAATGATCTCGCGATCCTGATGGCCCGGGCCTACACGCAGAATTACGACGTGGTCGCCCTGCGGAATGCCTACCATGGCGGCAGCTCAGGCACCATGGGGCTGACTGCGCACAGCACCTGGAAGTTCAATGTGCCGCACAGCTTCGGGGTGCATCACGCCCTCGCCCCTGATCCTTATCGCGGTCCCTGGGGGCACGATGATCCGCTGGCCGGCCGGAAATACGCCGCCGATGTGCGTGAGCTGATCAGCTTCGCCACTCCCGGCCGTATCGCTGCCTACATCGCTGAGAGCATCCAGGGCGTGGGCGGCGCGGTGGTATTTCCTGACGGCTATTTGAAGGAGGCCTACGCCTATGCCCGCGCGGCCGGCGGCCTGTGCATTGCCGATGAAGTGCAGGCGGGTTTTGGCCGCACCGGCACCCACTACTGGGGATTCGAAACCCAGGGCGTGATTCCTGACATTGTCACCATGGCCAAGGGTATCGGCAATGGCGCGCCCCTTGCGGCGGTGGTGACCACTCCGGAAATTGCCCAGGCCCTGACCAGCCGTATCCACTTCAACACCTTCGGCGGCAATCCCGTGTGCTGCGCCATCGGCAAGGCAGTGCTGGAAGTGATTGACGAGGACGGGCTGCAGCAGAATAGCCTGACGGTGGGGGCGCATTTGCAGGCCGGCCTGAGAAAACTCCAGGAGAAGCATTCCATCATCGGTGAGGTCCGCGGCAAAGGATTGATGATCGGCGCCGAATTGGTGAAGGACCGCAGCACCAAGGAGCCCGCCAAAGCCGAATGTGCCCAGGTCTTTGAAACGGCCCGCGAACTTGGTCTCCTCATCGGCAAAGGCGGCTTGAATGGCAACGTTCTCCGCATCAAGCCTCCCATGTGCCTTACCGCTGCCGATGCGGACTTTATGCTGGAGGTGCTGGACGTGGCTCTGGAGAAATTATGACCGGGTGGCCATCCAAAAATGGTTTCTTGAAGCTGCTTATCCCCATGATTCGGCTTGCCGGGCTGGGGGGTGGATTGTCTCGTTATGGCGGATCGACGGTATGCCGGAGACGGCTTTCAGTGTCCGGCTGTGTTAGGTTCCGGGCGGGTCTTCGAAAAACACATTCCGTTTCATTCCGGACTTAGGCTCAAGTCAGCCATCGACAAAGCTGGTGGCCTGTCCGGGCTGGGTGACATCAAATCAATCCGTGGCGTCAGGGCTGGGTGACATCAAATCAATCCGTGGCGTCAGGGCAGGACAAGCCAGTAAAGTCGATCTCCGGAAAATCGATCCTGCTGGCGCCAATCATCCGCTGCTGCAGGTGGGGGATTTGATCTTCCTCTTGTGGTGATGTGTTGGAGTAAGCAGTCCGTCTTACGCTTGATATACGGCGGCGGCAGGTTTTCGAATCCGCTCCCCAGCCGGCAGGGATTCTGGGCTCCCTGAAATAAAAACGCAGCGGAACCGGCGATGGCGCCCAGACGAAAAGCCGTCGGAAAGCCCCCCGGCTTTCCGGCAACCTGTGCGTCTGCAGGCCCGGACCCGGTCCGCTGCAGTTTAAAAATCGTGCACCCTGAATTTCCTGCAATGGCGAAGCGTCGTGAAAAATGCGGAGGCCGTAGGTCCATTGGCCACGGATATTTCAGGCAGGCCAGTTGGCAAAAACCTCCGCCTCGATTCCTCTGCTGGCCGTATCTCGATGGACTTGAATACCGATGAAATCAGTAATTCTTAAAGATGAGGTCGAAAGGCTGAGCCAGGGTCTGCCCACCCGGTCCCGGTTGGGAAGCCGGGCCATCGGGCACCGGTTGACGCAGAAGGAGCGGATTCTGTTCGAGGCCGCCAAGCGGCAGGGCTTTTTGAAACTTCCGGTAACTGGATTGCGGGACAATGTCCGGAATATTTATCGTCTGTGGTGTGAGGCGGAGGGGCGTCCCTGCGTGGTCAAGGGTGGCCCCGCGGCCTGATGCGCGGGGCGCTTGTGCCGCGGGGGGAATCCGTCCATCATAGGCGGTCGCGCGGGGCGCGGCTTTTTTACAGATAACCATGAGCAGTGAACCGAAGACAGTTTTTGTAGGCTTGGCCGGACTCGGCAATGTGGGGGCCGGCGTGTATAAGAACCTGATCAGGAATGGCGACATCCTGACTGACCGCACGGGGGTGCGGATCAAGGTGAAGCGGATTGCAGTGCGTTCCCTGGAGAAATATACGGACATGCAGATCCCGGAAGGGATGCTGACCACCGACTGGCGTGACCTCGTGAATGATCCCGAAATTCCCGTGATTGTGGAACTGATCGGCGGGGTCACGGAGGCGTATGATTTGGTCAAGACCGCCATTCTCGCCGGGAAAACCGTGGTGACCGGCAACAAGGCGCTGCTGGCCGGGCACGGTTATGAGTTGATCGCCCTGGCCGAGCAGGAGGATGTGCCGCTCTACTTTGAAGCGGCGGTGGCTGGCGGGATTCCGATCATCAAGGCGGTGCGGGAAGCCCTGATCGGCAACCACATCCAGGCGATCTACGGAATCATCAATGGGACCACCAATTACATTCTGACCCGGATGAGCGATGCGGGGCTGAGTTATGAGGATGCCCTCGGCGAGGCCCAGGCGCTGGGTTATGCCGAGTCGGATCCCACGCTGGATGTGAATGGCTGGGACGCCGGCCACAAAGCGATCATCCTCGCCTGGCTCAGTTATGGCGACTGGGTGAAACCGGAGCAGGTCTATGTGGAAGGGGTGACCCACCTCACCCAGACGGATCTGAAATTCGCCCGCAGCATGGGTTATGCCGTCAAATTGCTGGGCGTGATCCGGTTGGATGCGACCAATCGCATCGAAGTGCGGGTGCAGCCCTGTCTGATTCCCCAAACCAATATCATGGCGAATGTCCATGGCGTGATGAACGCCGTGGCGGTGTATGGTGACATCGTGGGCGAGACTCTTTTTTATGGCAGCGGGGCCGGGCAGAATGCCACCAGCAGTTCGGTCATCAGTGATCTGGCAGATGCGGTGGATAACCTGACGAACGAGGCCGGCGACAACAACGGATTTGTGCCGCAGGGGCATTATGGGGCATGCCTGCCGGTGGACGAAACCGTCAGTCGATACTACCTGCGTTTGCGCGTCGACGACCGGCCTGGGGTGATCGCTTCAATCTCCAAAATTATTGCGGATCACGGAATCGGCATTCTGTCGCTCCAGCAGCCGGAAGTCGATCCGGGCGCGGATGCAGACCTCATGCTGATGCTCCATCAGGCGACCTTCGGCAAAATGAAACAGGCCGTGGCCGCCATCGCGGGCTTGGAATGTGTGCTGGCCCCGCCCGTGTTGTTGCGGGTGGAATCGCTGAAAGCGCGGGAGGGCTAGTCGATCAGCGCCAACTTGGCTTCCGGTGGGGCATTCGCCCTACCAGCGGCGGGGGCCGTAGTAGCCATGGCCGTAGCCACCCCGGTAAATGGGTCTGGGGGCGACATAAACCGGTCTGGGGGCCACATACACCGGGCGCGGCGCGACGTAGACCGGCCGGGGAGCCACCACCACCGGGGGGCCGCCGACCACAACGGGAGGTGGGGGATAGCCGCCGGCGTAGTAGGGGTCGACACAGGCGGTGAGGGGCAGCGCGGCGGCGGCCAGCAGGAGAAACCGGGTGGTTGTGTTCATAGAGTTGGTGGGTTGGGATTGGGTTTAGTCGCCAATGTGGAGGCGATCAATGATTTCTGGATGGTCGGAGGCCCACCTTCCAGCTTCGGCAGAGTCGACCACGCCATCCTGGTTGGTATCGGTCTTGTTCAACAGGTCCCGGCAAAAACCCCGCCGGTGGACGCTGGAGAGGGCTTCCTCAGGGGTGATACGGCCGTCGCGGTTGTCGTCGCGCTGGTGCATGAAAATGGGGTCGCCGTCCGGGTCAAGTTTCCGCCATTCGATCGTCGTGATGATACGGTCCTGGTCGGCATCGTAGGTCTTGAAGAGGCCAGCGGTGACTCCCTGCTCAAGTTCGGTGAGGGACAGGCGGTGGTCCTGGTTGGCATCAAGTCCGTTGAACACAGAGGGTTCATCACGACATCCCGTCAGGGATGAACATGCGGTGAGAATCAACAGGGAGCGGATCATCTGTGGCGGATGCGGGGGCGCTCAGCGGGTCAGGACCGGACTCAGTTTTTCAGCCAAGGCAATGTTGCGGGCTTCCAGTTGCTGGCGCAGGGTAGGGGAGACGCTGCCGGACAGCATCACTTTAAAGCCTTTTGGAGTCAAATTCCGGGGATGGAGCAGCGCTTGGATGAAGCGGTCGGTGACGGGACTCCAGATCGCGTAATCAAGATGCAGTGCCACCAGGACGGAGCCATTGCGGGCGAGGCAGACCGGGAATCCATTCAGGCTGACAATCCGGCTGAGCGGACTTTGCGTGGTGTGCACCCAGGCGATGAGTTCGGTGGTGCGCTGGAAGAAAAGGGCATCATCCTCGTCGGCGCAGCTGCGGGTCAGATCCAGGAGCGCGTCGAGTCCTTCCACGCCCCGCAGGCTGGTCAGGGCTTGCGTCATGAGGGTCTGGTGGGCGGGAGAAAATGCGGGGTTTTCGACAAAAGACTGAACCAGGGCGGGTGGTATCCCGAGGGCCGTCAGCTGTTGGGTATTGAGGAGGCGCAGGTCCGCCGGGCTGTTGTCCCGGATGCTGCTGGTGAGGGTGGTGCCGACCCCGGTGCCGGTAGCGACGGCCCCGGCGGCTCCGCCCAGTGGCATCAGGGCTGCGGTTAAAGTCATTTTGCCGGCAAAGGAGGTCCAGGCCACTTCATCGAGGATTTGCTGGAGCACCGTATTACGCGAGTAGGGGTCCACGCCCATGCTGAAGGCCAGGTTCCGTTTTACCTTGGAAAACCCGATCAAGTCCCGTCCGGCAGATTCCTCGTAGGCGGTGCGTTCGCGGCCACTGATGGCTCCTTTGATGCCTTCCCCCGCGCGGTTCATCATTTTCCAGGCTCCTTTGGCCACACCCTGCGCCGTCTCCCTGGGTTGTTTCACGATGCCCTTGGCGAGGTCCAGCGGGGCGGTGGCGGCGGTTTTCAGGGCGGATTTGTATTCGTCCCCTTTGGAGATATGGCGGAGTTGGTAGATGGCATTGATCTCCCGGAGCCGCTCGATCAGCATTTCATTGCCATCGGCAGTAAAGACGCCCTCATCGGAGTCGATGGTGAAGCGGTTCACGCCACCCTGGGTTTCCACCGTGCTGCGGACCCGGTAGTGCAATCCCGTCAGGAGGTTTGCCGGAAAAATGGCATCTGCCCGCAAGGAAGGCGGGGCTTCGTAGGGCACTGCTGGTGCTGCGGGTGCCGTGGGCGCTGCTGGTGCCGTGGGTGCGGGAGTCTGGGCGGGGAGAGGGCCGGTGCCCAGCAAATATCCGCAAACAAAAAGACTGGGCCAATGATTCATAAGATTCCTTATTACCCTTGGAGAGGGTGGCTGCAAAGCGCAATCCTTGCGCCTTTTATTTTAAGCAATAATTCCGTCCCCGGCCCGTTTGTATACTATTCCCACCGCCATGCCTACCCGCCGCTCCCTTTTGCAAACTGCTGCCGTTTTGACCCCTGCGCTGCTTTCCAGCGCGGTTTCCGCCCAGACGCCTGCCGCCGCCCCCCGCCTGGCGCTGGGTTTTGATAATTTTTCCATCCGCGCTCATGGCTGGAAGGCTGGAGCTATCCTTGACTACGCGGCCACCCAGAAAGTGGATTGCCTGCTGCTCTCCGACCTTGATGTCTATGACAGCCATGAACCGGGTTATCTGAAGGATCTGGGCAGGAAGTCCCGCGATCTGGGGATTACGCTTTATGCCGGCACTGGCGGGATTTGCCCCAGCGCGCACCGTTTCTCCAACAAATGGGGCAACGCCGATGAACATCTGGCGCTGGCCATCCGGGTGGCCCAGGCGGTGGGTTCGCCGGTGCTGCGCTGCTACCAGGGATTCGGAGAGGACCGGAAATCCCCCGGAGGCATTCCGGCCCGGCAGCAGGATACCGTCAAAGTTTGTCAGGCCGCCAAATCCCGGGCGGTTGATGCGGGAGTGAAGATTGCGATCGAGAACCACGCGGGCGACATGCAGGCGTGGGAATTGCAGGAATTGGTGGAAGCCTGCGGGAAGGACTTCGTGGGGGTGACCATCGACAGCGGCAACGCCACGTGGACGCTGGAGGACCCCTTGCTGAATCTGGAAATCCTCGCCCCCTATGTGTTGTGCAGCGGGATGCGGGACAGCATGATCTGGGAGGACGCCGACGGCGTGCAGGTGCAGTGGACGGCGATGGGGGAAGGATCGATGGACCTGAAGGTCTACGCGCAACGTTTTGCCGAACTCTGTCCCAAGGCCCCCTTCATTCTGGAGATCATCTCGGGATTTGCCCGTCCCTATCCCTGGCGGAAAGCGGATTTCTGGCCGCCCTACCAAGGCGTCAGGGCCGGGGAATTTGCCCGTTTCCTGAATCTCGCCAAGGCCGGCAAACCGATTCCATCCTGGCAACCGGCGCCGGGCGAGGACCGGAAGAAGGCGGAGCCGGCCTACCAGCAGGCGGAGCTCGAACGCAGCCTGGCCTACTGCCGCCGCAGCCTGGGCATGGGCCGCCGCAGTTGATCCCGCAGCAAGTGATCGCCTGACCGCAGAAAAGCGGAGGTTTCCTGATACCGCCATGGCCCGCTTGCCCCTTTCCCATCCGCATCACCCGCGTCCGGTGGGTCCAGTGGTGATGCGCCAACGCTGGAAGGATCTGCTGTTCCTGCATTGGAAGCTGCCGGTGGACGAAATCCAACGCACTCTGCCGCCCGGGCTGATGGTTGATGTGTTCGATGGCGCCGCCTGGGTGGGGGTCGTTCCTTTTTTCATGGAGGGGGTGCGTCCAGCCGGGTTGCCGGCGCTGCCTTGGCTGTCCTCCTTTTTGGAACTCAATGTCAGGACCTATGTAAGAGACGCTGCCGGCCGCCCCGGGGTGTGGTTCTACTCCCTCGACTGCAACCGCTGGCCTGCGGTCGAGCTCGCACGGCGCGGCTTCCATCTGGCTTATCAACACGCCGCGATGTCGGCCTCGAAGACTCCGGACGGCCATATATCCTATCAATGCCAGAGGCGTCCGGTGGCCGGTCACCTGGAGGCGGACTACCGGTATCGGGGCCGGGGTGCCACTTTCCTTGCTGCCGGCGGAAGTCTGGAGTTTTTCCTGACGGAGCGCTACCGGCTCTTTTCCTGGCATCCCCGCCGTCGCCGTCTGTATACCGGCGAGGTGTGGCATGATCCCTATCCGCTTCAGGAGGCGGAGGTGGCGCAATGGTCTGCGGTCCCTGCCTACTGGGACCGGCAGTTCTCCCTGCACGGCCCCCCCGTCACCCAGCATTTTTCGCGAGGAGTGGAGGTCGGCATTTTTCCGCTGCGGCCTCTGTCCTGAGCCCCCTCCCGCCCCCGCCTTTTGATTCTCCTGGCCAGATCTGTGCTCATGCCTACCCGGAATCCAACCAGTCTTCGATCCTCCGGGGTGGCAGTGCCGGGAGGCCCCGTGATGATTCCCCGGCGGACCTCCTTGGTGGACCAAACGGCGGAGGCCATCCGGCAAATGATCTCTTCCGGGCAATGGGGGTCCGTGCTGCCTGGAGAGGAGGCCCTGCGGGTTAAATTGAGCGTCAGCCGGGTCACCCTGAGGAAGGCCCACGCCCAACTCATGGCTCAAGGCTGGATCAATGCCGGCGGCCGTGGGCGGAAGCACTCCATCACCCACCGGATTCAGGGCCCGTCCGGGACGCCTCCCGGAGCCACCATGGTAAAATGTCTGGCCCCTTTCCCGGAGATTCAGCTGGTCTGGAGCAGCCGGGTGATTTTTGATAAAATACGTCAGGGCCTTGCGGCCGGCGGGCTCGGGTTGGAGTGGGAACAACAGACGGGCTTGTGGCGGGAAAATCCTGAGCAGCGCCTCAGGGAACTGACCGAGGCCTCGCCAGCCACCGTCTGGCTGTTGTTCCGGGCATCGCTGCAGATCCAGCAGTGGTTTCAAAGCAGTGGCCTGCCTTGTGTGGTGCTGGGACCCTGTCATGATGGGTTGTGCCTGCCCTCCGTCAAAATCGACTATGCCGCGCTGGGACGGCATGCCGCCGGGGAAGCCTGGCGGCTGGGTCATCATCATGTGGCCCTCGTGGTTTTTGATCCTGCGGTCGCCAGTGCCAGGCACACCATGGCGGGACTCCAGCAGTCGGTTCTCCGCCAAGGCCAACCGGGACGTGTCACCGTGATCAGTGATGATCTGACGCTTCCCGGTCTGCGGCGGGAGATGGCGGCGGCCCTGCAGGAGGCGGATCCGCCCACCTGCTTTCTGGTCAGTGAAGGGGCTCAGGCGTTTCCCGTGTTGGGGATATTCAAGGAAATGGGGCTCCGGGTGCCCAGGGACGTTTCCCTGATCGTGAGGGATTACGAACCCTTCCTGGACCGCTGCCAACCCGCCTTTAGTAGTTACCGCTCCGACTGGCAACGCTTCGGGCACCGTGTCGCACGCCTGCTCCTGCAGGTGGCCGCCAGTGGTGGCGGGGCGGGCACCCAGCGGAGTATACTTCCAAAATTCGTCCCGGGAGAGACGCTGGTGCCGCGCCGGGGCTGTTGAGAAGCTCCGGCCGCAGTGGCGCCTGAAAAGGGTGTATTTTATGCATACATCCGGAATTGGCTGGACGGGCCGGGGGGAATTGTCTTACAGGAACACAACGTTCCTGAATATTCAAATTCAGGCCACTCGTTTATATTTAGATCAGTCTCCTATGAAATGCCAATTAGCCCTTCCTTCCCTCGTCGCTCTGCTCGCCCTCGCTCCCGCAGTTGAAGCCGCCCGGGTAGTCTGGGTCAGTGATAACGGTGCCGAAGGAACGGCGGGGAATGGATCGGATGGGGTGTCCCGCGGGGCCTTTTACGCCGACCCTGCCTCCACCACCGGCACCCCTTTTACGGATCAGGGATTCATTGATCTGCTGATTGCCGGCGGGCACACCGTGGAGCGGTTCAATCCCCAGCCCGGTTCCATCTCCGCCGATGATATTGCCGTGCTCAATACCTATGATCTGGTGATTGTGGGGTCGGCGACCAACAGCGGTCCCTTCAATCTCAACTCCCGGGGGGGCAAGTGGAACACCCTGATCACCAAACCGATGCTGGTCACCAAATCCACCCTGATCCGCCGGGATCGCATGGGTTGGCTGCTGGATAATAAGGAGTATGACTGCGCTGCCGACACCAGCACTACCGCCACCGGCAAGCTCACCTTCGCGGTGCCGGGCCATCCTGTCTTTGCCGGTATCAGCACCACCACGGTGGGAACCGCCAAGGTGATGACCAACTTCTGTAATGTGATAGTGCCGGCTCCCGCCAACAACCGCGGCACCTCGGTCCAGTTTTTCGATCTGGCCGTCAGCGGAGTTGATCAGGGCATCGCCAACGCCATGGAACCTGGCGGGGTGCTGCTCGCGGACATCAACTTCAATCCGCTCAATCCCGGCGTCAATATCCCGGCCGGACAGGCCCCTGCGGTCGATCCCACCCAGGTGGGCAATGGTTATGCCATTGCGGAATGGCCGGCCTTTACCACCGTCCGCACCACCCAGGTGACCGGCGAGCGTCTGGCCGGTTACCGGCTGTTTTTTGGGTGCGGCACCCGCGATGCCTCTGGAAGTGTCACCAGTGCCCCCAATCCCCAGGCAGGCGCGCTGGATTTATCTGCCGATGGCCAGCAGATGTTCCTCAAAGCAGTGGCTCATGCCGCCAGCCAGCCGAATGGGGCTCCCACCATCCCCAATGTCTGGAAAAATACCTCGGGAGATCAATTGTGGAACGACAGCAGCATCAACTGGTCCCTTGGGTTGTGGACCGGAGGCCCGGCGCTCTTTGAAAGCGCCGGTGCTGGCCTGGTCACTCTGGACTCCGCTACGGTGACAGCCTCGGGTTTGGAATTCACGGTCCCGGACTATAATATCGATGCTACCATCGGCAGTAGTCTGACGCTGACCGGCACCCCGGGTGCCCCTCCCACGATTACTGTCAACGGAGATACCACGATCACGGCACCCCTCGCCGGGACGGACGGTCTGGCCGTGAATGGTGCCAGCGTCCTGACGCTGGCCGGCGCCAACACTTATTCCGGCAGTACCTTGATCCGCGGTGGAATCGTGGTGATGAAAGCCCCAACCGGTGTCAACGGAACCAGCAGCTATGCGTTGGATAACATTGATGCCCTGGATTCCGGAGCGACCGTGAAGCTCTTCAATGAGGTGGACACCACCACCACCCCGGGCACGCCAACCAATGTCCGGGTCTCCAATGGACAGATGGGCAACCGCAAGCGCCTGATCATGACCGGGGGCACTTTTGATATCGCGGGAGATGACAATCAGAACAATTTTCCTGCCCCCGACGGGACGGGCCTGATCACCAACAGCTCCCCGTATTCGCGTGCGGCGCTGCGGATGGGTTCCGCCTCCGGTGAAACCCATACCTTTTCCGGGATCATGGCCGACGGGGCTCCGCTTATCGAAAGTGTGGTGGCCGGCAAACAGGGCTACCGGCTGGATGTCGATTTGCAGGGTTTTGCCGATGATTCCGCGACTTTTGTGATGGCCGGCCTGAACACCTTTACCGGATTCACCCGGATCGGCGGCGGAAAACTGACATTCACCGGCAATGGACGATGGGGCGTGCCCAACAACACCGGAGTGGCGCTCACCAGCAGTCCCAATGGAACGGTGATCTGCAATGGCGGCATCGGCAATCTAAGGGTCGACTTCAATGGGTCCAGCCAAATCACAGGCGGATTGAGCGGCAATGGCGGGGTTTTTGCCAACAATGCGGCAGGCACTGTTTCCACCCTGACGGTGGGCGCCGCCAACATCTCCAACACGGTCTGGCCGACCGGCGGAGCTGGACAGAACGGAAAAATCACGGACAACACCACCGGCACGGGCGGGATCGTGGCTCTCACTAAAACCGGAACCGGCAAAATCGGCTTCCCCACCGCCCTGAACGACTACAGCGGGCCAACCCTGATCCAGGATGGCATCCTCGAATACACCGCTACCGGAGCCCCCAGTCCGAACAGCGAAATTAAGATCAACACTCCTGGCCAACTGAGCCTGCTTTATACGGGCAGCAAGACCGTGAAGGGACTCTTCATCAATGGAGTCAAGCAACCCAGTGGCCAGTATGGGGCCACCACCCATCCTGCCTTTATTACGGGAGACGGCACGATTACGGTTCCGGATCAGGGCCGCTGGAACAATGCCTCGGGCGATTTTGCGTGGAACGATACCAGCGCCAACTGGAGTTCGCCGGCCGTGTGGGCTGGTGGGGACGCGTTCTTTGGCCTGGCCGGCGCGGGGACCGTCAATATCACCTCCCCGGTTACGGCCCATAACCTGGAAATCAAACAGGCCGACTATAGCTTCACTTCCGCCGATCCGCTGAATGCCCTGACCCTGGCGGGCTCCACCCCCACCATCACCGCCGACGCCAAGGTTTCCATGGCAGCCCCGCTGCAGGGCACCGATGGCCTGACTCTCCGGGGAACGTCTGTCCTCACCCTCCAGGCGGCGAACACCTACACCGGCGGCACTTTTGTCAGGAGCGGCACCCTGGTGCTCCGCGCTCCCACCACCGGCAATAACCCGTCGCCTTATGCGGTCGATGGGATTGATGCCCTGGACACGGGAGCAACGGTGAAGTTCTTCAATGATCTGGACGTTTCGGTGCCGGAGACTCCCGTGAATGTCAGGGTCCCCAATGGACAGATCTACCGCTACAGCCGGTTGGTTCTGACAGGCGGAACCTTCGATCTCGCTGGAGACGACAACCAAAACCAAATGCCGGCTCCCTCGGGTAACGGGATGGTCATCAACTCTTCACCCTACGCCCGCGGCGTCCTGAAAATGGGGGTGGTTTCGGGTGGTTCGACGACGTTTTCGGGCACGATCGCAGACGGCGGGGCCCTCATCGAAAGTGTGGTTGCCGGCAAGCAGGGCTACCGGACCGATATCGATTTGGCCGCGATGGGCGATGATACCTCCACTTTTGTGATTGCCGGGGTGAATACCTACACGGGCTTCACCCGGATTGGCGGCGGAAAACTGACCTTCACCGGCAACGGGCGCTGGGGAGTTCCCAACAGCACCGGGGTCGCGCTCACCAGCAGCCCCAACGGCACCGTGATCTGCAACGGATCCACCAGCAGTCTGCGGGTTGATTTCAACGGCACCAGCCAGGTGACTGGCGGCTTGAGCGGCAATGGCGGCGTCTTTGCCAACAATGCCCCGGACACCACCTCGACCCTGACGGTGGGAGCAGCCAATATCAGCAACACCGTGTGGCCGACCGGGGGCAGTGGCCAGAACGGTAAAATGGTGGATAACACGACCGGGACTGGTGGCATCCTGGGGCTGACCAAAACCGGCACCGGCACCATTGGCATTCCTACCTCCCAGAATGAATACAGTGGCCCGACTCTGATCAATAACGGAATTCTTGAATTTACTGCGACCGGCGCTCCGAGCCCGAACAGTGATCATCAGATCAACACTCCCGGACAATTGAAGTTGAGCTACGATGGGACCCGGAACATCAACGGCCTCTTTATCAACGGCGTGAGACAGCCAGCCGGGGTCTACAGCGCCGTCACCCACCCCGACTTTATCACCGGGGACGGTACCCTCACCATCGCGCAGGTCCATCCCACCTACCCTGCGGTGCTGGGAGTTACCGGCTCCGCCAACAGTGTGTTGTTGGGATGGACGGGTGTCGGGGTGCTGCAATCCTCTCCTGACCTGGACACCTGGACGAACCTGCCGGGCGCATCCAGTCCTTTCGCGGCGGCTACCGTTCCGGGGCAGAAGATGTACTACCGGGTTAAGCAGTAGGGATTGATGGCGGCTTGGCGCCGGTGGTTCCGTCCGGACACCGGCCATTCGCTGAACGTGGGCATGGCTGGGGCAAAACGCTTGTAGGGTTGCTCCTGTCACCTGTAGTTTTAAACAGAATGAAACCGCCTGTCTTCGCCTTCCTTGTTGTTTTTCTGTCCGTGTTTGCAGTTGGCCTGCGCGCTGCAGAGCCTCCATCCCCCAAGCCCATGCGGGCCGCGAAGGTGCTGTTCCTGGGCAATAGCATCACTCGGCACGCCCCTAAGCCGGAGATTGGATGGACTGCCGATTGGGGCATGGCCGCGAGTGCCATGGAAAAGGATTATGTCCATTTGCTGGCAGCCGATTTGGGCAGGGCGGCCGGAATGGTGCCGCAGATCATGGTCAGCAATGTGGCGGATTTCGAAAGGCGCTACGACCGTTTTGATCTGGAGGCGGAACTCAAGGCAGAGTTGGCTTTTGGGGCGGATCTGGTGGTGGTGGCGGTTGGGGAGAATGTGGCAGACCCGGTGGAAGCTGGGGACCGGGAGAAATTTGCTGCCGCTTTTTCAGGGTTGCTGGGGGTGTTGCGGAAGCATGGCCAGCCGGCCATTTTTGTGAGGAGTTCGTTTTGGCCCCACCCCGTGAAGGATGGCATCATGAGAAAGGCCAGCGCGGATGCGGGAGTCACGTTTGTGGATATCTCCGGATGGGCCGGGGCGGTGCCCCTGACCGCAGGATCCGAGCGGAAGATCGAACATGCCGGAGTGGCGGGCCATCCCGGAGACAAGGGCATGAAAGCGATCGCCGAGGCCCTTTTTGCCGCGATCCAAAAAGCGCCGGCAACCCGCTGAAAAGGTGAGGGTTGAGAACAGTGTCCTGACAGGACTCAGGCCCCCGCCAATTCGTGAAGCACCGTGCCGCTGTTGGTCACGCGCCGGGGACGGTTGAGGGGATCCATGAATTCTCCGGCGGGATCGATTCCGAGCAGATGGAAGATGGTGGCCGCCAGATCCGGTGGCCGCACGGGCCGGGATTGGGGGTGGGCCCCGGTCCGGTCGCTGGCACCGATGATCTGGCCGCCCCCGGTTCCGGCTCCCGCCATCACCACGGAAAAAACGGATCCCCAGTGGTCGCGTCCGCCATTGGCGTTCACTTTGGGAGAGCGGCCGAATTCACCCATGGCCACGACGAGGGTTTCGTCGAGCAGGCCCCGTTGCTGGAGATCGTCGATCAGCGTGGCAAAGGTCCGGTCAAACTGAGGGCACAACACGTTGCGGACGCGTCCGGCATTGTCGGCATGAGTATCCCAGAGGGGACTGCCTTTGACCTCCAGATCTCCTTCGCGTGGCCAGTTGACCTGCACGAGGCGTGTTCCGGCCTCAACCAGACGCCGGGCCAATAACACACTCTGGCCAAACTTGTGGGGACCATAAGCCTCCCGCAGGACGGCCGTTTCCTTTTCGAGGGCAAAGGCGGTGCGGCTTGATTCCGAGTGCAGCAACTCGAACGCCTTCTGATGCATCTCGCCCATCCCGGTGACCGCCTGGCTGCGGATTCCGGTGCTGAAATGCTGGTCGAATTGGTTCAGCAGGTCGAATCGTTCTCCGAGACGGACCGCGCTCAGGCTTTCCTCCAACGTCAGACCCTCAATCCGCATGGGAAGTTGACTGGGGTCGCACTTCATCAGGGTCGGGTGCCATTTCGACCCCATGAACCCGCCATTCTGTCCCGGCCACACAATATGTCCGTCATTGTATAACTCATCCGGCAGAACCACCGAAGAAAGGGGCGAACGGGTGCTGGGCTTCAGGGCCCCGGCGGCCGCGGCAATGCTGGGCCAGTCGTCAGGGCTGGGTGGGACATTCTCCGCTTTGCTGACGGGTTCATAACCCGTCAGCATGCAGGCCCCGCTGGTGGAATGCGAATGGATGTCCGTGGACATCGAACGGATCACCGCGAGGTGGTGTGCGATTTTTGCCGTGCAGGGCAGCGTCTCACAGAACTGCAGGCCCGGCACGCTGGTGGAAATCGCCCGGAAGTTGCCGCGGATGTCGACGGGTGCCTCGGGCTTGGGGTCGAAGGTTTCGTGCTGGGGCGGGCCTCCGCTGAGAAACAGCAGGATACATGATTTGGCCCGGCCAAAGCTGGCGGCGCGTGCCATGGTGGCCGCGGTGGGATTCCCCCGCAGCAGGCTGGGCAGGCTTAACCCCAGAGCACCCAGTCCGCCGACCCGCAACCATTCGCGCCGGGACAGCGCGGAGCCCGGTCTTGAAGGTCGAAGTGAGGGGTTCCACATGAGGTTGAATGGCTTGGGTTATGGATCGGTCGCAGCAGGTGCAGTCTTTTTTGAGTTGCGGGAGAGGACCAGCGAAGTCATCCCGAATCCTCAGGGCACTTCGCGCAGGAGTTTTTTGGAGGCGGTTTGCCAGATGCGGAGGACGCCGTCCTCCCCGCCCGCCGCGACCAAGGAGCCGGAGGGGTCGGAGGCGAGGGCAAAGCAGAAGCTTTTCGCGCCGGGCAGTGCTTCTTCATTGAGCCGTACCGCCGCATCGCCGCTGGCGCTGGCCACGGTGTCCCCTGTGCCGAGCCATGAGACGGCACTGACTTCCTTGGTGAAGCTGGTGAGGCTGCGGGTTTGTTTGCCATCCAACAGATCCCAGAAACGGAGGGTTTTGTCGGCGCCCCCGGTGGCGAGGGCCAAGCCATCACTTCGCCAGGCAATGCTGAGCACCTGGCCGCTGTGCCCTTCCAAGGAGGTGGTGCGGCGCCCGTCGGTCACTTGGAAGACCCGGGCCCAGCGGTCACTGCCCGCGGTGGCGATCAAGGAATCGTCGGGTGAAAAGGCCAGGGCATTGACCGTATCGGAATGCGGGTCCGGGAGGTTCAGCGCCAGGGTGCCGTCCGTGGTATTCCAAATCTTGACCTCACCACTGCGGGAGGCCACCCCTCCGCCGGTCGCGAGCAGCCGGGCGTCGGAAGAGAAACTCAACGCGGTGACCCGGTTGGTGAGGGTTGCGGCATCGTCAGGTTTGCCGATCAGCCGGTCCATCACGAAAGGACGGCGGGAGGGCAGCCGGACCACCTTCTGGTCGGCGCGGGCCGCGAGGATTTGGTTATTGGCGGTTGTCAGGAGGGTGAGTCCGGGGGCGCTGCTTTCGGCGGCATCAAGGAGTTCTCCGGTGGTCAGGCTATGCCATTGGAGGCGGCCATTATCGAGGGCGATCAGCGCGACCTTGCCGCCATCAAGCAGGGTGAGGGATTGCGGCGGCGAAACCGGCACGAGGGCTTTTTTCAGGCTTTCCAAGGTGGTGGTGTTTTCCGCGATGGTGGTTTCTGCGGCCGAGGCCGACCCTTCAGAGGCCGCTTGCAGCTGCATGGCCTGTCCGGTCAGGCGCACCGCCAGCTCGGCGTTGGTGCGGGCATCGGTGAAGGCCCGTTCGGCGGTCGAGGCCTCCCCGCTGGCCTTGGTGGCGGCGTCCTGGCGCCCCTTATCTCCAGGGACAACCCGGAGGGCGGAGTCGGCGGTGCGGGCGAGCCCCAGTTTCCGCTGCCAGTCGGCGCGGGCTTTTTCCTGCCCTTGATGGGTGGTGCGGAGGTTTTCCGATTCCTTCTTCACCGCTTCCGTGGCGGTGGCAAGCCTGGCTTTCCGGCCCTCAAGGTGGCGTTGGGCGGCCTTGAGGTGTCCCTCGGCGCGGGTGATGGCGGACTGGGCGGGATTTTCCAATGCAACGTCGGCCACCCGTTTCCCGTCGGCGGAATCCGTCAGATGGAGCACCGGCTCCTGATTGGTCCATAGTAGCTGAGTGCCGGCGGGGTCGGGGGTGGATAGGGCGGTGGCAGCCTGATCGCCGAGTTTCCATTCGCGCAAGGCGGCTGGAGCCGCAGCGGGCGCTTCTTTGGAGAAAGGATAGAGGCGTAGCACTCCATCGGCAAAAGCGGCGGCGAGTTCGGTACCTCCTTTGAGAAAACACAGAGCGGTGATTTCGCCCGGCGATTCCGTCCGGAAGACCGGGGTCCCCGAAGCCACGTCCCAGACCCGCACCGTGCGGTCGGCTGCCGTGGACACGAGGAACTGGCCGTCCGGTGAAAAGCAGAGGGCTTTGATAGCGGCGGCGTGCTCTTTGAATTCCTTGAGGGAAGGTTGCTCCGCGGCGGGGTCCCAGATCCGGATGTTTCCATCAGCGGAACCCGCCGCCGCCTGCGTTGCGGTGGAGGTGAAACTGGTGACCGCGGCCGGCAAGGGAAGGGGGGCGCCCTGTTCCGTTAGGGGTGCCCGCCGCCACAGGCGCACGGTGCGGTATCCGCCGGTCGCCAGGAGGTCATCGCTGCCGAAGGCCACCGCCATCACGGCGTCGCGGTCAGCCACGGCCCGGCCTTGATAGAGATCTAGTTTTTGCAGCTCCGGGTCGGAGAGTTGCCCCAGGGACAGGCCGGTGGCGACTTCCGTCAGGTGCACCTGGTTGCCCCGCGCCGCCGCTGCGATGCGGCCGGTGGAAGAGAGGGCCGCCGCGGCCACCGGAGCGTGCTGTGCGGGATAGCCGCGCCAGGTGGCGACCTGGTCTGCGACCGCACTGCCCTTGAGGCCCTGATCAATCCATAGCTTGAGCAGTCCAAGTTCATCCGGGGTTAGGTCGGGCGCATTGACCTTGTTGCCAGGCGGCGGCATCGCGGATTCCTCCTGATGGGAAGCGCTGCGCAGCACGAGGCTTTCGTTGCCTTTGCCGGGGGTGGCGGCGGGTCCGCCATCACCGCCTTTGAGGATGGCCTGGGGTGACTCCAGGTTGAGGCCGGCTTTGGCTTTGGTGGTGTTATGGCAGGCGAGGCAGCTCCGCTTCAACAGGGGGTGGATCTCCTTGGCAAAATCGACCGGGGTGTCCCGTTTCAGGTCCACGATAGGGAGCGGGGCACCACTGGCGGAAAAAGTCAGGGCAGCGAGGATTACGGGGATCAATCGGGTCATGGTTTTACCTCCAAATTCACGGGAATGCTCCACGGCAGGGTTTCACCATTCCATTCGCATTTGGCCTGCAGGGTGCAGGCATGGGATCCCAAGGGGGCATCTGCGGCAGCCTCGATCACTAACTTGGCCTCCGCGTGCTCCGGAGCGGCCGTCAGGGCGGTGGCGGTGATCCCCTTGATGCCGGACGGCACCGCCAATTCAATCGTTACCGCTCCCGTAAAGCCATAACGCCTTTCCAGTTTGAGCGGCATCTCCACCTTGCCGCCAGGGGCCAGGGTCAGGGTGGCGGGACCGGTCAGGCGCACCGGGGACGGTTCGATGTGCAGTTGAATGGGAGCGGAATAAGCCGATTCCGCCAGTTCCCGGACGGGATCCTTGTCGTTCGGTTGCCAGAGGATGATGCCACGGGCCGAGGCATGGATGGTCCAGTTTCCGGGAGTAAAGGCATTGCCATCCTTGGTTTTCAAATCGAGCACCAACTTGGCCTCGCTGGCATCCGCGGCGGGCTTGACGACTGGTGCCTGACGCAAGCCCGGCATTCCCATCAGGACGGCCTCCCATTCGCCTTTGAATCCTTTGAGGCTGGCATCGCGGGTGAACTTGACCGGCACCTCAATGCTGCCGGCGAGCGAGGATTCATAGATTTTCTGCTCGGCCGGTTCCACCAGCAGCGGAGCGGCTTCCGCTTCGGTGACGGCGAGGACGCAGCCCTCGGAGCTGAGGCGCAGGCTCACGCGCTCCGTGGCGCGGTTGCCCACCGTCCAACGCGGAATGGCCTCGCGGGCGGCCACCACCGTTTCCCCCGAGGTCCCTGTCAGGCGGATCCGGCCATTCCAGGCTTTGGCGCCGGGCGCGGCCCGCACCACGAGGGAGGCCGTGGAAACCCCTTTGGGCAAAGTGACTTCCCCGGCGCTCACCCCCTCCGGCAGACCTTCCATCCGCAAGGTGACGGGCGCATCGAAGCCATCGCGCCGCAGCACCGCGACCTGGACGAGCGAACTGCCTCCCCGGCGCAGCAGTGGACTCCAGCGGTGCAGGGCCGGGCCTTTGGTGGCGGGGCTTTCGGAAAAGGCGACCACTGAAAATCCCGGCTGGGGATCACGCACCACTAGCTGCCAGGGTTTTTTGGCATGGAACCGGTCTGTCAGCTGAAGCCGGTAGACCGTATTCTCCTCACAGACGAGGCTGCCCGAGGGATCGCGGCTTCCCAGCGTCAGGGATTCCGCGCCGGCAGGAGCCGCCGTGTCATCAAATTCCGCGATCCGTTCGCTTTTCTCCTGACCCGCCGCATCCCGGGTGATCTTGAACACCTGGAGCATCCAGTCGGAGGGGTGGCCCAGACGGTGGCTAAGGACGTCGATCATGACTTTGCGGTCCTTGCTGCCGGTGAATTCAAACCAATCCTGGGAACCGGGGGCGGCCGCCACCACGGAGGGCAGGACCAACTGATGGGCGGCCGTGGCCTTGGGGGCCGCCTCCTTGAGTGCGGTCACGGGTTGTTGCGGCATCCAATCGCAGACCGCTCCTGACAGGGGAAGCGCCGGGTCTTCGCCATCGGCCCCGACCGTGACCGGTGCGGCGGTGAGGCGGTAAACGTGGTCGGCTCCCCCCTGCCAGACCATGTCGTGGATCTTCACTACGAACTCGCCATCCTGGGGTGCCGTCAACTCGATGATCGCATCACCACTATGGGTGCGGTGGGCCGTGGACAGCTCGCGGCCGGCCGGATCGAAGAGTGTCAGGACGGTGTTCAGGGGCGAATCGATCCGCTCGGCGGCGCAGGACAGAAGGAATCGTTGGCCTTTGGAGGCCGCGAAGCGGAAATAGTCCGCGGCATCGGTTCCGGTGGTGCCATTGACGGTAATGGGCAGGGTCAGGAGCAGGGCTTTTTCCGGAGTGTCGTGGGCTCCGGATTCCAGAAGTTCGGGCAGGGTGCCGACTGCGAACAGGCGGCTGGCAGAGATGCCATAACGCCCGGCCGCCCTGACTTCATAAAGTCCGGGTTGGATTCCGGCGCTGGCGGTAACTTTGAAATTCAGGCCTTCCCCATGCACTGCTGACAAACCCGCGTCGCTGAAGATCAGACGGTCCACTTCCGCCAGATCCAGGCCGGTCAGGGCCACCGTGGTCTCGCTGCCGGCCTGGAGGCCGGGCGGGAAGACGGCATCCAGCCGGGTGGTGGGCAATTGTCCCATGACGGGGGAGGCCACGCAGGCCATGGCCGCCAGGAACTGGCGGACGGAAGCAGGGGTTCGCATCAACATGGGCAACCTTCAGTGATTGAAGAGGAATTCCTTGGTGTTGAGGAGGGCCCAGACCAAGTCCTCCCAAGCACCGGCTTCGCCCTTCTTTTGGGTAAGATAGGCTTGGGCCTTGGTGGTTTCAGAAGCCTCCGGAGGACGCCCGTAGGCCATGAAAAATAATTGCCGGATCCTTTCCTCCACAGGCCGGGGATCTGCCGCGAGCTGGGCCGGGCGGCTGGCCGGGGCCGTGAGCTTTTCCTGGATTCCTTTGGAGTTCAGCAGATGCAGACTTTGGGCGAGACTGCTGTCCTGAGTACGTTCGCATTCGCAGGCACTGGTGTTTTCCGGGCGCCCGAACACGGTCAGGAAATAACTGGAACCGTTGAAGCTGTCGTCCGGCAGGGCCACCGCGCGCCGCTCTACCGGCTGTCCCGGGAAACGTGAGGCGAGTCCGCTGACCGTGTCGATGGCATCCAGCAGGACCTCGGCCTGGAGCCGCCGCGGATAGAAGCGGCTGAAGTTCTGGCGGTCGGTGGCGTTATGCTCGTTCGGGAAGCTGGAGAGTTGATAGGTGCTGCTGGTGCAGAGCGTTCGGATGAAGGCCTTCATGTCGAATCCACTCTGGATGAACGAAGCCTCAAGGGCGTCGAGGAGGGCTGGATTCACCGGAGGGTTGGTGATCCGCAGGTCGTCCTCGGGTTCCACGAGCGCACGGCTGAAGAAGTGCTTCCAATACCGGTTGGCGAACATGCGGGCGAAGAAGGGGTTTTCCGGAGCGGTGAGCCAGGCCGCGAGAGCTCCCCGCGGGTCCTGCTGCGGCTCGAGTTGCAGGGGTTTGCCTCCCAGGGTGGTGGGTTTCACCGGCTTGCCGGTGCGGGGATTTTGCGCGGAGGCTTCCCCCCATTGATGGATGACTGCTTCCTCGGCCGGTTGATCCGACGCTTTGCGGCCTACCTGGGAAAAGAAGGCGGCGAGGCCGAAATAATCCTGTTGGCTCCACTTTTCGTAAGGGTGGTGGTGGCACTGGGCGCACTGCAGGCGTTGCCCGCAGAAGACCTGGGCGATGTCCTGCATCTGGTCCTGCGGTTTCTGCACTGCCCGGTACCACGCCACCGGCGGGGAGGTGCTGATGGTGCCGGAGGCAGACACGATACCGGCGGCCAATTCACTGAAGGGCCGGTTCCGGTTCAGGCTGTCCCGGATCCACGAGTAGAAGGCCTGAGTGCCATAGGCGGGCCGGTCCGAACGTTTGTTGCGCAACAGGGCCGACCATTTCGAGGCGAAATATTCGGCGTAATCGGCCGAGGCCAGCAGACGGTCCACCAGAGCGCTGCGTTTGTCAGGGGAGGGGTCGCTGGCGAAGGCCTCTGCTTCCTGCGCTTTGGGCAGGCGGCCGGTGATATCGATGGTGACACGACGGAGATAGGTGGCATCATCGCTGAGGACGGCCGGTGGCAGACCGAGAGTGCGCAGTTTGGCAAAGACATGCTGATCCACGAAATTCCGTTCCGGTGGAAACTCCCCCAGAGGGGCGCCCAGGGGAATGGTGACGCGGAAGACTCCTGCCAATTCCATATAACGGATCATCACCGCGGCGTCCCCGGGTTGCTGGGCGGTGTGCACCAGGCCGGCCGGCGTCACCGTGGCCATTTCCTTGGCGCCACTATCATATTGCACCTGGGTGGTGACATCCTGCCACGAACCGTCCGAGTAGTGGGCGGTCACCTGGAGTTGTTGATCCGCGTCAGGCGCGAGCAGGCGTTCCTCGGGGAAAATGGCGAGGCGCACCGGCACGGGGGCGGCGGGATCGCCTTTGGGCATGCCCTGTTCCATCCAGCGCACCAACATTTGGTAGTCGGGAGATCCCCGTTCCATGCGGGCTCCGCCGCCGTGCGGCATTTCCCCGGTGCCTTTCAGCAGCAGCAGGCTGCTTTCCGGCGCCGCAGGGAATAAACGACGGCCGCGCGATTCATGCACGAGGTGCTCGTAGTCTTCGCCGGGTTCGAAACCCAGCAGGGAAAGTTTGAAACCGTTCTGCCCCTCGCTCTTGCCATGGCAGCCACCGCCATTGCACCCGTATTTGGTCATGACCGGCACCACGTCATTGGTGAAGTGCAGCGGTCGATTGGCCGCGGCGCCTTTCACGATGATTGTGGCGGTGGCCTGGGCTCCATCCTTGCTGGCGGTGAGGGTCGCGGTGCCATCCCGGAGAGGGGTGGCCCGGCCGCCCGGGGAGATACTCAGAAGGCCCTCTGGTTCTACTTTCCAGGAAACGGCACGCGTGGCATCGCTCTGCCGGCCGGGGGCATCGGTGGCGGTCACGAGAAGCTGCAGCACGGCATCGGCTCCGGTGAGGAGTCCTGGCGAGCCGGCCGGGGCGCCGTGGTGAATCTCCAGCCCTGCGGCTCCGGCGGAGGCGGGCCATGCGGCTGCCAGCAATAAAAGGTTCCAACGGAATTTCATGATACTAGCTCCTTCATGGGTTGGAACTGTCCATCCACGAGGAAGTGCGGCCGGCCGGTCAGGTCGGGCACGGTGGTGGTGTTCGGGTTGATGCCAAGATTGTTATAAAGCGTAGCGAAAATTTCCTGGAAGTGAACCGGCCGGTCCGCCGCTTCCCCGCCGAGGCGGTCGGTGGCTCCGATGACCTGGCCGGTTTTCATGCCGCCTCCGGCCAGCAGGGCACACGAGACATTGGGCCAATGGTCACGCCCGCCGCCGGCATTGATGCGCGGGCTGCGGCCAAACTCGCCCCACGCGAGGACGGTGACGTCGCGGTCCATGCCGCGGTCGTGCAGGTCCTGCACGAGGGCGCTGATGGCCTGGTCAAAGTCGGGCAGATTGTCCTTGGCAATCTTGAAATTCTGCCCGTGCCAATCCCAGAAGCTATAACTGAGCGTCACGACCCTCACACCGGCTTCGACAAGGCGCCGGGCCAGTAGAAACTGCTCATTCAGCCGTGGCGCCGCATCGCCCTGGATTTTGTCAGTCCCCTTGCCATAGCGTTCGCGGAGTTTGGGGTCCTCATCGGAAAGGTCGAGCGCCTTGAGCAGCCGGGAGGACGTCAGGATGTCGAAAGCCTGCTCCGTGAAGGCGTCCACTCCGCTCATGGCCCCGGAGGCATCGGCCCCGCGGCGGAATCCATCAAAAGCTGTCAGCAGTCCACGGCGGTCCGCGAGCCGCTCCAGGGTGATCCCGTTGAGGGTCATGTCGTCCTTCACGCTTCCCATCGGCATGAACGGCGCGTGGGCCACCCCGAGGAAACTGGTGCGCCCCTGATTATAGGGGGTGTGCTGCATCTTCGGGGAGAGATTGACGTAGCCCGGCACGGCGGCCCCGGCCCCTTCCAGGGTGGAGACGATACTGCCAATTTCGGGCCAGCCGCCGGGAGGCACATTGTCGTTGAGGCGGCCGGTGACGCACTGGAAGGATTCGTGCCGGTCCTTGGCTCCGACCACGCTGCGTACGAAGGCAAACTTGTCCGCCATTTTTGCAATGCGGGGCAGATGCTCACAGATTTGAATGCCCGGCACGTTGGTGCGGATGGGGGAAAACTCTCCCCTGATTTCCGAGGGGGCGTCCATCTTCAGGTCAAACATGTCCTGATGGGGCGGTCCGCCTGGCAGATAGACCAGAATGAGTGCCTTCTGCGATTTGCCTGTTCCCTGGGCGGCTTCGGCACGCAGCAGCTGGGGCAGGGTGAGGCCGCCGAGGCCGAGACCACCGAGGCGCAGGAAAGAGCGCCGCGACAGGCCATCGCAGAAGGAACTTCCTGATTTTTGGGAGAACAAGGTCAGCATAACAGTCAGCCGATCAGCTCGGGCAGGGGTTTGAACTGCTCGTCCACGAGGAAGCGGGGACGGCCGTTGAGGTCATTTATGGTGGCCGTTTGGGTATCGATACCCGCCGCATGGTAAAGCGTGGCAAAGACCTCCTGGAAATCGACCGGCCGGTCCACCGCTTCGCCGCCGAGCCGGTCGGTGGCTCCGATGACCTGTCCGTGTGTCATGCCGCCGCAGGCGAGGGCCGCGCAGGAGACCCGGGGCCAGTGGTCCCGTCCGCCTTCCTTGTTGAGCTGCGGAGTGCGGCCGAATTCACCCCACACCACCACACTGACGTCCTGATCCAGACCGCTGTCGTGCAGGTCCTGGACGAGGGCCGTCAGTCCGTTATCCAGTTGAGGGAAAACTTCGCGGGCCTGCGGAAAGTTGCGCGAATGCCAGTCCCAGCGGTTGAAACCCAGGGTGACGCAACTCACGCCTGCTTCGACGAGGCGGCGCGCCATCAGGAATTGCTCCGGACACTCCGGTCCGCCGTCGTCGCGGCACTTCATGGTGCCTCCCCCATAACGGGCCCGGACCTTGGGATCCTCCTTGTCGAGATTCAAAGCCTCGGACAGACGGCTGGACGTCAGGACGCCCATGGCTTGCTGCTGGAAGGTATCCATGGCCCCCATCATGCCCGAGGCATCGACATCGCGCCGCAGGCTGTCAAAGCTGTGCAGGAGCGCTCCCCGGTCCTGCAGGCGGTCCAGGGTAATGTTATTCAGGACGAGGTCGGCCGAGCCGCCCCCGTTCGGCTGGAAGGGCGCATGAGCCGGACCGAGGAATCCTGGCAGGCCGGGATTGGCCCATGGCCCGTGGCCCATCTTGGGGGAAAGTCCCACAAATGCCGGCACTCCGGGCGCACCGGCTCCCTGCATCCGTGACATAATCGCTCCAATGCTGGGCCATCCGCCGGCCGGGGCATTCTGGGGAGGCCGCCCCGTCAGACACTGTTGCGCCGCATGCTCCCCGGTGCTGCCCACCACGCTGCGGATGATGCTGAACTTGTCCATCATCGCCGCCATTTTGGGAAACAGTTCGCAGACTTCGATGCCGGGCACTTTGGTCCGGATCGGGCGGAATTCCCCGCGGATTTCCGAGGGCGCATCCATCTTCAGATCCCACATGTCCTGATGCGGTGGTCCGCCGGGCAGGAAGACCATGATGATCGCCTTTTTGCCAGGAGTGCCTTGCCGGGACTGCGCACGGAGCAGGCCGGGCAGAGCCAACCCACCCAGCCCCAAGGCGCCGAGGCGTAAAAATCCTCGACGGGAATGTCCGTCACAAAAACGTGAGGAACGTGAACTGGAGATACTCAACATGCGCCGGGGTTTGCGTGGTTAAGGGTAGAATGAAAGGGGTTTCAGCGCGCTTTCAAAATCCTTATCCTGCCGCAGCCGGAGGAGGATCCTTGGAACGCACCTCGCACATTAAGGATAATTTAAGTGGTTTCTTTCGCTTTCCGTTCAAGAAGATGCCTCAGCCTCCTTGCCGCCCCGGGCCCTCCCTGCTCTGGAAACTTGTTGCCCTGCCGTGCCGGTCTGGTCATTGGAAGTTAGTCTGTCAGGGAAAGCCGCGGCTGGAGTCACTGGATCACGGCATCCCGGGTCAGGCCAAAGTCTGTTCT
>CAIZWU010000048.1 GCA_903936775.1 uncultured bacterium | reverse complement strand
GGGGCTTTCAGCACCATTGAAATCCATTGCTCTGCCACTCGGCGGGAGCCTCGTCCACCCCTGGCAGACAGAGCGCCGGGGCGGCAGGGGTCAATCCTCCAGATAGAAAAGAACGTCGCTGAGGGTTTCAGTGAGGGTCTGCAGTTCCAGCCAGCGGCGCATTTTGATGGCGGCGGCACTGGCTTCCAGATTGGCGGCAATGTCGCGGGCATCGTTGGGAGCAAGCCCACGGGACAGCAACTCCTCGGACCGCTGGCGGAGGCTTTTGGCAGTGGCGAGGAGACCGGCGGGGGCGGCGGCAGACGGGGCAGTCGTTTCGCCAGCGGGGTCGGGGACCCGGTCATCACTCCTCCCGTCTTCGCTGGCTTCACTTTCTCCCGACAAATCATCCCCGTCGTCATCACCGCTATCGTCATCCCCACCGAAGTCATCAAAACCAGCGGCCTCATCATTATCGGCAAAGAGCGCCGCCAGATTGGCCCGGGCGGCATCCAGATTCAGGCGGTGCTGGCCGTGGGTGTCGATGGTGAGGGCTTCGGAGCGTCCGGTGATTTTTTCGATGCCAGTGGCGGTGAGGAGGCCGTTGAGGTCGAGTTGGAACTGGATAATGATCGGAGTGTTGGCGGGCTGGCGCACCAGCCCTTCCATCATGAATTTACCCAGCAGAATGTTCCGTTCCGGCACTTCGGACTCGCCCTGATAGACGGTGATTTCCACGCGCTCCTGATTCTCCTTGATGGTGTAATAAACTTCCGCCCGCCGGACCGGCAGGGGCGTGCCCCGGGGAAGCAGCGGAGAGCAAATCATCTGCCAGCCGCTCCAGATCGCCGTGCTGTAAGTGTGGGCGGTGATGTCGATCAGAATGGCGGGCGCAGGGGCTCCGGCGAGGGCAGCTCCCTGAATGGCGGCCCCCATGGCCACGATGAGGTCGGGATTGATTTCGTGGCGCGGGGCGATGCCCAGGCTGGCGCGCAGCAGGTCGTGCACGATGGGGGTGCGGGTGGCTCCACCGACGAGCATGATCTTGTCCACCTGCCGGGCGGAGACGCCGCCATCGCTCAGGGCACGGCGCACGCAGTCGACCGTTTTATCCAGCCAGGAAGCGATCAGTTCCTCGTAGTCGGTCCGGGAAATCTCGGTGATGAGGTGGTGGTGTTCTGTCAGATAATCTTCCTGGACCATGGTGAAGGGCTGGTCGCTGAGGCGGATTTTCGCCTGCTCCATCACGCCTTTGAGACGGCGCGAGGCGGCGGGCGGCAGGGAGGGGTGGCCCTCCTGGGAGGCAAAGCGGTCTGCCGCCAGCTGGACGAGAGCGTCATCGAAGTCATCGCCACCCAGTTGGGTGTCGCCGTGGCTGGCTTTGACTTCGACGATGCCTTTTTCCACCTGGACGAGTGAGACATCGAAGGTGCCCCCACCGAGATCATAGACCAGCAGGGTCTCGGCGGCGCGGTCTACGGCGTGTTCCCCTGCCCCGTAGGCGAGGGCGGCGGCGGTGGGTTCGTTAATGATCCGCAGGACTTCAAATCCGGCGAGAACTCCGGCGGTTTGAGTGGCCTTGCGCTGGGCTTCGTTGAAGAACGCGGGCACGGTGATGACGGCCTTGCTGACCGGTTGACCGAGGTGGGCTTCGGCGGCGCGTTTCAATTCGCCCAGGATAAGGGCGCTGATTTCTTCCGGGGAGTAGGTCCGGCCACCGAGGCTGACCGGATGGTCGGTGCCCATGTGGCGTTTGATGGAGAGGATCGTGTTTTCCGGCGACGAGATCTGCTGGTTTTTGGCAGCCTGGCCGATGATGAGTTTTCCGGCAGGATCCACTCCGACCGCACTGGGCATGGTGGTTTGCCCGGCGACCGGAATAACAGTGAGGGTTCCATCAACCACCACAGCAATGGCGGAGTTGGTGGTGCCGAGATCGATACCGGCAACGATGGGCAGTGCGGAGGAAGACATAGGGAAAGGTGAAAATCAGGAAATGGGGAAATCAGACAACGGGCAATCCAACCGGTCAGGGTATCGTCAGGATTGGCGGGAGACTCTGACCTGGGCAGGACGCACGACCGCGCCGCCGGCGGATTGTTGCCAGCCGCTGAGGATTTCAGCCACGACGGTATGGTCAGGAAGTGAGGAGTCGGTGATGACTTCCACGGCCGTCATGGAGCCGGGGTCGAAGCGGTCTCCGGCCACGGAAATGCGCTGGAGTCCGGCGCGGACCAGCAAGGTGTCCATGTGGCTGCACAGGATGAATAACGCATCGCGCTGGGAGGTCCATGCCACTTGCCACGGGGCGATCGCCGCGCGGACGCCTGGCCACCAGGGGACCGGCGCGACGGGCGGCTCCTGGAAGGCCGCGGCGGTGCGGCCGAGGCGGTCGGCCATTTCGATCAGCGGCAGGAGCAGTCCCCCGGCGTCGCTGGCAGGAGGGGCCGCGGGGGAGGCCTTGGCCATGGGATCGCGGGCCGCACTGTGAAGGTCGTGCACCATGCGGCCCATGGCATCGATGGCAGTGCCGAATTCCTTCATCACCTCCATCTGACGCCGGGCGGTCCGGCGGGATTCGGCTCCGGCAGCGGTCAGCTCGCCGCGCAGTTCGAGCATGGGATCGGAAGCCTCCCGCGTGGAACAGGACATGGAATCCCCGGCTTCAGAAAGCGTGGCGTCGGCGGTTGGATCGGGTTCCGTCATGGTTGGGCGGGGGGCTGGGAGCAGGCCTGCAGGAAGGCGCGGAAGGCGGTGGCTCCAGGTGGAATCAGGTTCTTTTGCCGGGTGGCATACAGGAGGAGGGCGGCAGCAGGGGAAGCGGCCGGCGCCGGCCGCGGACAGACCGCCCAAGCGGCGCGGGCCCGGGCATCGCGGATGGCTTGCCAGGCTTCCTGGACTTGTTGGAAACGCAAGGCATCCCGCTCCGGGGGATGTTCCTGCACGGCCCGCTGCCAGGCAGCGCGGATCGCGGCATCAGTAGCCGTCAGGGGAACATTCAAAATCAGATAGGGATTCATGGCTGAAAAAAGTCTGACTGGAAATACGGAGGAGGCGCAGAATACGGGGACGGGGGTTTTGGTTCCTTTTTGGAAGGGGCTTTCGCAGGACGCTTGCGGCCCTGGGAAGGGCGCGCGGGCGGGGGCGGACAGTTTTCCTGACCGGCTATGATGCGCTCCGCTTCCTTGCGCGTCATGGTTGATGCCATAATTTGTCCCAGCGCCGACACCTCCTCCCACGTGCGCCGGTCCATCCCGTCGGCTTCCAGCAGGCCGCGGGTTACCTCAAGCTGCGACTTGGAGAACAATTTGATCATGGCAGCGAGGGTCTGCGCGATTCCGAAATTCGCCTCCGCGGCTTCATCCTCCTCATCCTCCTCCTCGTTGCCCTCATCCTCCCAATCATCCGGTCCCCCGCGTGATTTGGCGATACCGAGGAAGTGCGAGGCCAATTCCACCGTTTTGACATCGCCGGCAGCCCCCGCCTCGCGCACCACCGCTTCCAATCCTGGCACATAGAGGAACAGGGCTTTGATCTGGGCGGGGAGGATGATTGCTGCCAGGCGGATTTGATAGGATGCCTTCTTTTTCCGCGCCGCCACCGCGAGGAGATTTTTCAGCTTCCAAATCGCTTCGTCATGGATCGCCGGGCCGAAGAAATCGTGGCCTGGCTGATCCGGGAAAGCAGCCGTCACCCGGAGCAGTCCGGCAGGATCCTTTTCGAACAGGCCGCCCTTGTGGAGCTTGACGATGCTTTGCTCCATGATGTGGGCCAGCTCGACCCGATGGGCTGGGAAGAGCCGGCGCGTTTGATGGTCCCACCGGGCGAGATGGTGCATCCAGGCCACTTCCAGCCATGAAGGCACCGCATCCGGCAGAGGGATCACCTGGGCGAAGCCGAACCGCTGCATCAGCAAACGATTCAGGAAGTGGTGGGCCCAGGCCCCGGGGGCAAGGCCGGCCGCTTTTTGCTTCCATACGCCATCCTCCATCAGGCCGCGCAGGGTCCAACCGGCCCAGCGGAGCCGGCCGGGCACGAGGCCGTTGGCACCGGGTTCGCCCTTCAGATCCAACAGCAGCGGCTCCATTTCCTGCCAAATCGCCGGATCCACCGGTTGTCCTTTCCGGACCAAACTCATGGCCTGCTCCTGGAGCACCGTGATCATCAGAGAGACCACCGCGGTATCCATGGGATCGCCAGCGTGCGCGAGGCGCAGGGCCTTCAGTGCCTTGGGCCAGGACTTGCGGCGGACGGATTCCTCCGCGCCCAGCAGCAGCACGGACTTGTCTTCCGGAAACCGTTTCGCGAGGGCGGTCAATTGTTCGTTATAGGCCGCGGCACTCCCGCAGGCTTCGTGGAACTGGGCCAGCCGCACCGCCGCCGCCGGATCGTCAGGATCCAGGGCCGCCGCCCGCTCATACATGCGCTGGAGGGCTTTTCGTTCACTCTCCAACGGGCGGATCATGGTACCATCTGTCTTGGGGGGTTGAAGGTCCCCGGCAATCATGGTCCACAGGGCACTTTCCCTCAATGGATCGGGTCCATGCAGCCGGGACCATACGGATGCCAGCTTCAGCCCATATTCCTCCATGGATTCCGAATCCAGTGATCTGCCATCTTCATGGAAAAAGAATCTCAGCGCAAAAGCCATTTCCCGGTCCGAGCGGAAGCGTTTGGCATGATAGCGGTCCAGCAGGCTGGCCACCAAATCCTGCTGGGCCTCGTGAGGCAGGCCTGCTTTTCCGGCACAACTGGCCAGCACCACATCTGTCAGGACCGACCCGAAGCCCGGCTCATCCGTGGGAAAATGATGACGCAGCGGATTGGCGAGGGATTCGTAGGCCTTGTCCAGCTTGCCACGTTCCCAGTGCCGCTGGGCCTCGACGAGCGGAGCCGCCGAGGCGGGAGGCAATCCGGCGAGGACGGTGAGCAGGGTGAGCCGGGCTTCGGCCGGGGAGGAATCCGCGGCCGGGGGAAGCTCCCGCAATTCCCGGAAAAGAGCGGCGGCCTGAGCCGGGCCGGACCCGGCGGGCAAGGCATCAAAGCAGCGCTGTGCTTCCGGTTTTTCGTTATGCCAGGTGTGGCGCACCCCACGGAGAAACAGCCGCCAGTGCTGGAAGACAGAACCTCTCGGCAAACCATTCAGGGCGGCGCGGGCGGCCTCCCACTGCCCTTCCCCGGTGGCCTGCACCGCCTCCCTGACAGCCCGCAGTTCCACCGCCAGAGGCCGGGCCGCATCCGGCGGAACGAAGGGGGCGGTCACCAAGTAATCCACCGCCTGAAGGCCCGCGCGCGTGATTTCCCGTCCCGCTTCCAAATCATGAAAGGCTACTTCCGCCAAGCGCCAGGCGACAAGATCCTCCCGCCTCCCCCCTGAGGCCTGGAGCAGGGCCTTGGCGGAAAGACTCTCCGCCTGACGGGCCTGCAAATCCGCCATCAATTCCGGCGGGGCGATGGTCTTCAAGTATTCCAGCACCGCCTCCGCATCCTGCACGAGGCCCCGGCTCAACAAATCCTGCGCCAGCCCGGCATTCGCCGCCACGAGGAGCGGCAAGTAGCGCAGCTTGTCCTTACGGCACAATTCCTTCGCGGCATCACGCGCTTTCCTCCAACGCGCCGCCTTCAACTCTGCCAGCACCTTGGCCGCAGGAGCATCGGCTTCGAAGGCACTCAAATCAGGCAGGATCATATCTTCCGGCCTAAACGCTGAAACCGGGCGGTGTCAATGAGGGTTCCCGTTCCGAGGAGGACAAATTATACGTCTGACCAGCCACGCACGGTCGATCTTATTGAGGATGAGCGGCGAGCCACGCGTCGACGTCGTTGGTGACGATGAGGCGGCCCCACATCACGGCGGCGTGTCCCGGGAAGGTGCAGACGAATTCGTATTCGCCCTCGGCCTTGGGGGCAGTGATCTGGAGGCGCTCCTTCTGACCGGGTTCGAGCAGGGACGTCGCCGCGAGGGTGGGGAAACCCTTGGGCAGGTAGGCGCGGCCATTCCGGTCCTTGCGGCCGGGAGGCATGGTGAGGGCCGCGTTGCCGATCGCCATGTGCTGGCCGGGGTCGACAAACACGAGGTTGTGAGGCATCACATCGTTATTCTCAAAGAGGACCTCGAACGGTTTGCCGGCGGTGACCACGAGACGGTTGGTGTCGTATTTGAGCTGCTCGCGGACGGTCTTCAGCACAAAGATGCTCACGCCGAGGGAGCGCAGTTCCTTGGCCAAGGGCATATTCCCGGCGACCGCGGCCATCTCCAGGCCCAGTTGGTTCAGCTCGACAAAGGACTGCTCACTGCGCTTCTTCGCCTCGACCTGCTGATTGATGGCCAACACCTTTTGGGCGATGCCGGCGGCCTGCGTTTGGTCCCAGGCATCGCGGGGAAGCTGCATGATGGCATTGGCGACGGCGTGCGGTGCCTGGCCTTCGGTGAGGAATTTCGCCAATAGCTTGAAGTTGGCCGCGGCATGATCCACTCCCATCAGGGGCAAGGCCAGGAGAGCGGCCTTGCGGAGGCTGTCGCTGGTTTGCGGGTTGTTGATGAGAGCCAAGAGCGCCGGCTGGAAGGGGCTGCGCAGCGCGGGGTCGGCCACTGCTCCCAAACTGGCGATGAGGGCCTCCCGGTCGGCCGGTTTTCCCTCCGAAGCCGTCCACAAGGCGTCCGGCTTGCCATCGGCCACCACCAGGGCACTCCAGGCGGCTTCGCGGATGGCGGGCAGTTTGGCGGTGCCGGCTGCCGTCATCAGATCGGCGCGGGCGGCGGCCAATTCGGCGGGGGCGGTGGCGGGGAGCAACCGGCCCAGTGCGGCGGCCGCAGCAGCCATCCCGTCACCTTTGGCGTCGAGGCGTTGCAGGTTCCCCAGCAGGATGGCCATGCGGGAAGATTTGGTCAGGGCCATGAGATCGCTGACGGCCTTTTCCCGGGCAATCGCGTCGAAACTGCTGCGTTCCAGCTTGGTCTGCAGCACCGCTGCCACGGCGGGGAGTTTGTCGAGATCCTTGTCTGCGGTCTGGGCCAGCACCAAGGCGAGGAGCACCGGGTCTTCCGGCAGGGATTTCTCCGTGCGGATGGAATCCAGTTGGCGCATGGTCTGAGTGTAGGTGTATTTCAGATAGCTGTCGGACTCATACTTCAAGGTGGTCTGGGCGACGGCGACGGCTTTGGCGGCCTCCTCACCGCTGAAAAAGCTGGCGACGCGGACTGCTTCGAGCCGGACCCGGGGCGCGCTGTCATTGGCGGCAGCCATCAGGTAGTCCAAAGCTTCGGGAATCCGGTCCATCTGATAACCGATGACGCGGACAGCCTGGGCCCGGGCCCGGGGTTCCGGGCTTTTCAGCAGGGTTTCAATCAGCGGCACATTCACCACGTTGTGCCATTGGTGGACCCAGAGGGCTTCCAGCAGATGGTGCGCGTCCTCGATCTTGTTGGGGTCGAATTGTTTGGCCCACTCCTGGGTGGCGGCGATGACCTGGGCGCTGTCATGTTTGCTCAACTCGATTTTCGCCCGCAGCCTGACGTCGTTCTCGGGTTCCTTGAGCAGCTCCAGCAATTTGACGATCGGCTCGCCGTCCACCTTTTTCGGCTCCAGCAAGGGACGGGAAGGATAGGTGATGCGGTAGAGGCGGCCATGCTGGTGGTCCCGGTTAGGGTCGCGCAGGTGGTGTTGCAGGTGGCCGATCAGCATTTGTGACCAGTCCATGAAGTAGAGCGAACCGTCCGGAGCCACCGTGATCCCGGATGGACGGAAATTAGGGTTTTTGGCAACATCGGTGGAGACCAGATCCTCCACGGTCTTGCCTTTGATCCCGGCACCTTCGTCGGACAATTCAGCCCGGAAGATGCCTTGGAAGCTGATGACGTTGGCATTGAGAAACTGTCCCTGCCAGGACTCCGGAAAATGGCGGCTGGTAAGGATCGCAGTGCCGGCACAGGGGCGGGAGGGGCGGTCCCAGAACTGTTGGTAGCCCGGGTGGGAACCCTGATCCAGATGGCCGCTGAAGCCAGGACCAAAGTAGTTGGCGTTGCCGGTGGCATCGGTGATCAGATCATTCCCCCAATAGTCAAAGACCCGGCCGTGAGGATTGGCAAACCCGTAGGGCACGTGGCGGCGGAACTTGCTGGTGTTGGGTTCATAACGATAGATGGCCCCATCCGTGTTCCGCACCGGTCCGAGGTAGGTTTCCACATTGGTGCGGTGGAAGACACCATCACTCAGGTAGATGGCCCCGCCGGGCTCATAACAGATCGAGTTCGTCTCGTGGTGGGAATCCGCGGCATCCAGGCCGTGCAGCAGGCGCTCCCTGGAGTCCGCCTTGCCATCCCCGTCGGTATCCCGCAGGAACCAGAGATCGGGCGACTGCATCACGATGACGCCATCCTTGTAGAATTGAAAACCGGTGGGGCAGTTCAAGCCATCGGCAAAGGTGGTGCACTTCAAGGGTTGGCCCGTTTTGGGATCGAGATCAAAATAGATCAGCTTGTCGAAGTTGGTGGTGGTCGGGGACGTTTCCGGATAGCTCGGCCAGACGGAGATCCAAAGCCGGCCCTTGGTGTCGAAGTTCATCTGCACCGGATTGATGAGTTCCGGGAAGGTGGCCTCGGAGGCGATGAATTCCAGCTTGCAGCCTTCCGCCACGGTAATGTGCTGCATGGCTGCCTCACCACTCAGGTAGGGCACCGCATCCTTCAGGTTCGGCGGGGTAAGATCCACCGGTGGCAGGTTGTCGTCCTTGACCTGATAGTCCCTGCCCTGAGCCGCCGCCCACACCGCGCGGTCGCGGTTGGCCGTGAGGACATCCCGTTGGGCCAATTCCTGACCGAGGATGGTGGCGTTGTCGGTGCCTTCGTATTTGATGCGGGACCGTCCGCCAAAAATATTGTATTGGTCCACCGTGCGGTAGCGGTGATGCCATTGAGTGTTTTTCTCCACCACGGCGGCCCGGATCTTTTCCAAAGCCCCATCCTTCAGGTCCGGGGCAGCCTTGCCGAACAAGGCTTCAAACTGCACCGGAGCCAGCGCCCGGTCCCCAGTTTCTGTAAGGTGAATCCCATTGAGAGTCAGCCGCTTCGGGGCTTTTGCATACAGATCGAGGGAGGCATGATACAAGTCCACGAAAGGCACCTTGTTTGAATCGGCCACTTCGGCCATGATTTTGGTGTAGACCTCCAGGTTCAGATTGGTCTTCACCCCATCCGGGAAATCCGCGTCCTGCAAGTTTTCATGGGCGATCGGCGAAAACAACACCACGCGGGGCGGGGCCTGCCCCCCATTGCCAGTGGTGGTTTTTTTCAGATAGGCATCCAGATTCTGCCGGAAGTCATTGGCCCCGGCGGCCCCTTTGAAGGATTCATTGAATCCCCAGTAAGCAAAAATGACCGAGGCATTGAAGTCGGTCCCGGCTTTGTAGACCACCTGGGTGTCCCCGATTTTAACCACCGTGTCGCCCTTCTTCATATTGAGGAAGTATTCGGTCTGCGGCACCTCATCGGAGCGCGGGTGCAGATTCACCTCGTCCGCAGCGAATCCCAGATTGCGCATCGTCAGTTCCAAATCCGGATAGGCCCGGTGGATCATGGCTTCGAGGTAACCATGGTGCTGCTGGCGGTCCGCGAGGCCACTGCCCACGATGGCGATCTGGTCGCCCTTTTTGAGTTCCAACCGGACCGTCTGGTTGGCGGCATAGAGCGGGGCCGTGACGGCAAAAACGCAAAGAACAGGCAGGTATCTAATGATCATGGCAGAGGATAAAATCAGCAGGTGGGGTGGCAAGGGAAGGAAAAGCGGAGGGGACGGCGGCTGGATGATGCGCACGGGGGAGACCGCAGGCGCGGCCGGACATTCATTAAAAAGCTGGGAAGACTTGCTCCATACTCCAACAGAGCCGGGGGTCTTGCACCTTCTGCCCCAATCGTGCAAAAAGTGCCCCGCCTGCCCTGCCCTTCCCCGGCCACCCTGCGGACGCGTTGGGTTGACGGAACCCGCCCGCGGATGATGATACACCCATGAAATGGATGCGCTTTCCCTTCAAGACCCTGCTGGTGATGGGGCTGCTGAGTTTTGTCCTGGTGGATTACCCGCCCCTGAAACTGACCTTCGCCCACACCAAGGACATGGTGAAAAAAGCCGAGTTTTATCCACTGTCTTCCTTTTCGATGTATTCGACATTTTCAGAGACCCCCTTTCTGGTGTTCATCACCGATGGGGCCGGCCAAAAAATAGCGATCGACTCCGCTTTGAAGACCCATGCTTCGGAACTCAAAAAAACCTACGAGATGCGGCTGAAAGCCCTCAAAAAGCAAGGCTCACTCCCCGGCAAATTAACCGACCTGCCGCTCGCCATCAAAGCTGAAGCGGGCCGCGACACCTTGGAACTGCTGAAGGCCCGGCCCAGCGTCCAGAAATTCCTCGCTTCCCGGGATAATCAAATCCTGCGGCTCCACGAAATCATCCTGAGCGCTGGAGACGACGGGATCGTGAAACGCGAGCAATGGGTCGCGCAACTGTAAAGCCCGGCCTCCGCCCCGCAGCGTCGGGGCCTCAACGTGCCAGCGTGAACTTCAGGGTTTCCGGCACCTGCCAAGCCGCCATGGCTTCCAGCAGGGCTTCCCCGGTTTCAGCAGCCACTACCCGGTCGCGGTCTTCCTGACGCAGAAACCCCCGCTCCACCATGACATCGAGCGTGACCAGGATGCCGTCGAAATACCCATCCACATTCAAAATTCCCACGGGGCGGTCATGAATCGCGAGCTGGCTCCAGGTGAGGACCTCGAAAAGTTCATCCAACGTGCCGAAGCCTCCCGGGAGGGCGATGAAGCCATCCGATTCCGTCACCATGATCTGTTTGCGTTCATGCATGGTGTCCACCACCCGCATGTCCGCCACCCCAGCGTGCTTCAGCTCCCGGGTATTGAGAAAGACCGGAATCACCCCGGTGATGGCCCCGCCCCCTTCCAGCACGCCATTGGCCACCGCCCCCATCATCCCCACGCCACCGCCGCCATAAACCAGCCGGATGCCCCGGGCGGCCAGCAATTGCCCCAGCGCCCATGCAATCGCCGGGTATTTCGAATCATGGCCCGGGCTGGAGCCACAGTAGACGGCAACGGAATTTATCATCCAATCCGCATCCCTCAGGACCCCGGCAGCCGCAAGCGTGGGAAAGGAGGATAAATTCCAGCTTGCAAAGCCCTCAGCCTCCCCTTATCTCGGCACACGACGCGCCCTTAGTGGCAGCGACCGTAAAATGGGTGGATTCCAGAGTGGCCAAATGGGGCAGACTGTAAATCTGCTGTCTTCGACTTCGAAGGTTCGAATCCTTCTCCGCCCACCATCTTAACCCTCAAGGGGTTACGATGATTTTCAGCCTGACAGGTTTTAGAGAAATATTTCATCTTGGACACTTCTTGGACGTTTTCATGGTTCCATGGAGGTCCTCTCGGGTTTGCGGCCCCCTCCCCTGCTCCGCATCAGCTCCTCCATGGTGGCCCAGCGTTTGCGCAGGACGCCTCGTGGAACTTGTAGGTGTGGATGAAGGTACCGAAGATTTCGCGGGTGGTTTCACGGTCCTTGCGCAGCAGCGGCGTGCCGGTGAAGCCGATGAAGATCCCGCCCTCCAGCCAGCGCTTCATTTGTTTGTTCATGCCGCCACCCTGGGTGCGGTGGCACTCGTCCACGAAGATGTAGAAGCGACCTTGGACCCGCGGTGGGGTCCCGGTGAGGTCCAGGTTGAACTTGTGGATCAGCGCGCACGTCAGCCGCGGCCGGGCGGCGATCAGCTTGCTCTCGAACTCCTGGCGCGGGATGATACGTGGCGAGGGGGATTCCGGGCTGATCACCCCGGCGTTGCGCATCACGCCTTCGATCTGTTTG
>CAIZWU010000047.1 GCA_903936775.1 uncultured bacterium | reverse complement strand
TTGCTCATTCTGGTGCCACTGCTGGAGCAGGCCATGCGCTCAGCGTGGCGGGATCTGTCGAGCGATGACTCGGACGACGAACTGTGGCGCAAGCCATCGACGTGGATCGCGGCCATGGTGTCGGCGCCGGCTGCCGGGGTGCCGGTGCTGGGCAGCCTGCAGGATCTGATCAAGGTCAAGACGATTGGCGGCTTTGCGGTGACCGTGCAGGATCCCGGCACCAGGTTGGTGTCGGAGGCCATTACCTTTGCCGGCAAGGCCGTGAACGGGGAAGGCCTAGACATTAACGAGGTGAACGCGGCGCTGCATCTGACTGCGCTGGGCCTGACTCTGCTGGGGGCGCCGGGAGGCGAGGCCATCGAGGGCCTGCTCAATATTACCAAGGCGGGCGCCGGGATGGTGGAGAATGCCGCGGTGCCGGAAGCGGACAAAAATGAGGCCTATCAAGACAAGAAGGCCCGGGCAGAAAAAGCCAAGCAGCGCAAGCAGGACCGGGCGGCCAAGCCGTAGCCCTCACGCCGGCTATCGTATCAACTCAGACTGATACGATGGCGTGGCGGTTGGCACCCGCCAACCGCCGACCGCCGACCGCCGACCGCCGACCGCCGACCGCAGACCGCCTCCTTGCCCCCCCTTGCAAATCCTTTTGGGACCTGATAGGGTCAGGCAGCCCCATTCATATCCTTTCAGAATCCATCTTTTACAACCCGGCGGATTTTGCCGGCCTACCCGTCCAGCGGGCTTCTTACGCCGCAGCCGTTCACTCCAGACGCCACGTGGGTATAGCGTTCCGTCGTTTTTACATCCTCATGCCCCAACAGTTCCTGGATGGTCCGCAGATCCGTGCCCCGCTCCAGTAGATGTGTTGCGAATGAATGCCGCAGGGCATGTGTGGTCACCCGCTTTTCGATCCCTGCCTCCCGCGCCGCCCGCCGTACCGCCTCCCCGTACACCCCGGGATGCAGATGATGCCGCCGCACGATTCCTGATTCCGGATCCTTCGATAAATGATCGTCAGGAAACAACCAAAACCATTCCCACCGTTCTCCTGCCTTCGGCATCTTGCGCGCCAAAGCCCCTGGCAGGGCCACTCCGGGAGTTCCGGCCTTGCGGTCCTCCTCGTAAAGGGCGCGCCGCTTTTCCCTTCCCTCGGCCAGCCGCACTTTCACCCGTTCCGGCAGCACGGTGACGCGGTCGCGGTCCCCCTTGCCCGCCCGCACCGTCACCTGCCTGCGCTCCTCATCCACATCCTTCACCCTCAGGCTCACCACCTCTGCCAGCCGCAGTCCCGCTCCGTATTGCAGTTCCGCCGCCAGCCGGTGCCTCCCGCTCAGACGGTCCAGAATAGCCAGCACCTCCCGCGCCGTCAGCACCACGGGCACCCGCGGCAGGGTGCGCCGCAGCCGCACCGAAAGCTGCAACTCCGCCTTCCCGCACACCTCCCGAAGGAAAAAAACCACCGCGTTGAGCGCCTGCTTCTGGGTGGAAAAACTCAGCCGGCTCTCTCCCACCAGCCCGCCCAGCCACTCGCTGGCACGCTCCTCCGACATCACCGCTTGCGGTGTCCCTGCCCATTCCCCGAACCGGCCCACCCAGCCCGCATACGTCTCCCGCGTCCGCCGTGCCAGCCCCCGCCGGGCCCCGGCCCGCAGCACCGCCTGCTCCACCCGCTCCCGCAGCCCGCGCGGCTCCCGGCCTTCCTTGGTGCAGATCTCCAGCCAGTGCAGATACCAGCGGATCCCCGCCGCCCACTGCTCCAACTGCCAGTCCTTGCGCGGTTTCGTTTTGACCTCCCGCCGCCAGAACTCACGTGCCGCCTCCCGTCCCGGTGCTTGGCCCTCCTTTAGCCGCCAGCTCTCCAGCCACGAAAGGATAAACCCGTATCCTGGCTTCTCCCGCTCCCCCACATCCCGTGAGGCCTCCAAGTCTTCCCGCCAGCTCAGTTCCCGGGACGCTCCTGCACTGCCTGTAGCACTCATGGGAAGGACTCTTTACCTGAAGAGTTCGGCGGGCAAGAAAAAAGAGCTTCTTTCGTTTCGGTGAATCATTGCCAGATGCCGAATATCACAGATGCTTGGCCACAATATCAACTCTGCCGGGCGGCTCCAAATCGAG
>CAIZWU010000046.1 GCA_903936775.1 uncultured bacterium | reverse complement strand
CCCATGTCCGCATAAAGCGCCTCGCCCCCCGTAACTGTCAGGAAGACCCCGGCGAGCACCGTCATGGCCTGGGTGGGGTGGGTGTAGAGGAAATGGATGCCCAGCCATGGATTGAAGGCCTGGAGGACGCCCGGGGCTTCCTTGATCCAGAAGACCCCCAGCACCGCGAGGACAAGGAACCAGAGGGCTGTGATCGGGCCGAAGGCAGACCCTACTTTCGCTGTACCAAACCGCTGCACGGAAAAGATACCCACAATAATCAGGACGGAAACCGGCACCACCCAATGGCTGAGGGCGGGGGCGGCGACTTCCAGCCCTTCCACGGCGGCCACCACCGAAATGGCCGGGGTGATCATGCCATCCCCATAAAGCAGCGTAGCCCCGAAAAGACCGAGGATGACCATGACCCGTGCGACGGGAGACCGCCATTCCCCTTTGTTGCGCCGGTCCGGGAATGCGGTGCAGAGCAGGGCCAGCATACCGCCTTCCCCATTCTGGTCCGCCCGGCTGACCAGCATCACATAATGCAGCGTGATCATGATGGTGATGGTCCACACAATCAGGGAGAGCACCCCCATTACGCTGGCAGGATTCACCAGAGCCGCTTCCCCGTGGAAGCATTCCCGCATGGCATAGAGGGGACTGGTGCCGATGTCCCCGTAGACGATTCCCAGCGCGGTCAGGCACAATAAAGCGGTCCGGGAACGCGACGGCGCAGAAGTAGCAGATTGGCTCATGGGAGTGCAGGTAGTCCGGCCTTATCCGGGGCAGGGGATACGGCCATCGCAGCAACGGCTGCCTGGCGGGCAGCGTCCCGTTGCGGGAAGGACTGTGGATTCATCTAAGATGCGCTGACTGCGGAGCAAGGGTAATCCGCTATCTGATCAGTGGCACAAGTCCGCCTTTTGTCCACCGGGAGTGGGGGGGGCCTCCGCGGCAGGCTGGCCGCTCCGGTTACCATATCTTTTTCAAGACTCCTCCGGCTGACGCCCGGCCACGGGGCAGGCCAACCATTCCGCGCCAGCCCTGCCGGCGGCTGAACCCCGCCCTCTGGAAACCGCTCAAGCAATTGATAGTAAAAGTTTTTTGACCCGCCTAAATCTTAAAAGTGATTTTATTTACGGAAATCGCAAAAAAACGCAGCACGGCGAACTTCGCAACTTCCTGCACTTGAGAAAATTTTAAAAAAACCCTCATATCTAAGATTAAATGATTGTCTTTTTTGAGAGATAATACATTTTGGGAGACTTTCTTTTCCAAATAATGGTATGAGTGACCGACCCCTTCAAGCATCCGCCTTAAAAACAACTATCCACTGGTCCCATCAGGACAGTCCCAAGGTAGGGTTGATCCTTACCATTAATCGTGGCTTGTCGCTCATCGCATCCCAACCCATCACCGCCGGGGAACGGCTCATGGCCTTTGATGGCAGTTTCCATGAATGGGGTGCCACCACCTTGAGTCTGCCCAACGAGGCGCCGCTCTTCATCCGTGACCACTGCATCCAAATTGGAGAAGGGAGATCGCGGGATTCCAACGGGCTGGCCCGTTATGCCAATCACTCCTGCGAGCCCAATTGTGGCATCACGGACCTGATCTGGATCACCGCCATGCAGGACATCGCACCGGGCACTGAGTTGACTTGGGATTACGCCATGACGGAGGACAACGACTGGCGGATGGACTGTTCCTGCGGGTCGGAGCACTGCCTCGGGGTGATTGCGGGATACCGGCATCTCCCGCCGGAAAAACGGATGGCTTACCGCGGCTACCTCAGCAGTTGGCTCACCGCCCGCCCCAGGCCCTACCTGGGGCCCGCCGCCCTGCTGCACACTCCAGTTCCGTTGGCCAAAGCAGGCTAGCAGGGCTGGTCAGGCCACCGCCGGACGCCGGAACCACTTCAGAGGATTCCAGCCCGGCAAGGGGCGGTTGTTGGAGCGCATCCAAAGCACCACGAGCCCGATCACAAGGAAAACTCCATTGATCAGCCAGGCGCCCACGGCAGGCGGAAGGTAGAGCCCCTCACCCGCCTTGAGGACCACGGCGGAGAGAAAAAATACCGCAATAAAAAGGCTCACCGCCGTGCTGACTCCTCCCAGCAGTCCGCGGCGTGAAGAGACGATCCCCAAAGGGGCGGCCAGCAGAATCAGGAGAAAACAGCGGAACGGCAGAGCGAATCGCCAATGCAGCGCCGACTCATATTTGGCCAGACTGCGCTCCGGCAAGGACGCATTGGTCCGGAGATAGGCCAGCAATTCCGGCACCCCGAGATATTCCGGATTGAGCCGGTCGCTGAGAATACTGCCCGGGGTTTCCCGCCACGATTCCATGATCGGCCAGCGCTCCTCGTAATGGAGGGACTGGAGTTTCAAGTCCCCGGGCACAAAGTCCATCACTGCCGCCTGATAAAAGGTCCACGAACGGGTCGTCGGATTCCACGCGGCCCGTTTGGCGACAATCATGCTTTGCGGATTCCCTTGGGCATCCTGCTGCATGAGCCAGACTTCCGTCATGGAATTCCGGTCCGAAAGATCGTAGGGCAGACGGAAAATCAGCCAGTTCCTCCGGTCTTCCCGGTTCCGGTAGGGCACATTGAATTCCACGCCCTTGGCGTTCGCCCGGCTCCCGCTGTCCTTTAACATCTCCTCCTTGGTCCGGTCCGCTTCCGGGGCCAATTGGTAATTCAGAGCCATCACCGCGAAAAAACACCACGCGCCAAAGATCAGGACCGGGGCAATGATCCGCGCCACACTGCGTCCCGCTGACATCATGGAAATCAACTCGTTGTAACGGGACATGCGGCCCAGCGCGTAGAGCGTGGCCAACAGCAGGGCCGCTTCAGTAATCGTGACCAGGATCTGCGGCAACAAAGCCAGATAGAAGAGCAGAATCTTGCTGAACCCGAACTTCGCATCCACAAAATCATTGGCGTTGTTCAGCAGGTCCATGGTGATCATGATTCCAGCAATCCCTCCCACACAGAGCAGGAACGGAACGGCAAAACACCGCACCAGATAACGATCCAAAAGGGTGGACTGGAAGTAGAGCCCCATCAGCAGGGGAACACTCATGATCAGGAAACCCATCAGACCCAGTTTGATGAAATAGGCCACCGGGGAGGCCTCCATTCCGAGGGGATCATGGAAGGCACGTTCCAAATTCCGGCTCAAGTCCTCCCCCAGCCACCACAAAAAGAGCCAGCCACAGAGCAAGGCAACCGGCAGCACCAGCGCCCGGCCGCGGCTGACCAGCAGCGCCATCAACAAAGCCGGGGCCAGACATTTAAGCAGCAACACCCAGTGCTGGTCGAAAAATTGGGTCGCCAATTCGATGGCCCCGGTCCGGTCTGCCACAGCCTCGACCTGCAAGCCAATCTGGTCCACCCCGGTCAGCGCCAGCAAGGCCTTGACCGTCAGGAACATCCAGACCGCAGTGCCGGCCAGGGCCAGTTTTGCCGCGAGGCCCTTCACTTGCCGCAAACGGTCGATCCACTTCTGCCACCGGGAGCGGGAATCAGGGGCGGCGGAGCCGGCGGCAGACAAATCCATGAGGAAGAACGGACTATTAAGTCGCCTCAGCAATGCCCGTATGCCTCTGCGACGTCAACCCGGAAACCCCGGCAACTTTCCTCAGCACCTCAGCTTTTCCTTGGCGAGGCCCCCGCCACGCGGGTCGCTGCCTTCCAAATGGGTAATCCCGATCGCCAGGGCATCGGCCGCATCATGAGGGGGCGTTTCCGCCAGTCCCAGCAGGGCCCGGACCATAAAAGCCACCTGCGTTTTGTCGGCATTCCCCCGACCCACCACGGCCTGTTTCACCCGGCGCGGGGGATATTCGTAGATCTCCAGTCCGGCCTCTGCGGCGGCCACCAAGGCCGCCCCGCGGGCCGCTCCCAGCGTGATCGCGGTCTGGAAGTTCTGCACGTAGATCGTGGCCTCGATCCCGCAAACATTGGGGCGGTATTGCTCGATCAATCCACGAAAACTACGCGCAATCTCCGCGAGACAGGAGCTCGGCAGCAGTTTGGGTGGATTCCGGATCACGCCCCAGGCCAGCGCCACGTTCTTCCGGCCCTGCCGCTCCACAATCGCCCACCCCGTATTCCGCAGCGCCGGATCGATCGCCAGCACCCGGGGTGGCCCGCCCGTATTCGGCGGCGGCAGCATCCCGGCCACCCGCACCGGTTCAGGCACGGGCACCAATTCATGATGGATCACCGCTGGATGCACGAGCTTGGCAGGCTTCCTCACACGCCCCGTTTTGGGAGTTGGATCTTTAATCATAAGGCTTCAATCCACGGCACGACACCCCGCCGTCGATTACCCCAATACCACAGCTTCAGAGCGAACCAATCCGAATCATTCGGAATGCTTGACCTTGTGCGCCCCTCGTCCGGAAAAAACCAACTTGGCCAGATCATGAACTCCGGACATACCGCCGACCTGGCAATTGTTTGACCAACCGCCGGATCTCCAGCCTCATCAACCCCGACGCGACCTCCGCCGCCGGCAAACCACTCTTCCCGATAATCTCATCCAACTGCAGTTCATCGGTATGCAGCGTCTCCCACACGACCCGTTCCCCTTCTGTCAATTCCGGCCGGGCCACCGCGGCAGCGTCCACTCCGGGAGCCCCCCCGGCTTCGCGGGGCAATAGCAGATTCAAATCATCCAGAATATCGCCCGCATCCAGAACCAGCCGCGCCCCATTTTGGATCAATTTGTTGCAGCCCAGCGACGACGCCCGGTCAATGGGCCCCGGCACCGCATACACACTGCGCCCCTGATCCGCGGCATTGTTGGCCGTAATCAGGGCCCCGCTCCACGCCGGGGCTTCTACCACGAGGATTCCGCTGCTCCATCCACTCACGATCCGGTTCCGCTGCGGAAAAGTTTGTTTATCAGGCTCCGTCAGGATGGGGAATTCCGACACCACCGCGCCATGCCCATCGGCGATCCGGGCCGCCAGCGCTTCGTTCTCCGGCGGGTAGAGCCTGCCCAGTCCTGACCCGATCACCGCAATCGTCCGCCCCTTCGCTGCCACCGCGCCTTCATGAGCCGCGGTATCGATGCCCCGGGCCAGCCCGCTCAGCACCGTCACCCCGGCATGGGCCAGTTGAAACGAAAGTTTCCGTGCCGCTGTCAGTCCATAACTGGTCGCCCGGCGGCTGCCCACCACCCCGACCGCCATCCGGTCCCGCGCCAGCAGTTGGCCCCTGACATACAAGACCAGCGGCGGATCATGGATTTCCCGCAAAGGGGCCGGGTATAATTCATCCTGCTGGGTGATCACCGTCACTCCCATCTCCCTCGCCCGGGTCAATTCCGCTTCCAGATCCACGACCTCCTCCCAACGCCGCAACAGCGCGGCCGTGTCCGGCCCGATCCCCTCGACCCGCCGCAACGAATCGCCGGGCGCCTGCAGTATAGCCGCCGCCGATCCAAAATAATCCACCAACCGGCGCACGCGCACCGGCCCGATTTTCGGCAACATATTCAGTGCCACCAACGCCTCGGCATCCGTCATGCCCCTGCCCTACCCCGATTCCCCCGTGCCGCAAGACGGGAAAGCAGTTCCTCCCGGCTAACTACTGCCCGTGATCCCTTACCGCTGCTTCCTCCAAGCCAGAGTCTGCCGCATTTCCTGGGTATTGAATGCCGCCCGGATCCAATTCACCGCCGGCTTCTCCCCAGGGATCAACAGCACCTCCACCACATCCAGCCGCCAGGGGATATCCTGCGCTCCGAGGAGCCGCAGGTAAGCAGTGGCTCCCCGCACAATCAGGGCCTGTTTGTCCACCGTCACCGCCTGCGCCGGACGGCCAAACGCCGTGCTGGTCCGCGTTTTCACCTCCACGAAGGCCAGCACTTTTCCTTCCCGGCATACGATATCCACCTCGCCGCCCTTCGGGGCGCGGTAATTCCTGTAAAGCACCTTGCCTCCGTGCGCATAAAGCCAGCGGGCCGCCACCTCCTCGCCCCGCCGTCCCACCGCGTCCTTGTCAGGTTGAGGCTCCCCCGGAGAAGTCCAGGGAGAGTTGAGCAACGGGCTGAAACGACCGGCGATGATGCGGAGAAGGTCCATATTGTTGCAAAGCCGCCAGGTGGGCAGCGGTCCCATAACCCTTGTGGGCCGCAAACAGATAGAGCGGAAAGGCCGCGTCCAGGGCAAGCATCATCCGGTCCCGTTCCACTTTGGCGATGATACTGGCCGCCGCGATGCTCAAACTCAGCGCATCGCCTTTCACCACTGCCTGCTGCGGCCATGCAAAATCCCTTACGGGCAGTCCATCAATCAGAACCATTTCCGGCCTTGGTTCCCCCAGCGCAGCCACGGCCCGGCCCATCGCCAAATGCGTGGCCCGCAGAATATTGAGCCGGTCGATCTCTTCCACACTGGCCATGCCCGAGGCAAACCGGATTCTTCCATTGCCCGTCAATTCCTCATACAATGCCTCGCGCCGGGGAGCCGATAATTTTTTGGAATCATTCAGCCAGGCATGCTGGAAATCCTCCGGCAGCACCACGGCTCCGGCCACGACGGGCCCGGCCAACGGCCCGCGCCCCGCTTCATCCACTCCCGCCACCACCCGGCGACCTGCGGACCAGTGGAGCGATTCAAAAGCAAAGTCGGGCATCGGGTGGAATTCGGAATGACCCGCCGGGCAAAATCCGGGCGGCGGTCCCCGGCCTGTTTACACAGACCGGAGCCGCGGGCGCCGGTAATCAGCGGAGATGACTCCGCCGCCAACAGACGGAAACGCTTATGCCTTCAATTCTTCACCCAGGGCAAAGCGGGTGAAGCGGGTGAGGGTGATGGTATCACCGAGCGCCTTGCCGGTTTCCTCAACCAATTGGGCGATGGTCTTGTCCGGATCTTTGACAAAACCCTGCTCCAGCAAACAAATCTGGCTGAAGAATTTGGCCATCATGCCGTTGAGAATACCTTCCATCGCTGCGGGCGGCTTGCCCTTGAGACGGTCGGAATCGGCGTAGATGGCGCGCTCCTTGGCGGCGAGTTCCGGGTCGACAGATTCACGGCCGACGGAAACCGGGCTGCTGGCCGCAATGTGCAGGTTGATGTCCTTGAGGAGGGTTTTGAAGGTATCGGAAGCAAGCGTTTCGGCTTTGCCAGCAGTCGCTTCCAGCAGCACACCAACCTTGCCACCGAGGTGGATGTAGCTGGCAATGGTGCCATGGGCCGGAGCGGCAAACCGGCAGAAGCGGCGCAGCACGATGTTTTCCCCCACGATCCCACCCTTTTCCTTGATCACGTCCTGGAGGCTGAGGCCATTGGAAGCGGGCACGGGCTGGGCCAGGGCGGCGGCGAGACCGGCATCGGCAGGACCAGCGTCCACGAGGTGCTTGGCCACGACATCCACGAAGGAGCGGAACCCTTCGTTCTTGCCCACAAAGTCGGTTTCGCAGTTCACCTCGACGAGGGCGCCCACGGTGCTGTCATCATTGAGGATCGCCTGCACGGTGCCTTCCTTGGCTTCGCGGTCGGCGCGCTTGGCGCTGGAGGCGATGCCTTTTTTGCGGAGGATATCGATGGCGGCTTCCATGTCGCCGTTGGTTTCGGTGAGGGCTTTTTTACAGTCCATCATGCCGGCGTTGGTCTTCTGGCGGAGTTCGTTGACGGTGGATGCGGTGATTGCGGCCATAATAAGTAGGAGGGTTGGTTGAAAAGGCGGGTTGATTAAAAAAGAGCGGCGGCGGAGAGGATGGACCTCGCCGCCGCCACCATGGGATTGGGGAATGGATGAGCGGAGTCGCCCGGAAGGTCTCAGGCAGCAACTACAGGAGCGTCCGTCTTCTTGCGGGGAGCGCGGCCGGACATTTCCAAGGTCGCCAGCAGGGGAGTGACGAGGTGCTGGAGGATGATGCGGATGGAGCGCACGGCGTCATCGTTGGAGGCGATCGGATAGGCGACCTGATCGGGGTCGGCATTGCTGTCCGTCATGGCGACGATCTTGATGCCCAGGCGGTTGCCTTCGGCGACGGCGATCGCTTCCTTGTGGGAATCGACCACCACCATGATGTCAGGAGGGCCGCCCATGTCACGGATGCCGCTGATGTTGCGCTGGAGTTTCGCTTTTTCGCGGCCGAGGGCGGCGAGTTCCTTTTTGGACATCATTTTGAATTCGGCCTGTGTCTCGATGGTTTCGAGATACTTCATGCGGGCGATACTCTTCTTGATGGTTTCAAAATTGGTCAACGTGCCGCCGAGCCAACGGTGGTTCACATAATATTGGCCGGTCGTTTCGGCGGCTTCACGGACGGCGTCCTGAGCCTGGCGTTTGCAGCCCACAAAGAGGATTTTTTTGCCCTTTTTGGCTTCATCGCAAAGGAAGTCAGCCGCGGCCGTGATCTGCTTGGTGGTTTCTTCGAGATTGATGATGTGCACCTTGTTCCGGGTGCTGAGCAGGAAGGGCTTCATCCGGGGATGCCACTTCTTGGTCTGGTGGCCAAAGTGGACACCGGCTTCGATCAGATCCTTGAGCAATTCAGTATTCATGTAGTATTGAAATCCCGTGGCCAACACTGTCTTGGAAAGACAGCTCGGAGATCCGATCCGGCGGCAGGGCAGTTGAGGGTGGTTTGAGTAGGCGATTTCCCCGGCCGTTTTGGACAGGGGCGGCGAATTTAAGGGCAAACCGGGGCCGCGCAAGAGGTTTTTCCCGCCAGTCGGAAGCCCTCCCGGGGGAGACGCCAAATAAATGAGGGCCGGCGCCTGAAGCGCCGGCCCTCACCGGTAATCGATTATGCTGCGGAGCAGAAATCCATCTTAGAAACGGAGACGCAGACCGGCATTGACGGTGGTTTCATTTTCACCGGCGCTGACCCCGGCGGCGAGATCCCAGTTCTGGGCGACCGCGAAGTAGAGGCGGGCAAAGCCGGACCACTCGTTGGTCACGTCGATGTTCGACCAGGTGGCACCCGCCTGGAGTTCCAAGGCACCCCATTGGGCGCGGACGTAGGGACGGGCATAGGCGCTGGCGTCGTTGTCGTCGTAGCCCATGGGAGCGTTGTCGTAGCCGTAGAACAAGGCACCCACTTCACCCACAAGGTGGATGTTGCTGGTGATCGGGTAATAGGCACCGACACCCACGCTGGCGCTCCAGATGTCGGCGGAACCGCCGTTGTTGATATCGATGGACTGCCAGCCGCCCCCGAGGGAGAGGTAGAATCCTTCGGTCATGGAGTAAAGCCAGCGGGCCCCCACTCCGTCGCCGGAGTCGAGGTTGGCGACGTCATCGAATTCGGTGTGGAGCCAGTCCACTTCGAGGTTGTTGTAGCTCAAGGCGGTTTCCTGGACCACGGGAGCTGGAGCAGGAACGACGGGAGCTGGTGAAACACCGGCTACCGCAAAACCTGCGAAGGAAAGGCTGGCGATCGTAGTGGCAATTTTTTTCATGTTGTCTGGATGGGTTGTGTTTATTGGATCGCTCCCTGCAACCACAAGTGGTCCAAGCAGCAAAGGGGGGATATTTGAGAAATCTTAATCGATCAAGCTTAAAGCGGTTAAATTTTCCAGAAAACGTTCCGGCGGCTCAAGACAATTTCCCCCGGCATGTTTCACTATCTCTTTTTAAAACAGCACGGCTGGCGGGAAGGCGAACCCTCCTGCGCTAGGCAAGCAGTGGGTGGATGACATGGCCATGCACATCAGTCAGGCGGCGGTCGACCCCATTGTGGCGGAACGTCAGCCGCGTGTGATCCAGACCAAGTTGATGCAGCAGGGTGGCATGGATGTCATGAACCAGGGTGGGATGGGCACGTTCCAGTGGCTTGTAGCCCCAATGGTCGCTTTCGCCATGGGTGACGCCGCCTTTGATGCCACCACCGCCCAGCCAGTTGGTGAACACATAGGGATTGTGGTCACGGCCTTTGCCGCCTTGCGACGAGGGCATGCGGCCAAACTCAGTGGTCCAGAGGATCAGGGTATCGTCAAACAATCCACGCTGCTTGAGATCCTTGATGAAGGCGGCAATGCCGCACGCCATGCCGTGGGCGAGCGGGCCGTGGTCGCGCTGGACGTCCTCATGCGAGTCCCAGTTCCGCCTCGGGAAGCTGTTATCGTTTCCACTCCACACCTGCACAAAACGGACCCCCCGCTCCAGCAGCCGGCGGGCGGTGAGGCATTTCGAGGAGAAATGATAGGCCTCCTCTTCAGGATTGATTTCCTTCGGCCACGCCTGAGGGCCGCGATCAAGACCGTAGAGTTTCAGCACATGGTCCGGCTCGGCCTTGAGATCGAGCGCCTCGGGCGCCGCCAGTTGCATGCGGGCCGCCAGTTCATAACTGCGGATCCGGGCGTCAAGCCGCTGGTCACCCTCGCGGGTGGCCGCATGGGCCCGGTTCATTCCGGCCATGAGCTGTTGCGCCGCCGCTTCGCTGGCCGGGGTGATGAACTTTCCACTGGGGTGGGGGAAAAGATCGGCGATGGGGACCTCCGCGCCGGGACGGATGATGGTGCCGCTATGTTGTGAGGGCAGGAAGGCCGCGTCCCAGTTCTTCACTCCATTCGATGCGAATCCCCGGTGATCGGGCAGCACCACAAAAGTGGGCAGATTGTCATTCATGGAGCCCAGCCCATAACCCGCCCAACAGCCTGCCCCGGGAAAGCCGGGAAGTTGAAACCCGGTGGTCTGCAGCAGAGTGGCCGCACTGTGAACGCCGGATTTCCCCACCATGTTATGGACAAAGGCGAGGTCGTCCACCACTGCCCCCAGCGGAGCCACGATGTCGCTCAGCATTTTGCCGGACTGGCCATAAGGCTTGAAATCCCAGAGGGGCCGGAGCCAGGGACCCAGTCCGTCCTGGAACGCTTCCACCGGCTCCCCAAAATCGCTGGGTTGCCCGTGACGTTTGATCAACTCGGGTTTGTAGTCGAAGAGGTCAAGATGGCTGGCCGCCCCGGCCATGAAGAACTGCACGACCCGCCTGGCCTTGGCTGGATGATGCAGTTGGCCAGGCGAAGGACCGTCTTCCGCCCGCACCTGGTCCTGACCGAGCATGGCCGCGAGCGCGAGCCCCCCAAGGCCACCCCCGGATTGCCAGAGAAACTCGCGGCGCGTCAGCTGCCCCGGAGTTTGCCGCTGATGGAAGGGAGATTCGTGGGCCATGGGTCAGTCGGTGAAGGTGAATTCGTTCAGATTGAACAACACCCGGCACATGGCGGGCAGCCCATTGGCTTTGGCAAAATCAACCAGCGGGGCGAGGGCCGTGGCATCCGGGGGGCGGCCAAACGCGAGTTCATGGGCGCGGCTGACCTGGCCGGGGAGATCCGGCCGCTCCTGCTGCACGCGCTCCGCAAAGTGCTGCGCCTGGGTCAGGATGAATCCGTTATTCAACAGCGCGAGGGCCTGCAGCGGCGAGAGGCTTTCATTGCGTTGGTCCACCCGCATGGAGGGATCGGCACAATCCAGCGAGGTCATCCACGGCTGGGTCTGCGAGCGCACGATGCAGCGGTAGATGGAACGCCGCCACGCCTTCGGGTCTCCGGGGTCGGCCAGACCGTATTGATAGTGCGGCGAGTGTTCGGGCCGCTCGATCACAAAATCCTGCCAGCCGGGCCCACCCATCGTCAGGTCGAGTTTTCCACTCACCGCGAGCACCGCGTCGCGTACTGCCTCCGCTTCGAGTTTCCGGCGGTTCTGGCGCCACAGGAGGGTGTTGCCGGAGTCGATTTTTTCCGCAGCCGCGTTTCCCATGGCCGCTTGCCGGTAGGTCGCACTGGTGACGATCTGCCGGTGCAGGGTTTTCAAGGACCCTCCGCCGTCACGGAACCCGGCCGCCAGCCAGTCGAGCAAAGCGGGATGTGAGGGCAAGGCGCCGTTCCGGCCGAAGTCCCCCGGCGTGGCCACGAGGCCATGGCCAAAATGATATTGCCAGACACGGTTTACGATGCTGCGCCAGACCAGCGGATTCCGCGGATCCGTCAGCCAATGGGCCAGAGCGGCGCGGCGGGCTCCTTCAGGGGCATCCGGAGGCAGCGGAAAGCGGGCCGGGGCAAAGGTCAGGGCGGACAGAGCCCCGGCCCTGACTTCCCGGCCCGGGTGCGTGACCTGCCCGCGCGCCAGCAGGAAAACCGGACGCGGTTGGCCACCGCTGGCGCCGGTGCCCTTGAAGGCATCTGTCCCCTGATGGATGCCGCCGGCATACACCGAATCAGGCGCGGGCAGGCTTTTCAGTTCTGCCGCGAGACTTGCGGTGCTGGCCACCAAAGCCATCCGCTGCGCCTTCGTGGCCTCATCCGCCACGGCCAGCAGCAAAGCCTCGCGCTCCCGCTGGAGTGCCGCGGGGTCTGCGGGAGCGAGACCATCGGTCAGGTTTGTTTTTTGCCAGCGGGGCGGGGCCTCGATGGAATCAAGCGCCATCACAGGCCGGCCCTGCGCAGCATTTTTTCCGGCACGGTCGAAGACCTGCAATTCTGCCAGAGCGAAGATGAAGTCGCCCTGGCGCGGCGCGAGTTTCACTGCCGTCACCCTGACATACCGGCCGGTGATGCCGGCTTCTTCCTTTCCGCCATCCGTGTCGAACCTCGTGAGTCCAGGATTTTTGAAGTCAGCGTTGAAGGTCAGTCCGTGGTGCTGCGGCAGCAGTTGCACGCCGGCCAGGAACTCCGGATCGTCACTGGCCTCAATGCGGAACCGAAGAGGGAAACCGAAGCCGGCCCCGATGCCATTGAAATCGTCATGGCAGGGCAGCAGGGAGACCCTTCCGATCCTGACCGGCTGTCCGAGATCGACCTGCACCCATTTCACATCCCCCTCTGTGGCCGCCATGGCGCTGTGGTAGCCATGGGCCGGGATGGACACCGTTTTGTCATCTGACTCCAACGCTGCAAGGGCTCCACCCGCCTTCGTCCGCAGACTTGCGTCCAAGGCGGCCAAGGCCTCGACATCCTGTTTCTGCTGCCGGAGGAGGTTTTGATAGCGCGCATGGACCGCCCCGTCCCGGTAGTATTTCCGCTCGGTCCGGTCCAGCGCGGAGAAGACCGCCTGCAGGCTGTAATAATCCTCCTGCGGGATCGGATCGAACTTGTGGTGGTGGCACTGGGCGCAATGCACCGTTTGACTGGCAAAAGTGCCCATGGCGTTGGCTACCATGTCATCGCGGTCCAGATGACGGGCGATCTTGCCGTCGGTTTTGGTCTCCGGCACCTCGGCGTGTCCGATGAAATCCCATGGGCCGGCGGAGATGAAACCCAGCGCCTCAATCCCGTCAGGGGAATCCGGAAACAGAATATCCCCCGCGATCTGTTCCTGCACGAACCGGGCGTAGGGCTTGTCTGCGTTCAGCGCCCGGATCACATAGTCACGGTACGGCCAGGCGTTAGGCCGGATCTTGTCCTTGTCATATCCATGGGTGTCGCCGTAATGCACCACATCCAGCCAGTGCCGGGACCAACGCTCCCCATAGCGGGGCGAAGCCAGCAACCGGTCCACCAGCCGTGCATAGGCCTCCGGGGAAGAGTCCGCGGCAAAAGCCCCGATCTCCTCCGGGGAGGGCGGCAGGCCGGTGAGGTCAAAATACAGGCGCCGGCCCAGGGTCCGGGCATCGGCTTCCGGTGACGGCGCGAGGCCGTTTTCCGCAAGCTTCGCCTGGATGAAAGCATCGATCGGATGCGCCGCCAGGGGGAGCGTTGGTGGGGCGGGCTTCGTGATGGGCTTCAGCGACCACCAATCCAGTGGATCGTTGACCGGGACGCTCGCCGAATCCGGCCAGGGCGCTCCGTCCTCAATCCAGGCCCTGACCGTTTCGATTTCAGCCGGTGACAGGGGCTGGCCCTTCGGCGGCATGATCAGGTCCTTGTCCGCGCCGGTGATGAATTTCATCAGCGGACTCGCGGCGGCATTTCCGGGGATGATATTGGGGGCGTGCCCCTCGCCACCGGTGAGAGCGATGGATTTCACATCCAGCCGGTAGCCGCTTTTCTGTTTTTCCGGACCATGGCAGGAGCAGCAGTTTTTCTCCAGAATGGGCCGGACGGTGTCTTCAAAAGGGGATGCCGCTCCGGCCATGGGAAGCATCCCCTGGAGCACGGCAATCCATGCAGCGGTTGCCATGGAGATTTGCCGGAGGGATTTCATTGGTTTGGCCACGAGGGGATCAGGGGGCGTCCGGACCGATCAACGGCTGGGGGTTTTCCACCTTGCCGAGGGCACGGGACCCGGGGGCCGGACCACTGGTGCCGAGATCGACTTTCATGTCCGCGATCCGCTGTTCCAGCCGGGCGACAATTTCAGGATTCCCCGCCGCGACATCGGTGGCTTCCCCAGGGTCGGTTTTGAGATGAAAGAGCAGCGGGCTGGTGCTTGGTTTCGCCGCGGCTGGGGCGGCCTTGCCTGGTTTCAGCCCGGCACCCGGACGGGCAGCGGGCAGCACCAGTTTCCATTCCAGGTCGCGGACCGCTTCCAGTTCGAACCCACGGTAATAATAAAAGACCTCATGGGCAGGTTTCGATCCGGCGTCTCCGGTCAGATGCGCCGCGATATTGACCCCATCGATCCTGCGGTCGTCCGGAACCTTGCCCCCGGCAAGGGCAGCGAAGGTAGGGAGGATATCAAACATGCCGCAGATGACATCGCTGGTGGTGCCGGCGGGGATTTGGCCCGGCCACCAGGCGATGGTGGGCACCCGCATCCCCCCTTCCCAGGTGGACCCTTTATTCCCGCGCAGCGGGGCATTCACGCCGCGCGGGGTGCCGCCATTATCACTCGTGAAAATCACGAGGGTTTTTTCCGCGAGCCCGTGGTCCCGGACCGCGTCGAGCAGGCGCCCGACGCTCCCGTCCACTTCCTCCACCCAATCCGAATACAGCCCATGGGGCGATTGGCCGGCCCATGCTTTGCCAGGGTAAATCGGGAAATGAACGGCGTTGTGGGGAAGATAGAGAAAAAACGGCCCGTCCTTGTGCCCCTTGATGAATTTGATGGCTTCCTCCGTGTAGATTTCGACGAGGGATTGCTGGTCTTCCGGCAGCACCCGCTTCACCACCTTGCCGTTGCGCAACAAGGGCAGCGGAGGCTGGCCTTTACCTTTCGCAGCTGGCAGGGGTTTGCCGAGGTCGCTTTTCACCCCATCCTCCGCCGGGCCCATGTCATTGGAGTAGGGCAGCCCAAAATGCAGGTCGAATCCCTGCTGGTTGGGCAGGAATTCCGGTTGATCGCCGAGGTGCCATTTGCCCACGATCCCAGTAGCATAACCGGCGGTCTTCAGCACCTCCGCCACCGTGACTTCGGCGGAAGCCAGACCCACCGCATCCCCCGGGAAAAGGACATGGGGAATCGGCAGCGCGCGTTTGGGATAACATCCAGTCATCAGGGACGCCCGGGAGGGGGAACACACCGGTGACGCATAAAACGAGGTCAACTTGCGGCCTTCCCGGGCCATCCGGTCGAGGTGGGGGGTGCGGTTCAAGGTGGACCCAAACGGCCCGATATCGGCATACCCCAGATCGTCAATATTGATGAAGATGAAGTTGGGCCTTGACCCGGCCGCGGCCACCAAGGTTCCTGGCAGAGCAACGCAAAGGAGAGTGAGCAGCAGGGCGGAGAGTTTCATCGGAGGATTTTAAGGGAGGGAGCCTGAGGTCCAGTCCTCCCATGCATCGCTGGACACGATACGCAGAGCAGAGGGGAGTTTTTCCGTGCGGTTGGTGACGCCGGACCACACGGCCCTCCAAAAACCGGCATCAGGCCCTTCATAAAGTCCACCACCCACGGAAACCGGTCCACTCTGATATTCCAGCCCGGAGGCAGCAGGACCGGGACATCCGGAGGTCCGTAGAAAGTTATCCTTGTGGGAAGGTCTCCATTATCTGAAAGCGGCCCATGACACTTCGCCTGCTCTGCCCGATTCTCGCCCTTGGGGCGTCCGCTGTTTTCCTCCTCCCCCTCTCCCCCACCCCGGCGGCCGATGCCAAGGTGACGGCGGCGAAAAAGAAAATCCTCTTCTTTTCCAAATCCAGCGGATTCGAGCACTCGGTGATTTCGTGGAAAAAGGGCCAACCCTCATGGGCAGAAAAACAATTGCTGGAACTGGGGACCAAAAACGGCTGGGAGTTTACCTTTTCGAAGGATGGCTCACTCTTCAGCCCGGAGTATCTCAAGGGATTTGATGCGGTGCTCTTTTACACCACCGGCGACCTCACCAGCGAAGGCACTGACAAACAACCGCCGATGTCCGCCGCCGGCAAACAGGCGCTGCTGGATTATGTGAAGAACGGGGGGGCCTTCGCGGGTACCCACTCCGCCACCGATACCTTCCACACCGCCAATGAATCCAAAAAGGGACCGGACCGCTACTTGAACCACGGTGCCGAAGCGGACAGCTACGTCCGCCTGCTGGGGGCGGAATTCATCAAACATGGGGCCCAGCAGATGGCAAAAAATACGGTGATCGACTCTAAATTCCCTGGCATGGAAAAACTGGGGGCCAGCTTTGACCTGCATGAGGAATGGTATTCCCTGAAGGACTTCCGGGAGGATGTGCACGTCCTCCTGCTCCAGGACGCGCCCGCCATGCAAGGCATCGAGTATCAACGCCCGCCCTATCCCTCCACCTGGACCCGGAATGAGGGCAAAGGCCGGGTCTTCTACACCAGCATGGGCCATCGCGAGGATGTCTGGACCAATCCCCTCTTTCAGGACGTGCTGACCGGCGGTCTCGCCTGGGCCATGGGACTCGTCCACGCCGACACCCCGCCCAATATCAAGGAAGTCTCCCCCGGCGCCTGGATCAATCCGCCCTACCCCGGCGAACCGAAACCAGCCGCCAAACCAGCCCCCCAAGGCGAGCCGAAGCCGCTCCCTAAATAAAACGCGGACGCGCCGGGAAAGGCACGGCACACCCGGCTGCTTCGCGGATCTGGCGCAGAGGCCCGAAACTTCGCCAACAAATTTATGGGCTTCCGGAACCTTCAACTCAGGATGCCGGGAAGACAGATTCTGTTTCCAACAGAAATCGCCCCGGCTTCATCCCTTCAGATCCCGGAACGCATCCAGCCCGCGCAAAGCCGGTCGGCCGGGTGGTTTTGAGCCACGTTTTCGTTCTGTCCAGCTGCGCCCGGTCACGATGGTGCGGTGTTGGGCAAACCATTCTTCAATAAAGGACCAGCTGCCCAGGATCACGCCTTTGGTGAAATGCGGCACCCGGCGTGCCAAAACCCCGTTGGCCGGCCGGTGTTCGTTGGGGTGGTCAGGTGCGCCCGGGCTTTTCCTTACTGATGTTGTTGGCTGCGTCGCTAAAGCGATGAAGGCGGCTTACTTCTTCTGCAAGACGGGGGAAGGGCTGACTGGTTGCGAGACGATTTTCGTCGCGGTTTTCTTCGGATCGACGTTCTTGGGGAAATTCGCGTAGAGATAGACCGTCAGCGAATCCACCTGCTCCTGCGTGAGCGGCCCGCCCTGCGCCGCGGCAAATGCCGGCATCATCGTGCCCGTCTTGCCTTCCGTGATCCACTTTTGCCAATAGGCGAGATCGCGCGGCTCGCGCGGCACTCTCAAATCCGTCACCATCGCGGCGCGATGTTCGGCGTCATGGCAAATAGCGCAGTCAGCCATATACAGCTCCTTCCCCAACTTGCCCACGCCTTGGTCCACATGGCACTTCGCGCAATCGCCCTTGAACACCGCCTGGCGGTCCGCCAGCGCGCTCTGGATGTTCTTCGCCCGGTCGCCCATCACGTTCGGAACCGCAGGAGCGACGTGCAGAGTGGCCGGAGCGCCGTGCGGAGTGGCCGCCGCGGGGTTGGCCCCCGGAGGAATATTGGCACGCACCAGCAGGGGCTTGAAACCCGCGGACGACTCTACTCGGAGCGTTTTGGTCACTGCTCCCATTTTGCCGCGCAAATCCATGGTCACGCCGACCGAGACGTTCGAGCCGGGCGACAGGACAAAAGGTTGATCCGGCAAAGGCGGCAAGTGCGCGACCGTGCAACCGCACGACATCCGCAACGCGGTAATCTTCACCTCGGCCTTGGAGACATTAGTGATGTTGAAACTGAAGGTGGCCGAGGCCTCGCCTGGCTTGGCATGATACTCCTTCGATTCGGCGTCAAACTTCAAGGTACTCTGATCAGCCGGCTTGGCTACGACCGGGGGGGTGACCCCACGAGACGCGGTGGTGACCGCGCGAGACGCAGGCGCCGGTGCCGGCGCCGTCGATTCAGGTTTCGAGGGCCGCAAGGTGACCTGCGCAGGCAACTGGTGAATCACGGAGATTACCAACAAAGCGCAAAACAAATATACTGAACGACTCATATGAGAAAAACCATAATTGCCGGAGTGGGAAAATAAAGCGGGTTTTTTCCAGCCTGAAGTAATCGTAAAATTACGAGGAACTCCCGAACACCCGCCCGCAGCGGGACGCATCACCCGTGGCGACTGATTTCCTTCGTAATTTAGCTGGGAAATTGAATTCTCGAAATAAAACGTGGACGCGCCGGGGACGGACCAGGCGCTCCCGGCTGCTTCGCGGATCTGGCGCAGAGGCCCAAAACTTCGCCAACAAATTCAGGGCTTCCGGAATCTTCAGCTCAGGAAGCCGGGAAGATGGATTTCACTAGCAACAATCACCCCCAGCTTCATCCCTTCGGATCCCGGAACGCATACAGCCCGCGCAAGGCGGGTCTGCCGAGTGGTTTGGAACCGCGCTGCCGTTCGGTCCGGCTGCGCCCGGTCACGATCGACCGGTGCTGGGCAAACCATTCATCAATAAAGGACCGGCTGCCGAGGATCACGCCTTTGGTGAAGTGCTGCACCCGGCAGGTCAGGACTTCAGCCGCCAGCCGCCGCTCATTGGGAGTCGTCAGGCGTTCCCTTGTTTTTTCGGACACCCCGCGTCGCATCACCGTGCCATCCTCCCGGGATCAGGCGGTCCCCTGTCCGCCCAGAATGGCCCGGTAAAAGACCAGCGCCCGGCGCTCCACCACGACCGGAAAAACGGCCCCGCCCCAAGGTTCTGCTCCCGCCGCGGTTTCCCGTGGCCAGGCCATCTGCCCGATGATCCGCACCAAGCCGCGCCGAGCGCGGGCCTTGCCCGCCATCGCTTCCGCATAGCCGCTCCAGCGGTAATCGGCAGGATCGGCAACCATGCCCGCCCGGACCGGATTCAAATCGATGTAGGCGGCCATGGTCCGCAGCGCCCGTTCCTCTTCCTCCACGATCGTGGAACTGAACCGGCTCTCCCAGAGTCCGCCTTTGCGCCCCGTTTTGCGGTTGTACCAGCGGGTGAATCGGAACTTCATGAGCTTAACAAATTCACTGAGGGAAAACATCCGGGCGAGCTGTTTGTGCCGCCACTCCTCAATCAGGGAGTCCAGGCCCGCCCGCTGCCAGAAGTCCAACTGCTTGCGCAGCAAGGATATGGTCTCCGCCCCGAGCGCCCGTTCCATCCGCGCCACCACCACTTCCAAGGGCAGATCAAAGTTCGTCGGCCGGTGGGGTGCTCGAATCAATTTGCAAAGAGAGCAAAGTTGGGGGGAATGACTTATATGCCAAGATTAATGATTTAATCAATAAGGGCGTTTTGACGCAAGCTCGGGCGGATATTCTACATAAAATCAGGACTTTGGGAAACAGCGCTGCTCATGAAGTAAATCCACACAGTGAGAGTCAACTTTCATTGACCACGGATGTCGCTAGTAACCTGCTTCAAGACGTCTATATCCTATCCGCAAAAAGTTCGTTCCGAGTTTCAGTGATTTTTGACTATCACCGCCCGAGGGCGCGGAGGATATCGGTGCATTTGGGGGAATTTTTGCCGAAGCAGGGGGAGAGGGTTTCGGCGGAAGACACTTGGGCGGGGTGGAGGGTGGTGGCTTTGGCGGCGGAGCAAGGGGCAGGGAAGATTACCCCTTTCAAAATGCTGGCGTGTTCACCAAAGGGGGCGGGCGTTGAAATATTTATTGCCAAAAAAATGGAAACTGTTATCAGGACTCCATGCCATCCGCCGCACGCCTTCTTTTCCTCCGCTTCGCGGGATTTTTCCTGACGGCGGTATTGACGGCTACGGCCGCGGATGCCGGATCGCTTTCCCTAACAGCCACTGGGGGAGGCAGTCTTTCCTCCAGTCCTGGAGAAGGAGCGGTGCCGGACGGCACGGAGGTGACGATCACTGCTACGCCTGGACCGGGCACCTGGCTGCGGGCATGGGGTGGCAGTGTGCCGGCCCATGAACGGTGGACTGGTAAAACCAGCCTGCGGATCACGGTGACAGGAACCATGGCGGTTTCCGCCATTTTCGGGACCAGCCCCCCGGTGAGGCTTTTTCCAGTGCGGGGCGAGAACTTCCGCGCCTACCGGCTTTCGCCTGACGGGAAATACGCGCTGGGTGCCATCAACGCGGCCTCGGGAGCAGGCACCCCGGCATTCCGGGAGCGGGAGACGCGGGTGATCACTTCGGTCAGCAGTCAACCCGGCCGGCTGATCGCCATGTCGGAGGACCACCAGACCGCGATTGGCAACGCTTCAGATGAGGCACCCTCTCTGGAATGGAACGCCCAAGGAGGCACAAAATTCTTTGGACGCAATTCCGGAAGCATCGGGCGGCCATCCCTGATCTATGTTCGGGATCTTTCGGGCGATGGGACGGTGATGGGGGCGGCCCGTTTTGACCCCCAGGGACAGGAACTGGTCGTGGTGGGTTCCCGCACCGGAGGCTTTCCTGCCATGGGGGTGCCTTACGAATATTACGGGGCTCTATCGGGAAATGGACGGATATTCTACAGCTTCCTCACCTCACCAAACCGTCTGGTGACCTATGACCGCGCGGCCAACACGAGGAGTGAGTCCGCGATGTCTGCGGATTGGTGGTTTTATCCCTTTGCGAGTTCGCTGAATTTTCCTGCCGGAACGAGCAGGGATGGATCGGTCCTGGTGGCTACTTTCGAGAAAACTCCCAGCCCGACGACGCAGATTGCCGCCCTCCATAAACAAGGCATCTGGACCCCCCTGCCCGGCACCTTGCCGACCAACGTTTTCTGCATTTCCGAGAATGCCCGGGTGGCGACGGGTTCGACGTCGTATCAGCCGACGGTGTGGAAGCTGGATGGGCCTGCGCCATTGAATGTGCCCTTGGCATCCTGGCTGACCGAAGAGGGGGCCTGGCTGCCGCCTCTGATCTTCAACATGGTGCAGGATGTGAACGCGGAGGGTGATACCGTACTGGTGAGCGAGGTAGCCACGTCTGATTATGATGGCAGCGACACCAGTTGGATCGCAGTGCGGCCCGTCATCCTGCAGCAAACCATCGCATTCACTCCGCCCGCAGCGACGGAGGAAAATGGGGATCCGGTGGCACTGGAGGCCATGGCCACTTCGGGGCAGCCGGTGACATTCCGCCTCGTTAGCGGACCCGGACGGGTGGAGGGTTCCACCTACTTCCCGGCGGCGGCAGGCACGGCGGTGTTGGACGCGAACCAAATCGGCGGGGCCGGTAATTATCTCGCAGCTCCCCCCGCGACCCGATCGGTGACGGTGAGCGATGCCCCGGGTCTGGCGCAAATCAGCTTTCGCATCCAAGGCAATGGCTCCATCAACGGAGCGGCAGGGGATGGATTTTTTCCCGTGAACCAGCCTATCAACCTCCTGGCGGCCCCCACCCCAGGGGGAGGGCATAGCTTTCATTCCTGGCAGCTCGAATTTCATCCGGTGGGCCAGGCGGTCCAGATGACTTCGGAGATGCTGCCGGCCCTACTGCTGAATCCAGCGAATGGCCAATATGTGGTGACCGCAAAATTCGCCACCTCGCAGTCCATCACTTTTGATTTGCCTACCGGTGCAAGGGAGGACACAGAGCGTATCCCGGTGGCGGCTTTCTCCACCAGCGGACTGCCGGTGACGATCACACAGATTTCCGGTCCAGGCAGTCTCAGTGATGGATATTACTATCCGGAAGCGCCGGGAGAAGTGGTGTTTTCCGCCCGTCAGCCAGGAAACAGCAACGTGGCTCCCGCGGTGGAGATCCAACGCAGCCTCACGGTGATTGCGGACACTGCTCCGCCCTCAGTGATTCTGGATCACCTTGCCGCGACCACGATATTGGACCGCCCCGGAGTCATCAGCGGCACGGTTTCCGACGAGGCCTCGACCATTCTCCTGGAACTGCGGAACGCAGCGGGGGAGAAAATCGCTTCCCGTTCCCTTGTGTCCGGCCAGGCCTTCCGCTTCGACAATCTACCTCTCGTGCAGGGGGAGAACCGCTTCACGCTGCGGGCGACAGGAGGCCGTCTGGTGACGAACGAAATGATAGTCATCACTTGGAGTCCAAAACATATTTTCCGTCTCACGGGTCCGCTGACGGGGGAGGAAGCCCGCGTGGCAAGCCTGGGGGTGGAGGCCGTCAGCCTGGGCGGCCTTGGAGGAATGACTTTTGAGATCGAATGGCCGGCGCAGCGTTTCCAGACGCCGGTATTCCTGCCCAGCGCGGCGTTGGCGCTCTATCTGGTGGAATCCAATTCCAGCGTTCCGGACAAACTCCGGTTTACGCTGGCCACTTCGGGTCCGCCCTTGCCCGAGGGAACCACGCGGTTGGGAACGATCCGGTTCCGCTCGCGGAGTTTCGGCACCGTGCCGTTGGAAACCCTGTTCAGTCTCAAGGTTAGTCAGGTATCGGATGATGAAGGAAATCCCATCACTGCGGGGCTGCATGCGGAAGGCCGCAGCCTGACCCTGCAGCCCCGCCGCCATGCCGGGGATATCAATAACAACGGCCGGTGGGATGTGGGGGACGCCATGCTTCTCCAGCGCCTGCTGGCCGGGATCGACGCTGCAAGCCCGTGGGATCAGACGTTGAACGACCTGAACGCCAGTGGCGGCATGGACACGGGCGACGTGATCAAACTGCTTCGCGCGGCGGCATTGCTGGATCCGAATATCCCAGCGGACCCCGCCCCGGCACCGCAGCCCGGACCGGCACCCCGCGAAGTGCAGAATGCCGATGGGGATGCCGAGCGTCTTTCCATGGTGGTGCTGAATCCTGAGGTTTTGCCTGGAGGGATTCTGAAGATTCAAATTCGAACCGCTCACCTGACTGAACCCCTTCCGGGATGCTCCTTTGCGGTCGATTTCCCCGCAGATTGCCTGCAGCCGGAAGGGGCGGTTCCTGTGGTTCCGGCGGATAACGTTCCCGCTGGAATCAACCAACGGACTGGCACGATGGAAGGAGCAGAGCGGGGGCTGAACCGGTTGACCTTTGCCATGAGCGGTCCCCGGAGTTTCGGTGAAAGCGGGGGGCCTCTGACGCTTGCGACCCTGTCCTTCCGGGTCCTGCCCCGCGCGGCCGGGATGGTGCAAATTCCCCTGAGTCTCACCGCCGCTTCACTCTCCAGTGCGGATGGTTATGAAGTCCGGGACCCCCTCCGGACTGATGCCGTATATAAACCGCAGGGTCTGGACTATCAACTTTGGAGTGACAGGCTTTTCAGCCCCGGGCAGCACGGAGATCCCGGCATCGCCGGCTTCACCGCCGATCCGGATGGGGATGGCATCGCCAATGGGCTGGAGTTTTGGTTGGGCGGTTTTCCCTTGGATGGGAACTCCCCCGTAGCTCCCGAAGTCACGTTTGGTGCGGATGGACTGCCCCGTTTTCACTATCACCGCCGCCCGGGGATCATCGGATCCGCTCCAACGGCCGAGTGGACGGCGGATCCAGCGAAGGACTGGCAATCCACGGGTTTGGTGGAGGAGTCCGCGGTCCCATGGACGGACGGAACAGAAAAAGTGACGCTCCGGCCCACGGGTGGATTGGAAGAGTTTCCCAGACGTTGGTTCCGCCTGCGCGCCGCGCCCTGAGGGAAGGCACGGTGCTTCATATCTTGCGCGGCGCTGTGAACTTGGGCTGTGCCTCCTTGGACTGCAGGCGAGGAACTATCTGGCCGCTTGGAGTCATTCCATCCCGCTTTTTCAACATGTGGTCCGGGTGAATCCCGCGAGTTGGTATGGCCATGGTCAACTGGGAACCGCCCTTTTAGCAGAGGGTCATCCGGCTGAAGCCATCCCCGTTCTTGCCAGAGCCTTGGAACTGAATGCCCAACTGACAGATGCACGTATCAATCTTGGCATGGCCCTGCTTGCCCTGGGTCAAAATACGGAGGCGGAGCAGGTGCTGAGGGAAGCAGTGGAGCGCGACAAGCATCAGGACAGTGCTTTTAACAACCTCGCGGTGGCTCTGCTGCGCCGCCACGCTTACGCCGAAGCGGAGGGGGCCGCCCGGGAGGCGCTCCGCCTGAACGCTTCCCACCTGCTGGCACGGACCAATTTGGCTTTGGCGTTGTCCGGTCAGGGCCACTATGAAGCTGCTTCAGCAGAGGTCATGCAGACGGTGTCGGTACGGCCGGATTACCCTCAGGCATGGCGTGTCCTGGCGGAAATCCGCTTCAAAGCCGGACAAGTGGACGGAGGTATCGAAGCCCTGACACGTGCATGCCAACTGGACCCATCCCAGCAAGAGTGGCAGACGCTCCTCCATGCCAAGCAGCAGGCCGCCCCTCAAACCATTGATCAATCCACCAAGTGATAATGGGACGATCCACCCCGAAGTGATCCGCGCCACTGGTGGCAAAGAAAACAAGGGGGCCCCTTCAGATCACCACGGCGCGGCGGCGGCGGATCCAGCGGGGGATTTCGATCGGGTCGCTCAAGCCGATTGCAGAAAGCAGTCCGATCGCGGCGGCTTCGCGGCTGTGGCGCAGGCCCCAGGCTTCATACGCGAATTCGTGGGCATCCCGGTCCCGGCCCTCGCGCAGGGCTTCGAGGCCCAGTTGCAGGGAATCGCGGGCGGCGGAGGTGATCTGCCGGAGCATGGCAACTTCACAGCCGCAATGCCGGCAACGCCGGGCATTGCCGGGTGGCACTTTCTTGCGGCAAAAGGGGCAATGGATATTCATAGGAAACGCTAGGCCGAGACGATGACGCTGGCGGGCCGCAGGAGCATTCCGGCGCGGAGGAAGCCGGCGGAAATTTCACGGAGCACCTTGCCGGATGGAGACTTTTTGGGTCCAGGCTCGGTGCCCGCGAGGGTCATGGTGGCGGGGTCAAAGGGCTGGCCCACCGTAGGAACGCGGGTGAGACCGGCCGCTTGGAGGAGAGGGTTCAGGGAGGACTCGAAAGCGCCGGCAGCAGTAGCCTGTGGGAGAAGGTCCCAGGTACTGACGAGGGCGAGGCAGGTTTCAAGGGGCCAGGCTTCGGGAGACGAACCGGATTTTCCGGAGCGGCGGACGGGCGCGCCGGAGCCGGGAGCGCTGGGAAGGAATGTCGCCAATTTGGTGAGGGTTTCGTGGGTGCGTTGCCCATCGTGGCGGAATTCCTGGCGGAGCGCCGCCAGTTCACCGAAAAAGGTGTAGAGATCGGGCGGCTCCGGCGGGGAAAATTCGTCATCGGGATCCTCGATGGCTTCAAGGTCCCGGAGGCTTTCGATGAGGTCTTTGTAGAGATCATTCCGCCAGCCGGGGCCGGCGACGGATTGCAGCTGTGGGGCGTTGGGGTCGTCGAGCTCATCCGGAACATCATCCAGCTCATCCGGGAGACCCGCCAGATCGGGATCCTGTTCGTCATCGTCTCCTGCCTCCCACCAATTGATGGCGTCATCCGGTTCCTCCGAAGGCTCATCGCCATCGTTCCGGTCGGGGGGAAGGTCAGAGTCGGATGGGAGAATCATGCGGTAGGAACGGTGGGGGCGGAGATGAGGAATGGGACCGGAAAGGGAGGGGAGCGGGGCGTACTCCCCAAGTGAGTGGAAGCAGATCGGCGTGCTGTTTCCCGGGTGTTCACGGCCAAATCTGCGGGGCTACCATAGGGCGGAGAAGCACGGATGGCAATGGAGGGAAACGAAAGAGCGACTGGGCTTTTGGCCCAGTCGCTTGGTGAGGGTTTGGAGGCTGGTCGGCGCGTCCGATGAGAGGGGCTATTTGGCCGGAGGCGTTTCGACGCTGATAGGCGGCGTGACCGCTTCGATACGGGGACCGCCAGGCGCGGGCAGCGGGGGTTTGTTGCCGAATTCCGGATCCGTCGCGGGGGTGCCCGGGGCGACCGCCGCGGGTTTGTCCTTCATGAAGTCAGGACGCAATTTGAGGATGGGTTCGAGCGAGGACTTGGCGATGCTGAAGATGCGGCCCACGGTCGCCTGTTCTTCGGTGAGCTTCTTTTTCTTGGCCGCGAGGGCGGTGGCGAAGGCTTCATCGGCCTTTTTCTTTTCCTCTTCGGTTTCGGCGGGTTTATCTTTTTCCTTTGGTTCCGGCGGGGTGCGGGTTTCCTCGAACTTGCCGTCGATGGTGTAGGAGATGAAATGATTCTCGCCGTCCGCGGCCCCTACTTTGATGGTGTAGGTGAAGCCGTCAAAGGTGGTGATCACCGCCGAGCGGACCGGCTGGTCGAGGGCAGCCTTGGCCGCTTCAGCGGCGGGCAGGACGTCATTGAACTGCACGAAGGAGAAGGCGGTGGAGACAGGGGAAGCCTTGGCGGCTTCGAATTCCTCGCCGGTGGCGGGAGCCTCCAGCTTCAGTTCCCCGGTTTCGGTTTCGCGGGAGATGGTCCAGGACTCGGCGGACTCCTTGCCGGTGACGGCGACCGATTTGATTTTGTCGATCTTGATGAAGGCCGTTTTGTCGAGCCAGCCTTTGAGATCGGTTTCAAGGCGGGTGAACCCATCGCGGGCTTTATACACCACGTTTTCAACCCCGGCGACTTTGATATATTGGGACTTCGGACCGGTGGGGGACATGCTGAAACCACCGGGAGGGGTGTCATCGCTGGACAGCACCTTGCCGGCGATGAACGCGCTGATTTCCTTGCCGGAACTATCGCGGAAGGAAACCAAGGTTCCGGTTTCCTCTTCGCTGCCGTCGCCAGGTTTTTTCAACTTGAGCCGGCCTAACTGGGACTCGCCGACCTTCTGAATTTCGCCGATTTTGAGGGAGGCAGAGTTGTCGCGGAGCTCGTTGACAGCATCAATGCTGGCGGGGAAGCCGTCGCGGGCGGGAACGATCCATTTCCCGTCCTTCTGCTCGATCAGCACTTCACCCTTGGAGTCCTTCACGGTGAAGGCCGTGGCATCCGCCGGGTTGAAGTTTTTCAGGAGGTCTTTACCGATTTCGCCAGGGACGTTGCCGATGGCGCTGGAGCGTTTGCTGTATTTCCAAAAGGCGGCTCCGCCAGTAACAGCGAGGACGGCCAGCAGGAGAATGAGTTGATTTTTCTTCATCGTTTAGCGGGCGGAGGTTTTAACTTTGCGGAGGACCCAGACCACCAGACCGATGCCGGCGATGAGGAGGGGCATGAGGAGAATGTTCATCCACTGGATGAAGTTCTCTTTGGATTTCACTTCCTTGTTGGCTTCTTTTTGCTTCTCGTAAATGCGTTTGCTGATTTCACGCTGTTTGGCTTCCATTTCCTTGAGGCCACTGAAGAGCGCCTGGTTGCGGTCCTTGGAGGTCTTCTGAGCAGAAATGCTGGTATTGATCTTTTCGACTTCCCCGTTCATGGCCTCGATGTCTCCTTTGATCTTTTCGTTGGCCACGGAGCGGATGTTATTCAGGGTATCGAACGGACGGCGGGAAGACCCACGGGAGCGGATGCTCATCAGGTCCTTGTCACCGGCAGCCTGGTCCACGAGGTTCAGCGCGAAGGGCAGGTTACTGTTTTGGAGAATCTGGGGGGTGAGCATGTCGGCAAGCAGGTCGCTATCCGCGACGAGATAAACCAGACCGTCCTTGGCACTCTCCTTGAGGGCGGGCGGCTGGTTCGGATCACCGGCAGGGGCGGCAGGAATCGGAGCCGGGGCCGGGGTTCCAGGCGCGGCGGCCGGGGGGGGAAGAAGCGGGTCGGGCACGGCCACGGGAGGAGTAGTGACTTCCACAGGCTTGGTTTCGGCCGCGACGGGAGCGGCAGGGGCTGGAGCGGCAGGAGCTTCGGCGGGGGTGACGTCGGCGGGTGCTGGAACAGCCACAGGCGGGGCTTCGGCGGGCTTCACTTCGGCCGCAGGAGCGGGCGTGGCCTCTGCGGGGGGGGCAGCCGCAGGTTTGACCTCGGGGGAGGGGGCGGGAGCGGCTTCGGCGGGTTTGACGTCGGCGGCGGCGGGAGCCGGGGTGCCGGGAGCACCTTCTTCACCCTGGGGACCGAAGTTCATGCCGGGGGGCAAACCACCCATACCGCCACCGGGACCCCCGGGAGGAGCTGGCGGAGGGGGAGCTGGTTTGCCTTCAGGGAAGGCGGTTTTGAATTTACCGGTCAACTCCAGCGCGAGGAGGCGTTCCTTGCCTTCCGGTTTGAAGCTGCGGATGAGGTTCTGCATCTGGCCCTGCCCCTGTTGGCTGTTGGGATTGGCGGAGGCATAACTGGTATCCACCAGCTGGTTTTTCACAGAGGTCGTGAGAAGAATGGTCTCGTTGAGGCCAGTGGCCGGGCTGCCGGTGTAGGCACCGGAAAAGATAAACCAGAGGTCACTGATTTCCTTGGTCACTTCGCTGTTCTTGCGGATGCCATCCGTGCCGAGAGTGAGGAGGATGGGTGATCTGAAATCAGGCGTCATGGGCGTCGCGTAGTTCAGGTCAGCGACGATTTTATCGCTCTCAAAGGTGTAACCCCATGCGCTGAGCAGTTTAGGCAGATTGGATCCGGTAGGGATGGCTCCGGGGCTCATGCCGGGGGGCATGCCCTGCTGGGGCTGACCGCTTTGGGCGGCGACGATGCTGTAAGGATCGAGGAAGGCAATGACCCGGCCGCCTTTGAGCAGATACTGGTCGACCGCCCATTGAGCTTCGTCAGTGATTCCGGCAGGGTGAATCAGAAGCAGGACATCCAAGCCGTCTTCGATCTTGTTGACCTTCACATCAACCATTTTGACTTCATACTGACTCTTCAGGGCTTCGTAGATGGCCCATGCGGGCTGGCCACGGCCGCCAAAAGGCATGGCATTGCCGCTCATCTGCAGTGGGGTCATGAGACCGACCACTTTCTTTTTCTGGGCCGTGACTTCGGTAATCCCGGCGCTGAGGCCGAACTCGATGCGGTCCTGATCGACTGCCGGGGCCATCAGGGCGGGCACGAAGGGAATCAGGGAAGTCTTTTCGAGACAGGTGATGGCGATGCCGAAATATTGGTTCCGCTGGGGTTGGAGGCCAACGGTTTGAGCGGCCTGTTCTTCATCCGAGGCCGGTTCGACCACAAATTTCTGGATCTTGACGTGTTCCGGCTGGAGTTCGTGGTAGCGCTGGAGCCAGCCTTCGACCTGATTCACGATCGGGCGGAATTGGGGCATCAGGTCGTCGGTGGGTGAGACGAAAAGCTGGATGGTGACGTCGGTGTCGACCCGTTTGAGGATGTTGGTGGTGCCTTCAGACAGGGTGTGCACCTTGTTTTCGGTGAAGTCGAGATTGGCCGAACTGAGGCTGAAGAACCAGTTCAAGGCAAAAAAGATGGCAGCGACGATGGCAACGCCGGCGCCGGTAAGAAGCCATCCGCTGTTTTTGCGGGGCTGGGCGGAGCCACTGGGAGGAGTGGGAGTGCTCATGGTTTAAAAAGGAATGGGTGAAAAGGAAGGTTGGAGCGACCAGAGGGATCAGGCCCGCTTGGATCGGATGATGACGCTGGTGAGAAAGAGGGAGAAGACGCTGAGGGTGATCAGGTAAACGAGGGATTGCAGGCGGACGAGGCCGCGGGCCATTTCACTCTGGTGCCACCAGAAGCTGATGGAGTTTCCGAGATCCGCCAGCCAAGGCATGGTGGGACGAAGGAAATCCGTGACGCTGGGGAAACCGGCGAGGACCAGAATAAAGCAGATCACCACCGAAATGAGCAGGCAACTGATCTGGCTGCGGGTGAGGGCGGAGATGGCGCAGGTGATGGCGATGGTGGCAGCACCAATCAGGAAGCTGCCCAGATAACCACTGAAGATCATCGCCCCATCAGGATTTCCTAGGTGATAGACGGTGTAGACGATCGGGAGAGTGCTGGCGAGGGCGGCGGCCAGCACGACGCAGGCGGCGAGGAATTTTCCGACAATTGCCTGCCAGGCGGAAATGGGCATGGTGAGGAGCAATTCCGTGGTACCCATGCGGTTTTCCTCCGCCCACAATCTCATCCCGATGGCCGGGCCGAAGATCATGTAGATCCAAGGGTGGAACCAGAAAAAGCTGGTCAGGGAGGCGTCGTTGAGGTCGAGGAATTTCCCGATCACGAAGGTCAGCCCCATGGAGAGAATGCTGAAGATGATGACGAGGACGTAGGCGAGCGGGTTATTGAAATAACTGGCGAGCTCGCGTTTGAAGATAATGCCGATGTGACGCATGACTTTTTAGGAAAGGGTGAAGGTGGGGGTCAGGTCAGACTTTGTTCTGGCTGGTGAGTTCGCGGAACATGTCGTCGAGGCGGCCTGGTTCCTCGTGGAGTTCCTGGAGCAAGAGGCTGCGCTGGCGGCAGAGTTCGTAGATCTCGGTCGAGAGCGCACTGATGGCGGTTTTGGACTTGGGGAAAACGGTGGCGGTGAAGGTATCGCCGGAGGTGGCGGGATTCTCCACCCGGGCGGCATGGCCGAGTTTTCCAAGGTCAGCGGCCAAAGCCTGGCTGCCTTGACCGGAGATTTTGACGTGGACACTGCCGGCGCGGAGGGCGCGGCGTTTCAGTTCGTCCGGGGTGCCATCAGCGACGACGCGGCCCTGATCGATGATGACGGCACGGGTGCAGCAGGCTTCCACTTCTTCGAGGATGTGGGTGGAGAAGATGATGGCCTTGGTTTTACCCATCTCCTTGATCAGATTGCGGACGACGTCCTTCTGATTGGGGTCGAGACCATCGGTCGGTTCGTCAAGGATGAGGACTTCAGGGTCGTGAATGATCGCCTGGGCGAGACAGGTGCGGTGGCGGTAGCCTTTGGACAGGGTGTCAATGGATTGGGCGCGGACTTTTTCGAGGAAGCAGGTGGAGATCGCTTTATCGACCGCGGCTTTTTTGGCGGAGCCGTTGAGACCACGCAGGGCGGCCGCAAAGGCGAGGAATCCCTCGACGGTCATATCCGCGTAGAGCGGGGCGCTTTCCGGGAGATAGCCGATTTTGGCCTTGGCCTGATTGGGGTCATCCAGCATGTCCACCCCGCCGATCGTGATGGCTCCGGCGGTCGGAGGCAGGTACCCGGTGATCATGCGCATGGTGGTGGATTTTCCGGCCCCGTTGGGTCCGAGGAATCCGAGCACCTGACCTTTTTGAACCGTCAGGGAGAGATTATCCACGGCCACTTTCGGGCCGAAGTGCTTACTGAGGGAGGTGATTTCAATCATACGGAACTAGCTGGAAAGAACGCGGTGGTGGATGGGGAAGGAACGGGTGGGCCGGGACGTGCCTGACTCGCCGATGCGCGGGTAAAGCGTTGGTGAAAACGTCATTTGTTTGACGAATTCCACCCGGCGGAGCGAAATTTGTAAAACGATCATGCTCCGGCGGAGCTATCAGGGATTGTGGCGGAGGGGGAACCCCTCCTAGACCGCGCTCCAGCCGAGACGGGGATCGGCGTCAAGGACGGCCTGGAGTTCAGGCCACCCGCCCATTTGCTGCAATTGGAACAGATTCAGGTAAATGGCCACTTCTTCCGCGGGATGGGCGGCAAGCAGGGCGTCGGCCCCGGCTTTGATCTTGGCAGGATCCAGTTGGGCGGGAATATCGCCTTCGATGCCTCCTTGGCCGTCATGGGTTACCCCGAGGGCGTTCAGGAAGCTGATGAGCATGGCGGGGCGGCCTTTCATCAGCCAGATCTGCAGCAGATTTTCGCCAATCGCTTCATTGAGACGGGACTTGAGTTGCTCGGCCATCCAAGCGATTTGCTCGGTCTTGGTTTTGCGGGCGACAAAGATAGGGCGGAGTTTACGCTGGGCGGCCAGGGAGGCGAGCGCAGACTGGAAGACTGCCTTCTCTGTCTCGCGCAGCCAGCCGGTGATGGCATGGCTGGTCTCGGAGGTCATGGCGTGGAACATTAAATGGGCTTTCATGCGTCTGAAGAAATCGTCACCGGAAGGGGTTTGTAGGTAAATCCGGTCATCACTAGGCATGTGGGGAAGGGCTTGTCGAGCGGCGAATGCAAAACCGGGCATCCTGCCATGCAGAATGCCCCGTTCTCCGGTATGCTCTCTTCTTTAACCGATCTTTCGGAGGGCCTCTTCCGGCTTACTCAAAATAGAGGCTGGTATTCTCCCCAATGCCCGGGGTGTGGAGCGACTGGCGGAAGTGCTCCAGCCAGAGGCCGCGGGTGCGGCGGTGGATCTGATTCAGATTCCACTCCGGCAATTGCAGCATGGCGGGGTCGGCCGCACCCTGCTTTTTCAGGCCGCCGAGGTAGCGGCGCAGGGCGTAGTTGACCTTGCCCAGTTGAATCAACTGGTTGAACTCGGTGCGCTGGAAGGCGCCGCCCGGCGTGGCCGCCCGGGCTTCCCCGCATACGTTGCGGATCCGTCGCTCCTCGCGGTCGCACCACTTGATGGCCTGCTCCAGGGCAGCCGCACCGCCTTCCAGTTCGCCATTGGGATGGATGCGGGGGGCTGCGACGGCCTGATCACCATGAAAGCGGGGCAGTTCGGAGATCGGACGTTCACCCACGCCATTGCCATCGACCGGCATGATGGTGGGGGTGATAAAAATCATGAGGTTTTTCCGGGAGCGGTCGCGGAAGCGGTTCTTGAAGGCCCATCCCACCACCGGGATCCGGCTCAGCACGGGAATGCCGGTTCCGGCACGGGCGTCGGTGGCCTCATCAAGACCTGCAATCGCCACGGTATAGCCACTCTGGACTTCCAAAGGAGCCTGATAGACCCGGGAGGTGGGCACGGGATAGGAATTACCGTCGATGATTTCATTTCCGATCACGTTGGCGACCACGATCTTGGTGTGCATGATCACCCGGTCGTCGTTGATGCGCTTGGGCAGGATGTTGACCGTGGTACCGATGGGCAGAAAGCTGATGCTGGCGGTGCTGGCACCCGTTCCGGTCCCGCCGCTCACGGAGGAACTGGAGGCCAGCACCGGGAAATTCACCACGCTGCGCATGGAAACCTCACGGTTATTCTGCGTGAGGACGCGGGGGTAGCTGACGGTGCTGGTTTCCCGGTCCTTGAGCAGGAAATTGAGCTTCACGTTGACATCATCCGGGGTGAGGATGGCGGCGGTTGGCAGTTCCGTCGCTCCAATGTCATTGAGGTCCACCGTGGTGGGCGGGGTGTTCAGGGAGAACTTGAACCCGCCGTCAAACGTGCCGGACCAATCGACCCCCAACTGGTTTTTCGGGTCCTTGGTGGTTTCGACGAACTTCAGTTCCACCGCGATGAGCGATTGTTTCCGGTCGATGGAGGAAATCCAGCGCTCGACAAACTGATGCTGCTGGCGGGTGGCGACCACAAAAAGGGTATTGCTGTCTGAATTCCACACCACTTTGGCCTCGCCTTGTTTGTCACCGCCTTCCCCTTCCCCGCGCGGGGCCTGGGAGGGCACCAGAATCGGGGAATTGGAAAACTCATCCACCGAGACTTCACCGGCGAAATTGGCAGTATAACCGGAGGTGCTGGTCCCAAGGATTTCCTTCACCTTTTCGACCATCTCTTTGTCATCCACTTTGAAGATATTGCCGGCGGCCCCAAGATCCAATCCGTTGCCCATGCCACCGCCGCTGCCACCACTGCTCCCGCCGCTGAAACCGCCGCCCCCCCCTCCGCCACCGCCAAACCCGCCGGATTCCGACCCACTGCCGCCGGCACCGCTCCCGGTGGTTTCGGCCAATTCGCCTGTATTATATTTGATGACGTAGGTGCGGGCGATCATTTCGCTGTCGTTAAACGGCCGCAGGTGCCAGACGCCCCGGTCATAAACCAGCGCGATGCCGTTTTCATTGGCCAAGGTTTCCAAGGCCGCAAACGGAGCCATCTTCATGCTGATGGTCACCAACTGCTTGTCGAGGTCCTTCTGCATCGGCATGGACATGAAATGAATCCCGGACTTGGTCGCCAGCATGCGGATCACGTCACGCAGATTGGCTTTATCGAAATTCAGGTCGAGGGCCGGGGCGCTGATCAGACGTTCGCGCACGGCATCATAATCCGGGCTTGCATTGACCAGTGCTTGGTCCTCAGAGATGCCAGCTGCCGCGAAAGGCATGGCCGCAAGCGTAGCCAGCAGTCCCACAGCAGCTACCCGGATCGGGTAGCTCGTTAATTTCAGGTGGTTTTTCATAGCTGGGGGAGTTGACGGTTGGCTGAAAAGAGAGCCGAATGGAGAGTGATTCCACTTAAGCTTCATATTTAATACAAATTCCATAATGTGATTTCAAGGTGGAATTTAGGAAAAATTGATTATTTTATATTTTCCAGATTGGCTGCTTTTTCAAAAGCCATCCCTTGTCCCTCACGACGGCAGCCCCTCGGCCAAGAAAATTCTCCCCGGCGGGCTGTGAGGGGCGGCCCCCTGCTTATAGGAATTTAGATCACCCATGAATCTTCCCGGGCTGAGGGCCCGGCAACTCCACCGAAACCGCCCCTGCGGCCCGATTGCCGCGAGGGGTCAATGCTAATGGTCGCCATGGGAATTTATAATTGTCGCTGGCTACGGGCAGAGCTGCGGACCCACTGGAATGGAAACACCGGCGGAGTTCTCTGGAAAACCCTCCCGTTGCATCGAAAACGCGGGCCTCCTTTGCCGGGTCTGCCAGGAAAGGCCCCGTCCCCGCGGACTTTGCTTCTCCTGCCCCAGTCCTGGGATAGGCCGCTGGTGCCTTCCGGTGCCTGTTGGACAGCCTGGACCACCCGATCTGCACGCCGGAACGTCATATTACTTCGAAAAGCCGTAATTTTTGCTTTCCATTGGAATTCTCATGATTATAGTGATTACGGTGAAAACAATTTTGAATCATGGACTACATTGATGAACGCAGCCCTCTCGGCCAACGAGTGCACCAAATTTCCCAACTCACCGGGGTGAGTGATTTCTACATCACCCCGCACGAGCCGATCTGCTATAAACAGAACGGGTCCCTCATTATTGACCAGTTTGTTTACGTGCCAGACCAGCCGATGCAGGTGGAACCGGGTTGTGTTGACTACGCCATGTCGTTTGCCGGGCTGCGCTTCCGGGTGAACCGCATGGTCACCCGGGGCCGCTTCCGCTGGGTTCTGCGTCTGCTCCCCAGCAAAATCCCCACCCCTCAGGATATCGCCGTCCCCGCCGCCGCCATGAAGGCCTTCATGGAAGCCAAAAACGGACTTTTCCTCGTCTGTGGGGCCACTGGCTCAGGGAAATCCACCACGATCGCCTCCATGATCCTCCACCGGGCCCGCCAGCGGGACGAACACGTGGTGACCTTTGAAGACCCCATCGAATACATTTACCCCTCAGGCACCCCCTCCCTGATGTCCCAGCGGGAAATTGGTGAGGACGACCTCGACTTTGCCATGGCCCTGCGCGCTTCCCTGCGTCAGGCCCCGGATGTCATTCTGGTAGGGGAAATCCGGGATGGGGAAACCGCCGAGATCGCCCTCCAGGCGGCGGAAACCGGACACGTGGTGGTGGCCACCCTGCACACCTCCACGGCCTCCCAGACCGTGCAGCGTTTCCTCAAGTTGATCCCCTCCGACCGCCTCGAAACCGCCCAGGCGAGTTTGGCCGACTGTCTGCGCATGATTCTCTGCCAGCGCCTGATGTTTGACGAGAAGCGCGGCCGCCGCTTCGGCATCCATGAGCTGCTCCTGCAATATGACTCCACCACCAATCTGATCCGCCGCGGGGAATACAAGAAGCTCGATCAGGAACTCGAGACTGGATTCAAAAAAGGCATGCTCACCTTCGAGCGCAGCCTCGAAGCCCGTTTCGGCGAAGGCTGGTATTGCAAACCCCCGGAACAAACCGGCTTCAGCGCAGGAGAGATCGAATCCTACTTCAGTCAGGAAACCGTCCGCCCTCACTAATATCTCAAACCCGCGCGATCCATGAAACTCAAAGACCTGAAAGATGTCCTCACCTTCCGCTCCTTCCGGCCGGAACCGGACGACAGCGGTGCCCCTTGGCGGAAGCGATTCCCCCGCGAAAAAACCCTGCTCCTCAGTGTCAGCCGCCGCCGCGTCAACTGGCTGTCGCTCGATAAACGCGGGGAATTCACCGACGCCGGCAGCATGGACGGCGAATTGAAAGAAGTCCTCGCGACCGTGGGGACCGAACTCCGCACGCACACCGAAACGGGCTGGTGCGCCGTCTCCCTCAATCACCGGTTTGTCATCACCCTCGAAGTGAACCTGAGCCGCCGCGCCGGCTTGGAAGAACAACTCCGCACCAATCCCAAAGCCGCCCTCGGGGCCAAAGCGGAACGCGGAAAACGCTACAGCCTGATCCACAACCCGGAAAGCAACACCAGCCTGCTGCTGGCCTGCGACGACGATGCCATCGTGAAAACAGAAGCCCTGCTCCGCGAGCACGGCCTGCAGGTGGGACGCATCTCGATTGGAATCTATGGCATGCTGCTCGACCTCATTTCCCAGGTCACCGAAGCCCGGGCCGCCCGGGCCGTGTCCCATCCCGGAGAGCCCTTCGGCAATGTGGTGATGGTCGCCTGTTGTGAGGGCTCGGTGGTGATCCTGAGCCAGCGCGAGGAAAACTGGACCGAACTCCGTTCCCGCTCCGACCTCTACACCGACGACCTCGCCCCGGTCCTTGATATTCTGATGCCGCTGCTCCAGAACGCCGGCCCCGGCGCCCATGTTGTTTTCATGAACGACGAGCAGGGCAGCAACTTCGCGGAACTCCTCCAGGCCCGCTCCCCGGGGACCCAACTCAGCGAAGTGACGGTTCCCCAGCAACTCGCCAAACTCCTCACCGACCAGTAACGCCATGAAGAAGCCTCCTGTCCTCCATGATCTCAAGAACGAGCGCCCGGACCTGACTCCGCCACTCCCCGCCCTCATGGCTCTGCTTCCCTGCCTCTTCTATGCGGCAGTGGCGGGCTCGATCGGCCTCGCAACCCTGTCCGTTATCAACACCAAACAGGCCATCGCCGCCGAAGAGTCCGCCTTGGCCCGAGAACAGGACGAGTTGGCCCAGACCACCCTGATCCAGAGCGAGCTCACCGCCATCAATGACGAGCAGAACCGGGCCAAGGAAGTCCGGTCATGGGTCCAGACCACCCGCCCGCTCATGACCATGATCACCAGCATCATCAACAGTATCAAAACCGGCAACACGGTGACCTCCCTGCGTCTCGCCCGCACCCCGGAAAATCCCGAGCACATTGATATGACCCTGCTCATCAACAACGGTGGCAGCACCCAGGTGGATGAAACCCGCGAAGCCCTCCGCAAGGAAGGTTATCAGCCCTTCCGGGAAGACACCAAGAGCAACGAACGCGGCAACCGCAGCGGGGATGTCACCTACACCGCTGTCTTCGTCGAAACCAGCCGTCCAGGCAACTAGCTTTAACTCATCTCCTTTTCCCATGAACCAGAAGCACCTCGCCAGCGTCCTCCTCTTTGCGGTCATGATCGCGTTCTGCCAGGGCGTCCTCATGCTCCATAAAAAGCATCAGGCTGCCGAGGAAGCCGCCGAAGCCGCGGAAGCCAGGCTCAATACCGCCACCCAGATGCACTCCAATGCCCTGATGGTGCTCACCAAAACCAAGGAGACCACCGCCCCCCTGCGGACCTACTTCCGCATGTGGCTTCCAGAGTTCGAAAAAATCGATTCTGAACTCAAAGCCAAGGATGCGTTCCTCCCCACCATCAAACGAATTCCCAACATTGTGTTCTTTGACCAGGGCATGAATCCCCTCGCCCCGAACAAGGAGTCCGTTTTCGTCACCCAGCGGGCTGCGGGCCGGGCCAGAATGGTGGGCGACTATCAAAAATGTCTCCAGATGCTTTCCATGGTGGAGCGGGAACTTCCCACCAGCCGCATCTCCTCGGTCGAAATCCGTAAAGGCGAGCGCGCCAACGATATCGAGGTCTCCCTCCTGGTGGAACTCCCCGTCATCCCGCCTACCGCCCCAGCCGCCGGCTCCGCTCTCACCGCAGCCAACAAATAACCGCCTGCCCCATGAGACTCTCCCTTCTCCTCATCCCCCTGCTCTCACTTGCCGCCCTGCCCGCCCGTGCGGAAGTGGAGGTCAAGCTCCAGCAACTGAAAGACCTCGGCATTCTGCCGGAAGAAAAACTTTCCTACCGGCCCGAAGAAAAATTGGACTCCAAACGGCTCAATCCGTTCGCGGAACGCGCCAAGAGCAAGGAAGTCAAAGCGGTCGAGTCTGTCGAAACCGAAGAGCTCAAAATCCGCCGGGTCTTCGACTCGCTCAAAATCACCGGTATCACCAAATCACAGGGTAAATACAGCGCCCTGCTCGGTGACCTGATCATCGAGGAAGGCCGCCAACTCGAACCCATCATCCAGAATCAAACCCGAATCCTGCGTGTCACCCGCGTCACGGACAAACAGGTCGAGATTGTCTGGGTGGAAGGTAGCAGCCCGGAAATAGGCGCCCCACGCCGCATCGTCAAACTGGTGGAACTCACACCCCGTGTCGGCGTCCTGCTGGCCGCCCAGCCTGCAGGCACCAATGATCCGAGCGCCATGACTTACCGCGATGAAAACGGCAAAGTGATCTGGCCCAAGAAGATGGCCCCCGATCTGGAAGGGCTGATGGACAGCATCCCCCCCACCAGCACTGCCGAGCTCAGTGCTTCCGAAGAAGCCGCCCTGATGCTGGTCTCCCCCGCGGAAACCACCCCGCTGGCCCCGGATAGCCCCTTTACCCCGGCACCCGGAGCATCCTCCTCCACGGGCACCTCAGGAACCCCGGCGCCGGAAGCGGACGTCATTGTGGAACCAGCCTCGTGGGAGGAATCCAGCCCCAAACCGGCAGTCCCCTCCGGTAACTAACTGACGCCGGCCATGCCAATCCTGCGCCCGACCCGCTCCCCCTGCCGGGGGTTTTCATTGCTGGAACTCCTGCTCGTAGCTTCGCTCTGCGCCATCGTCTTCACCTCCGCCGCCCTCGCCTTCCGGGCCGTCGGCCAAAACCAACGCCGCTCCACCACCTTTCAGGAGGTCGCCCTCACCAGCAACGTCGCCACCAACTTTTTCCCCGGCACCACCGATACCACCATCGACAGCTACACGGCGCCCAGCTACGGCCGCTCCGCCCTGGCCAATCAGATGCGGAACCTCTTCTACGAGGATGTGGAGAGCGGCTCGGCCGTGTTTGCCCTGCCCCGCACCGGCAATATCAATGAGATCCGGGAGGGCATCCTCACCCTCCCCAGCGACACCACCCATCCCATCGGTTATTGGCAGCCCGCCTCCTATGACACCCCCGCGAAGTTCCTTGATCTGCTGAAGGATCCCAGCATGACCAGCACCAAAACCCGGGCCAACGTTTTTCTCTCCTACCGGGGGGCCCCGGCAGACCGTGTTACCTCCGGCTCCGTCACCAGCCACGTCACCAACGGTTCCATCTTCATTCTCCGGCCTTCCAATTCACCCACTGAAATCTGGGTGAGGACGGTCTACGAAATTGATTACATCGGGTTCAAGGATCTGAAGGACACCTCCCGCTACTCCGCCGGCATGCCCTGTGTCCATGCCTCCGTCCGGCGGTATGCGTGGGATAACAGCAACAGCACCATCAATCTGACCCATTTCTACGATGTGGTCTTCCGGGACTCCCTCCTGGCTGATGTGGGCGTGCCGTTCGTCCATTACGAGCGTGCCGTCCGGACCAATGTGGTCGAAACCGGCGTCACCAAATGGAAAGCCGCCGGCAACCAATCCTTCTATCTGATGTGGTGGCCGGACCCCGGCGTTTCCCGGCTCAAGGGCAGCGCCCTCGGTTCCTACACCGGACTGCCCCAGGCCGATTACGCCAAACACGAAGGCCAGACCTCATTCTGCTTCGTGGTTCCCCAATTCCCCTGTTACTAACTTTTCCCTGCCATGCACGCGACCGTTTCCCGTTCCGCCCGCCGCGGCGGTGCCCTGATCCTCGCCCTGCTCTTCATCGGCGTGATCTCCGCCGGCTTTGCCTCGTGGGCTCTGCTGATCCAGCAGCGGGCCGGAGTCAGTGATCTGGAGGAACACCAGGCGCGCAAGCGCCTCGCCGCCGCCAACAGTGAAATGATGGTCCGCGACTACATGCTGACGCGTGTCCTCACGGCCAATGGCGATGATACCCTCGACGGCGGAGCGCCCGGCTCCAACGGCGCCGCCTGGTCCACCAGCACCACCGCCATCTGGAAAGGCTCTACCCTGATCGACGACACCTATTGGCCTTCCACCACCGGATGGCGGGGTTATGCCCTGGACTCAATTTCCTGGATTGGCGGGATTAACGGATTCTCCCCCACCTACGATTATCCCTACTCCAAGACCCTCACCTTCAACGCCAACTATAAACAGCTCTCCTTTGCCGGCTCCGCCCAGCAGTTTCCCGATGATGCCACGACCTACCGCGCCTACCTCCGGAGCAGCAGTCCCATCCTGGGCGGAGATCTGCTCGTGCTCCACCAGCCCAATCCTGCCGTCACCGGCAATGTCGCGGTGCAGGGCCGCGTGGTTCACTTCGCACCCAATCTTGCAGCCTCCGCCTATACCGCCCGCTCCCAACGGTTCACCTCACCGGGGCAAGTCCCCCTGACCGTCGTCCCCGCCAGCATCGCCGGGGGGGCTCTGCTGGTTTCCAATCTGCCTTGGACGGCCCTCAGCTCCGGAAATATCAACAACCCCAATATCGGAATCGATCCCAATCCTTCCGTTTCCACCGATTGGCGCCTCCCTGACTTTTCTGGGCTGCTCAACGTCATTGATGCCTCCACCACCAATGCCAGCAATTCCCTGAAGTCCGAACTCGAACTGAATTCCTCCACCATTGCGGCTACCGGCATCACCGACAAGACAGACTCCCGCGGCCTGGATATCATTGGTGCCACCGGGATCGCCACCCTCTCCCCCTGCCTCGGCTCGGCCACTCCGGATCTTCCCGGTGTTTCGATAACCAATGGACTGAGCGAACTCGTCATCGAAGGACAAAGCGGCCCCAACCTGACTTCCTATGCCCCCTTCCGTCCGGCCTTTGCCGTCGTCTACACCCAGGACGCCACCCCCACCGGCCGCAATCTCACCACCATCCGGCTGCGCAACCAAAACCGCCGCCCCATGATTCTGGCGCTCAAGAAAGCGACCCGCAGTCCGGCCATCAACCATACCGTCAACGTCGTTGTCGAATCCCCGGTCACCGGCCCCACCTGGCGCCTGATCATCATCGCCGAGAATGTTCCCCTCAACATCACCTACGCCACCTCGGCCAGTCCCCTTTACCAAGCCGCCACCGTCAACCTTGTGGGCGGCATCCAGACGGATTCGCCACTGAACTTCCCGGCCTCCCCGCAGCTCTTTGAAATCCAGCTGGAAACCGATACCCGCGGCCTCCTCCGGCTATCTCCCCGCCTTGCCTGGACGGAAACCTTCCTCACCGGAAAACTCTGACCGCCATGAAATCCCGACGCCCCGCCTGCACGCCGTCCCCGGCCTACACCCTCGTGGAGATCCTGATGGCCATGAGCATCGTCGCTCTGGCCATCGGCGCCGCCTCCCAACTGAGCCTGACCCAATCCATTGCTGAAGATGTCACCCAGCAAAAATCCTTCGCAATCAACTACGCGGAAAACCTTGCCCGGATTTGGCAACTCGCCCCCCGGGACCTTCCAGGAGCCTACCTCCTCGCCCAGCCCAACAGTGACGCCGTCTCCTTCATGAGCCACTACTTCGACAGCAATCTTTCCACGGCCACCGTCGACAACCCCGCCGCCCTCGGCGGGGGCGACGACTACGGTTTCGACGCCTACACCGTGGACCGGACCAACGTCAGGGTCACCTGGAGCCCTGCTCCCGGAACCACTTCCTCCATCGATTTTCCCGCGCTCCGCCTCCAACCGGCCCGCCGCTAACTCCTGTCCCCGATGATTAAAAAAGTCACCCTCACCAACGTCAATTCCGGCCGCAGCGAAGATATAATCGTGGTCACAGATGACGACAGCAAGGCCCTCGTCGGAGCCGGCAAGGCTTCCAACGAGGTCGCCAAAATCTCCAATATCACCGGAGCGGACGAGGCGATTTACAAAATGTCCATGAAGGGGCCCAGCATGGATGACCGGGTCAATCTTTTCTCTGGGATCGCCCGCTGTCTGGAACGGAACATCTCCACCATCAAGTCCTTCGAACTTCAGGCCAACCGCGTCAAATCCCCCATCTTCAAAGGCATCATCGCCGACATCGCTTATCAGGTCTCCCAAGGCGAAAAAGTCAGCGATGCCATGGCGCGCTACAACACGATCTTCGGTGACGCCATGCTCGCCCTGATCCGCTCCGGGGAAGAGTCGGGGCGCCTGCCGGAAGTCTGCCAACGGATCGCCATCGGCCAGAAGAAAGGCCTGAAGATCATCAAAAAGCTAAAATCCGGCATGATCTATCCGGTCATCGTGCTCTGCATCGGCGTGGTCGTGGTGATCGTCATGAGCATGACCCTCGTACCGAAGCTCCAAATCCTCTATGGCACCTTCAAGACGGACCTGCCGGCCGCCACCAAGTTCATGATGGCTCTCTCGAATATGCTGCTGCATCAGCCCTATTTGATACTCATCCCTATCATCGGGATCATCATGCTCCTCAAAAACTGGGGCAACATTTCCCGCAACCCCAGCGCCCAACGTTTCTTCCTGACCCTCCCCACCGTGGGCAATATTGTGCGCAAGGCCTCCGCCGCCGTCTCTTTCCGCACCCTCGCCATGCTGATCGAGTCCAACGTGCGGATCTCCTCCGCCCTCCGCATCACCGGCGAATCCGCCCCCAACGTCGTCCACCGGGAATTCTTCTTCAAAGTCCAGAAAAGCGTCGAGGAGGGCATGAGTCTTCACGAATCCTTCCTGCTCGATTCCCACCTCCTCGGTCCCGACGGCCGCTCCATTTCCAGTCTGATGCAACTCTCGTCGGAGACCGGTTCCTCCACTGACATGCTTCAGGAAATCGCCGACGACTACGAGGAGGAACTTGATATCATCGGCAATCAGATCGACAAAATTCTGGAGCCGTTCACCATCATCATTCTCGGGCTGATGGTCGGTTTCCTCATCTACGCCATCTACTCCCCGATCTTCGGACTCAGCGCGGTCATTCTGCCTGACAGCAAGACCCTGAAAAAGTAAGCCGGGCGTCCCCCGGCCCTCGTCGAATCCCCGCTGGCAGCCCGGCCTTTATTTCAACTCGGCATTCAACTTGGCCACGGTGGCCTCGTCGAGGCTGGAGTTGGCGAGGGTGTCGCGGACGGCCGAGGGGTTGTAGACTTTCCAGGCATTGATGGTGCTCTTCAAACTCTGCAGCTGACGGTCAGGGTCCTGGATGTTGGCGGCCCAGGTGAACGCTGCGGCGGGATCGGTTGGCGTGATTTTTTCAATGAGCTTGGCCGCGGCTTCATCGCGGGAACGTCCCTGGGGCAATTGATTGATCCAGGTGGAAGCGGCCATGGTGTCCGTGCCCGCCCATTGATCGGCCACGGCACCCATGGCCGCCTCACGCGCTTTGCCCTCCGGCAACCGGGTCGCCCAGTCCGCCGCCGCGTTAGGATTCTGACTGACCCAGGCCGTGGCGATGGTGCTGGCCGAAGCCGCCAGGCCGCTGGTGGCGGACTCGATCCCCTCGGCTCCAGGCAGGGCGGCGGCCAGGCTGGCGGCGGCTTTGCCGGGGTCATCGGTGGCGGTCGCATTCCAGACGCTGGCCAAAGCGCTGTAACGATCCGCTTCCGGCAACGAAGCCGCCCATTTTTCCGCCTCGGCCGGTGATTTCTCCGCCCAGGTGGCGGCAATTTTTTCCCGGGCGGTGCGCCGGGCATTTTCGTCGGCGATTTGTCCGGTGGCTCCCGCTGCTTTTTCCGGATCGCGGTCGGCCCACTGGGCAAGCGCCGCGGCGGTGGCATCCTGACGGGCTTTTTCGGAATCCAGGGTGGCGGCCCAGGCGATGGCTTCCTGCGGATTTTTCTCCGCCCATTGCGAGGCGACCCGAACCGCCGCCTGCACGGAAGCGGCGGAGGGCGGCAAGGCGGCCGCCAGTTCCGCCGCTTTCTCCGGGTCTGCCGCGGCGATGCCGGCGGAGAGCTGGCCTATCACCAAATCCTGATCCTCCTGAGGCAAGGTCCGCGCCCAGGCAAGGGTCCCTTCGGCGTCAGTCCATCCGAGGCTGCGGGAGACGTTCCTCAGGGCATCATTCCTCATTTTGCCTTTCGGCAGCAGGGACATCAGCGTTTCCAAATTCTCCCCGACGCCGCAATAATCAGCATTTAACGCCATGTTCGACAAACATTCCTGACGGGTCGGATTGTCCTCCATCGTTTTGATCCATGCCACGGCCCCAACAGAATCCGACCACATCCACTTGGACGCGATCCCGACGAGCAGCGCCCGCTGCTCCCGGAGGGGCTGTTGTTGGGCCAGGCTCAAAGCCGTTTCCGGATCGCGCTCCGCCAGGCTGCTGATCACCGTACGGACGAGGTTCAGGCTTTCGCTGGCACGGGGCAGTGATTTTGCCCAAGCCAACGCGGCCACCGGATCGTCCTGCGCCATGCCTTCCGCGATATTGCCGAGCGCCTGGCTGCGCTTTTGTCCATCGGGCAGGGAACCGGCATAGGCCGCCGCCCCGGAAGGATCCTGCCGCGACCAGATACTGAAGACGGAATAGTAGGAAAAGTCGCCGAGCCGGGCTTTTTGCCGGTCCAGCAGGGCGATCGCCATTTCCGGCCGGTCCTGGGCCACCCGGACCGCCATCGCCCGCAAGGCGGCGTTTTTGCGGCCTTCGCCGAGGGCCCCCAACGCCGCCTCCGCCCCCTTCAGATCGGTGATGGCCAGTTGGGAAAACACTGCCGGAAGTGCTTCACGGGTCGCAGGGCTGCTCGGGCCCATCACAAAAGCGAGCGCTTCCTTCGGCGAAACCTCCGCCCAGGTGCCCAAAAGGATATCCTTCACTTTGGAATCGCCGCCCCAGTAGTTGGACGGCTGATTGCTGGCTTCGAGGGCCAGCGCTTTCAGATCGGCGGGGCTGAGTTGATCCGCAAACGCCAACAGGCGGGCCTGGGTGCGAAGCGGATTTTTTCCGCTCCGGGAAAAGGAGAGCAGGGATTTGATGGCGGCTTTGGGATCACCGGCATTGATTAGGGGCAGGATTTCCGGTTTCACCAAAGCCGGAGTGGCCGCCGCACCCATATTATTGGCGGCGGGGGCCGGCTGGATGATTCCGCCGCCCGGGAGTCCTGCTTCCGCAGCCCCCGGGGAAAGCACGGCCGCGGGTTGGAGCGCAGGACGCAAAAACCACCCGGCAAGGACGCCGGCGGACGGAAGGAAAATCAGCAGGATCGGTTTCATAACGGCAGGACGGCCATCCTGCCTGACAGAATACCTGACGGAAAGTACAAACCACTCCCGGCGTTGGATTGTTCAAAAAAATCCTGGCGGAACCGCCGGATGAGGGACGGCTCCTTCCCTCCGGAGGGTCCAGATTGATTTATTCGAAAATATGGGGCCGTTCCACCAGTTCACCACACATCACGCACAGTTTACGCCGCGAGTGGGTGTTGTTGCCGCAGTTGCCGCAGACGAGGGTTTGAGCGGCGATTTTTCCGTCGGCCGCCCCATCACGCAGATCCACCTCCAGCACCTGGGCGCGCAATTGTTCATCCGTCAGGCCGTTATGCTGGCGCAGCAGTTCCCACATGGCCTGGGAAACCAGCGTGAGGTGTTCCACCTGGCGTTTCAGCCTTGCCAGTTCGGCCGCAGCATCCTCGGCTTTACTGCTGGCGCGTTGGGCGGTGCGTTGGGCTGCGTGGATGCCCTGCTGCTGATAGAGGTCCCAGATCATGGAGTTGTTTCGAGTTTCCGCAGGGCGGCCAGCCGCTGGATCATGGGCGGATGGGAGTAGTGCAGGAAAACCGTGAGGGGGTGCGGCGTGAGATTGGAAAGGGTGTCGCGGGCGAGGCGTTTGAGGGCGGCGGTCATGTCGGCGGGGCCGCCGGTGGCCCCGGCGGCATAGGCGTCGGCTTCGTATTCGTGTTTCCGGCTCCACAAGCCACTCAAAATGCCCAGCACCGTCTGGACCGGTTCAAAGAGGATCATGAAAAAGACAAAACCCAGCCACAGCACCGGACTGGATAGTCCGAAGGCGGCATGCAGGCCGGGATGGCTGAGCACGGTG
>CAIZWU010000045.1 GCA_903936775.1 uncultured bacterium | reverse complement strand
GAGCTTGGTTTCCTGGGTGTCTTCGATGGTGAGATCGACGTGGATGTGCTCGGAAACGCTGCGGTGCAGGACGGTTTCCACTTCTTTCCGGCTGAGCCGGTTGTTGGTGGCGGTCACGCCTTTGCCGTAGACGACGCCGGGGATGAGTCCTTCAGCGCGGAGGGAAGTGAGGGCGCCACTGCCGCTGCGTTTGCGGGTGTGGGCGGTGAGTGCGTGAGTCTTGGCCATGATGTTATGAATCTGATTGGATCTTGATATGGGAGACGCTGTGGAGGCGGGTGCGGCGATTCTGGGGTGAGAATAGCTGGACTGCGAGGCAGCGGATACGCCTTGGCCCGGACTGGGAAAAGGGTCGGGATTTTAAGCGAGCTTAGGGCGCTGTCAATGGGGAGGCCTTTCTAAGATCCAGCCTCACCGGAGGCCCCTATTTGGTCAAAGTGAGCTGGGTTTTGAAGAGAGGCGCCGCTTTGCGGGTCGATTTCAGCACCCCCCAGCCGAGAGCGGTGATGACGAAAAGCCAGGCGAAGATGAGTTTCATGCGGGCGGGATCAGGCGGGGAGGTGGTGCTTGGCAGCGACGGGACGGACGAGGAGATTGGCGAAGAGGCCAAGCAGGAGGAGTCCGATCATGAGGTAAAAGATGGGATTGTAGGCGTGGGCGGGGTCGATGCCGGCATCCTTGCGGGCTTTGGAGATGCGGTCCACCAACTGCGGTCCGAGGATGGCAGCCATGCTCCAGGCGGTGATGAGGCGCCCATGGATGGCCCCGACCTGGTAACTGCCAAAGAGATCCCGCAGGTAGGCGGGAATGGTGGCGAATCCGCCGCCATACATGGTCAGGATGAGGCCGGTGACGATGACAAACAGGGTGACATTCCCCTGGCCTTGGATCCAGGGAACGCTGGCGTAGAGCAGGGCTCCGAGGACGAAGTAGATCACGTAGATGCCTTTGCGGCCGGTGAGGTCGGAGATGGAGGACCAGAGAAAACGTCCACCGAGGTTGCAGAGGGACAGCAGGCCCACGTATCCGGCGGCGGCGGCAGGGGTGACCTTGAACATGTCCTGGATCATGGGGGAGGCTTGGCCGAGGATGCCGATGCCGGCGCTCACATTCATGCAGAGCACACACCAGAGCAGCCAGAACTGGGGCGTGCGCCAGGCGGTATCGACGGCGACATTGGCGGTGGTGACCAGTTTGGTGGGATTGACCTGCGGCACCCAGCCGGCGGGTTTCCAATCGGCGGGCGGCACACGGATGAGCCAGGCACCGAAAGCCATGGAGATGGCATAGAGGGCAGCCATCACGAGGAGGGCTTCCGAAGCGCCGGCTCCGGGGTAGGGGCTGGTGGCTTTAAAATGATTCATCAACTCTTCGGCCAGAGGACTGCCGATCAACGCTCCGCCGCCGAAACCCATGATGGCCATGCCCGTGGCCATGCCGGGGCGGTCGGGGAACCACTGCATCAACGTGGAAACGGGCGCGATATAACCCAGTCCCAGCCCGATCCCGCCGATCAGTCCATATCCGGCGTAAAGGAGCCAGAGTTGATGGGTGCGCACCGCCACCGCCGAGATCAGCAGGCCGGAGCAAAAGCAGAGCAGGGAGGCCAGCATGGTCTTCCGCGGGCCACTGCGCTCCACCCATTTGCCGAAAATGGCGGCAGAGAGGCCCAGCAGGGCGAGAGCGATGCTGTAGGAGACGCCGATCTCGGCTTCGCTCCAGCCGCTGGTGGCGAGCGGCTTTTTGAATACGCTGAAGCCATAGACCTGGCCGATGCACAGGTGCACCGCGATGGCGGCGGGAGGGACCAGCCAGCGGTTGAATCCGGCGGGAGCGATGGTGCTGGCGCGGTCTAGCATGGGAGGAAGGAGGTTATTTGGCCTTGGCGGGGCTGGCGGGTTTGGGTTCGCCGGTGCCCAGTTTGAGGGTGGGCGCGGTGGCGGTGCCGCTGATTTCCAAGGCAATCCAGTGTCCGTTCAGGGCATGGGCCGGGAAGCCGCAGGCCAAGGCGTAGTCGCCCGCTTCATCCGCCACAAAGGTGAAAGTGCTGGTGCCGTAGGCCAGTCCTTTCAAGAAGTCAGGCACCGCCGCTCCCTTGAAGTAGGGTTCAGGCATCTGGATTTTTTTAAGCGAGTCTTTTTCGACGACGAGCAGGCTGTGCGGGATGGGGCTGGGATTGATGTATTTCACGCTGACCTTCCAATCCTTCGGGATCGTGTAGGTGGCATTGCCCTTGGCGTAACCGTTGAAATTCATCCCGTAGTTTTCGTCATTCCAGACGGCGACCACGATGAGTTCCACTGTTTTTGGTGCTGCGCCGAGGCGGAGAAAATCGGCATCTGTGAGGCCTTTGACCAACTCCATATTCCGTCCGGCGCTGGCGATGCCGGCCGCGGCGTCCTGATGATGATGGGGATCTTTGGCATCCGTCGGCGGCGGAGTGGGAGGGGCAGGCTCCTGAGCATGCACGAGGGCGGCGGAGAGGGGCAAAAGGAGAAAGCGGGGGAACATCACTTAAGGGGGTGGGGTTTAAAACGAGCCACGGGGCACCGCAGTCTGCGGTGCCCTGTGGTTGTCAGGATCGGTTATTTTTTTTGGAGCGGCGCGGTGACGGCTCCTGCAGGGACTTTGTCCGCCGGAACCAGCTTCCAGACGGAACCCCGCTCGTTGGTGGTGGGATCGACCGGGCCACCGTAATTGGGGTAAGCATCGGTCAGGTAGATGTTTCCGGCTTCGTCCTCGCCGCCGCTGGTGGGACGGAGCGGGGTGTCGAGGTCGAGGAGTTCCTCCATCTGCCATGTGCCGGCGCCATCTTTTTGCAGGCCCCAGACTTTGCCGCTGCCCCAGTCGGCGGTGTAATAGGTGCCTTCCATCCCGGGATAATCCTTGCCCCGGTAGATGCCCAGGCCGATCACGCAGATGCCTTGATCGACATGGCTGAATTCGGCGATCGGGAGGATGCCCACGCGGGGGTTGGTGGCTTCGTCCTCAATCGGGAAGGTGTGGCTGCCGCACATAAATTTCCACCCGTAGTTCTCCCCGCCTTTGCTGTTGGCGGGTTGGTGGTTGATTTCCTCCCAGTGGTTTTGGCCGATGTCCGCGATGAAAAGATCGCCGGTCTTGCGGTCGAAGGAAAAGGTCCAGGGATTGCGGATGCCGTAAGCCCAGATTTCCGGTTTGGCGTTGGGATGGATCTGGGAGAATTGTTTTTCGGTGACCCCGAAGAGCGTCATCTGCTGCAGGGGCGTGATGAAGGGATTGTCCTTGGGAATGGAGTAGGCGCGGTCCGGGGTGGAGTGTTCGACATCAATCCGGAGCATCTTGCCCATGTGGGTGGTGAGGTCCTGGCCGGTGCTCAGGACATCGCCTTCCCACCCGCCATCGCCGACGCCGATATACAGATAACCATCGGGACCAAAGGCCATCTTGCCCCCGTGGTGATTGCAGTAGGGGAAGTCGAGCTGCATGATGACCTTGCCGCTGTCCATGTCGGCTTTATCAGGGTTTTTGGCGGAAACCTTGTACTGCATCAGCAGGGTGGAGCCGTTGAACCAGAGGTCGGAATAAGCGATGTAAAAGAGGCCGTTTTCCTTGAATTTGGGGTGGAATTCGATGCAAAACAGCCCTTCCTCGAGGAAGGAGCTGAGGGTTTTGTCCCTGAGGTCGAGGAAGGGTTTTTCCTGGAGCTTGCCGTCCTTGACGATGCGGACAATGCCATGGCGTTCACAGATGAAAAGCCGCCCGCTGCCGTCTTTGGGGCCGGTGACATGGATAGGGTCCACGAGGCCGGTGGCGACCTGGACCAGCTGGATGGCTTGTTTGTTGGGAAGTTTGCCGCCGGGCTGCGCGGGGGCCACGGTCTCGGCGTATGCCAGTGGCGCGGTGAGGCCCAGGCCGAGAAGGAGGAGAGCAGATGTTTTCATGGATATTGGGAGGCTGAGGATTCGATCGGGTCGGTGAAAAGTAGAGCTTACCAGTAAATGCTATTTTAATTCAATATCTAAGTTGAATGGATATCGGGGGAAGGGGCGGCGGCCCCGGCCGGGAAACGCGGGGAGCGGCGCGTTCCCCTGACCCGGGCTTGGCGTTTGCGAATTGCCGGCACCGGGGCAGAGTGAAAGAATGCTTCCCTGGCTCCAGACTGACCGTCCGCCGCTTTACCTCGCTCCCATGGCGGGAGTGACCGATGCGGTCTTCCGCCGGCTGTGCAAGGAACTCGGCGCGGAAGTCATGGTGACGGAGTTTGTCAGCAGCGAGGGCATTATCCGGCGCGATGACCGTACCCGGCACTACACGGATTTCGAGGAGGCGCAGCGGCCGGTCGGCGTGCAACTCTTCGGGGCGCACCCGGAAAATATGGCGGAAGCGGCGCGGAAGGTGATGGATTGGAAGGCCCCGGACTTTATCGACCTGAACTTCGGCTGCCCGGTCAACAAGGTGGTGGCGAAAAACGGAGGTTCCTCCCTGCTGAAAGATTGTCCGCTCCTTACGGCGGTGGCGACGGCGGTGGCCAAGGCCGTGCCCATTCCGGTGACCGCGAAAATCCGGATCGGTTGGGATGAGCAATCCATCAATGCGCCGCACATCTGCCGCCTCCTGGAGGACTGTGGCATCGCAGCGGTGACGATCCACGGCCGCACCCGGGCCCAGGGTTACACCGGGCAGGCCAACTGGGACGTGATTGCGGAGTGTGCGGAGTCCACCCGGTTGCCGGTGATCGGCAATGGTGACCTCGCCACCGGCCGGGACATCGAACACCGCCGGAACACCACCAAAGTGCGCGGCCTCATGATCGGCCGGGCCGCGATGGGGTATCCGTGGGTCTTCCGCGAGGCCCGTCATTATCTGGAAACCGGCACCCAGCCCGCCCCGGTGGAAGCGGAGGAACGCTGGGCCTTCATGCTGCGCCACGCCCGCCTCGCCATGGCCACCGGCCGGTTCGACGGGGAACGGTTCCTCATGCAATCCCTGCGCTCCCGCCTGATGGCCTACAGCAAAGGATTGCCCGGAGGGAGAGCCCTGCGGCAGCGGTTCTGCCAAATCCAGAGCCTGACCGAACTCGAGGACATCGCCGCCGCCTGGCTGGCGAAGGATGCGGAGTTCCATGCCGCGGCGGAAGGGGAGGAATTATTGTTGGAGCCGGCGGTTTGAATCTGCGGCGCAGCCCCATTATCCAGCAAATCAGCCCACTTTCGCGGAAAGCCGGGTTCTTCGTCATTTCGGGAGCCCCCTGTAAAGTGACATGGATTGAAGCGGGTTCGGAAAAGGTCAGAAACCACTCCATGGCTGAAACGACTCCGATGCCGTCAGGTATGGTGGAGCCGGAAGGTGGTGGCTCCAACAGGATGAGGACGCGGCGAGTAGATCCGCCATGCATTGGGAGAGAAAGCAGGTCTTGCCACAGCGCCGCATGCCGATGACTGCCAAGGCCTTGCCGGGGACGGAGGGCTGGTCCCCTGCCGATTCACTTTTTCCACAGGTGGCTTCCCACCATGGGATTTCCCATATTCACCGGGCGGGGCATCACTGGAGGCCGCACCGCGATGGGCGGACAATAGGCCGGTTGGTTGAATGCCGGGTTTTGCAGATAAATACTCGGACGAGGGTTATAATAACCCGGATCATAATAGCTGGGCCGGATGCGGCCTGGATTTGAATCCAACACGATGGTGGTCGTCGTGGTGGGCTGGCGGCTGGCGACGGCGGCGACTGCCTGCTGCAAGTTGGCCACACGCTGGGCCAATGCCTGACTTTCCTTTTCCTGGGAAGTGGCGGGGCGGGCGATTTCCTGCTGCTTCAGCACCGCCCGGTCTTCCTCAAAACGGGCCGCCAAGTCCTCGCGCCCGGCGTCTTTCCACAGCTGGCTCCAGGTGAGCAGTTGATCATCCAGCACGACGTAGTTCACGAAGGAGGCCTTTTTTTGGTCGAAAATCGACATCCTCTGGGTGCGGGCCTGCGCATCCTGTTCGGCGCGGGGGGCCTCGGCGAGCGCCCGGACTTCGGCCTGACGGCGGGCCTCGGCTGCGGTATCGAGGCGTTTTTTCTCCTCCATCCGCCAGGCAGACGCGGTGGCTTCATCCAGACTGAAGCGCTGGGCGAGTTCCGGGGGCAGGTCCTCCACTTTCAGTTTTCCCAAGCCGGACCGGTGCTCCACCCGCAGGCCATCCGGCTCCACCTTCATCACTTTCACGTCCTCAAACTGCCGGCCATCCCGCAGTTTTACCGTGCCCAATACCACTGGCACTGCCCATGCGGGCAGGGCGAGCAACGAAAACAAAAAGACAGCGGAGAGCGTTTTCATAAAATCAGGAGGCCTGATGACTCGGGCTTTTAGGGGGACAGGGTCACCTTATTCACTTTTTGCTGCTCCCATAGGAGAAAACGCGGGGCATCATTCCTCGCGCCGACCCATTGCCGGTTGCCCGGCGGGGCATCCGGCGCTTCCGATGGCATTATGTTTACCGGGATTATCGAAAGCACAGGCGTCGTGGAATCGCTCACTGTCAGTGCGGCAGGCGGGCATCTGGTGTTGGGTGGGGTGGCCTTTGCCGATGATCTGGTGCTGGGCGAAAGCGTGGCGGTCAATGGCTGCTGCCTCACGGTGGTCTCATCCGGGCAGGGCAGGGCCGCCTTCGATCTCCTTCAGGAAACCCTGCGCCTGACCAATCTGGGCGACCTTGCTCCCGGGGATGCCGTGAATCTGGAACGGGCGATGCGGGCCAGTGACCGGTTGAGCGGGCATTTTGTCCAAGGCCATATCGACGGCACTGCCACCATCCTCGCCTACGAATCCGACGGGCAGGATCACCGCTACACGGTTTCCCTGCCGGAGGGCGGCCAGCGGTTGGTGATTCCCAAAGGTTCGATCACGGTCAATGGCATCAGCTTGACGGTCGCTGGTTTGGAGGCTGACCGCTTCACGCTGTGGATCACGCCGCACACCCATGCCGTCACCACTCTGAAGTCTGCCACGGCCGGGCAGGTGGTAAATCTGGAGTATGATTTCCTCGGCAAACACATCGAGCGCATCCTCACCCTGCGCGGGCTGTGAAGGGATGGGGTGGAGAGGTGGACGAAGCGCCTGCTGAGTTTCCGTTACCTTGATAATTGCCTTGGCTTTGAGAAACTCAGCAGGAGCTTCGTCCACCCTTAATAAAACGGCCGTCGGCCGCCCGTCCCCCCGTGGTTGACAAGCCCGCCCGTCCGCTGTCTCTTGCCCGCCCCTTCAGGAGCACCCTGAAGCGTCCCCTATCCTTTCACCACCCAACCCGCCGACACTTTTCATGGACTTCGTCACGCCCTCCATTGCTGAAATCGCTCCCTCCATCACGCTCGCCGTCACTGCCCAGGCCGCCAAAATGAAGAAGGAAGGCATCGACGTCTGCTCCTTCGGCGCGGGTGAACCCGACATGGACACCCCGGCCTACATCAAGGACGCCGCCGTGGCTGCCCTCGCTGCCGGCAAGACCAAATACACTGCCAGCGCCGGCCTGCTCGAACTCCGCGAAGCCATCTGCGCCAAGCTCAAGGCCGACAACGGGCTCAGCTACACTCCCGACCTCATCAGCGTCAACTGCGGGGCCAAACACTCCTGTTACAACGCCATCCTCGCCACCTGCGGCCCGGGCGATGAAGTGATCATCCCTGCACCCTACTGGACCAGCTATCCTGACATGGTCCGCCTTGCCGGGGCCATTCCCGTGATCGTCCACACCAAGCAGGAAAACGGTTGGAAGATGACCCCCGATGAATTCCAGGACGCCATGACCCCGGCCACCAAGATGCTCATCATGAACAGCCCGTCCAATCCCACCGGTGCCGTTTACTCCCGGGAGGAACTCGAAGCCCTCGGCGAAATTGCCCTCGGCGAAGACATCCTGATCCTCTCCGACGAAATCTACGAAAAGCTGGTTTATGATGAAGTCGAGCATGTCAGCATCGCCAGCATTTCCCAGGAACTGCGGAATCTCACCATCGTGGTCAACGGATTCTCCAAAGCCTACAGCATGACCGGCTGGCGCGTCGGCTACACTGCCACCGCCAACAAAAAAATCGCCGAAGCCATTGACACCATCCAGAGTCATACCACCAGCGCTCCCGCCACCTTTGCGCAATACGGCGCGCTCGCGGCCCTCCAAGGTGATCCCAATGTGGTCGAAGACATGCGTGCCGAGTTCGACCTGCGCCGCGGCTACATGGCCCAGCGCCTCTCCAAAATCAACAATATCAGTTTTGTCGAACCGAAGGGAGCCTTCTACTATCTTGTCAATATCGGCAAGACCGGTCTCACCAGCATGAATTTCAGCGAAAAACTGCTGATCCGCAGCCACGTCGCGGTTGTCCCCGGCATCGCCTTCGGTGCCGATGACACCGTCCGCTTCAGCTACGCCTGCAGCCTCGACGTCATCAAAACCGGCCTCGACCGCTTCGAGGAGTTCTGCAAGGCCCACTGAGCCAATCCTCCCTGACGGCGCCTGCCGTCAAAAGTCAAAAGGCCTGATCCGCACTTCGGATCAGGCCTTTTTTGATTCGCGGTAGTTGGCAGTGCGTTGTGCCGTTGCCGCCCTGGATCGGGTCATCCCCGGAAGAGGCTGGGCTTCCACGTATCGAAGAAAACATGGAGCCGGCTGTCGGAGTCGAACCGACGACCGACGGTTTACAAAACCGTTGCTCTACCACTGAGCTAAGCCGGCGGACGGGCTGACCATAAGGCGGGGTTGGCCAGGCTCAAGCTGAAATGCAGGGGATTTGCTTGCAGGGGCGGGCCGGGCCGGGCAGGGTTCCTTCCTATGAAGACCAGTGAAATTTTGTCAGGAGGAGTGCGGCTCCGGATTGGGGCATGGGCAGGACGCCTCGGGTGGGTCCTTGCGCTGGGGCTGCTGGCCGGCTGTGCGGGGAATCCGGGGGCTGAGGGGCCGGAAATGGCAGCCGGGGCCAGCTTCGGGGCGGGGTATCCGCCGGGCAGTGCCGCATGGGGCGGGGAGCAACGGGTGGCTTATCGCACGGCTTTTATGGCGGGAATGCAGGATCAACGGGAGGGTTATCGGTTTGACGATGACCGGGGGGCGTTGGTGTTGGACGAGAGCGTGCGCGGTTTTTACCGGCAAGGCTACCGTCACGGGTATTACCGTGATGAAGTTTTAAGGCGGCACGAGCGTCAAAATCCGGCAGGAGTGATTCCATGACCGGGCGGCCGGTGGCCAATCTTGGCATGGGTGGGCTCCTTGCCGGGATAAAAAGAGGATTGAACGTCAGGAGCACGTCGTGTTCTAAATCCCCCCTTGCTGCGTAATCCGATTCACCCCCACTTGTTCTTAAATTTATGAAATTGCTCTCGCCTCTCCCATTCCGCGCCCGCCGGCGTGGCTTTACTCTGATGGAACTGCTGCTCGTGCTCGCCATTATCGGCCTGCTGATGGGCGGTGGTGCGGCCGTTTACAGCGGCATCATGGACAGCGCCAAAGTCACCAAAACGCAGACCAAGCTCGGCATCCTGGCCGGCCAGATTCAGCTCTACAGCTCCCAGAAGAGCGGTAAATTGCCCAGCCAGAGTGCCGGTCTGCAGGCGCTTAAAGCGGCTGGCATGGTCCGGTCCGAAGAGGAAGTGACCGATGCCTGGGGCCAACCCCTGATCTACACGATCCCTGCGAAGCGCGGAGGGGACAAATATGACCTCTGGTCCAAGGGGCCGGATGGTTTGGAAAACACCCCCGACGACGTGGGCAATTGGGCAGCTCCGGATTGAGCCGTTCCGGCTTGTGGTGCTTGCACCATCAGGCTCAACCCTTTCCCCCTCCATGAAACGCCGCGCCTTTACCCTCATGGAGATGCTGGTGGCCTTGGCCATCATCGGCGTCATCATTTCCGGAAGTGTGATTGCGGTGGGTTCCCTCAACGATGAGCGGAATCTCCGGGCACCGCTGAATGAACTCCGCATCATGGGCAAGCGGGCGTGGGCCCGATCCATGGAGGAGCAGCGCGCCTGGCAGATCAAACTTCTGCCCGACCGCTTCGTGCTGGAGCCCAAACAACCGGTCAATGCCGACGACCTCAAACTCTTCAAGGACGTGGACACCAAACTGGGCCGGGGCAGCGGGATCGATACCTATGTGATCGATCCGGAGGTACGCATGGAAGTGCGGCATTGGGGGGAAACCGAGTGGCATGCCCCCCGTCCGGATGCTTGGGTCTTTGAGCACAGCGGCCTGTGTGAACCCATCAACATCCGCTTTGTTTCGGATTTTGCCACGGTGGTCGTTTCGTTTGATCCTCTGACTGCTGCGGTGGCCAGTGAAGAGTTTCTGCACCCTGGAGAGCGTTAGTCCTGGTCGCCTCCTTCCTCCCATGAAACCTCTGCTCCCTTCCCGTCCCCGTGGCATGATCCTGATGGAATTGGTGGTCGCCATCGCCATCTTCGGGATGGTGGCGCTGGGTTTGATGCGGGCGCTTTCCATCGGGGCCCAGACCGCAGTGGTCGGCCAGTTGGAACTCCGGATGCTGTTGCGGCTCCAATCCACCCTCACCGAATACAGCAAGGTCCAGCGGATTGAGGAGGGGGGGCCCTTCAATTCTGATCCGGATGAGTTCGGGGTGTTCACGGTCACGGACATTGTGAAGCTCGATAAGCTGGAAAATGCGGACGGCCAGATTCTCCAGGACATGTTCCATATCATCGTGAGGGCGGAATACGACAACTTCGGCACCAAGGGCGAAATGACGGCAGATACCTACCGTTACGCCAAGCTCTATCAAACTCAAACCGGAGCACCGGCCGCTCCCGGAGGCCAGTAGGCTATGAAAGTTTTCCGTTTTCCGTTTTCCGTTCCCCGCAGCCGGGCCCCGGAGCCGCGGGCGTTTTTCCATCACCCCTCCACCATTATCGATCAACCTGCCTCTCCCTCCCGTCGCAAGGCCTTCAGCCTGATCGAGGTGCTGCTGGGGCTGGCGCTGTTCGGGATTTTGGTGGGAGGGATCTTTTCCGTGCAGCGCGGGGCGATGGAGGTCAGCCAGGAAGTGACCCAGCGGCAGGGCAAGACCATGCGCATGCACAGCTTTTGCGAACTGCTGCGGAGGAACTTCGAAGCGCTGCCCGGCAACGCCAAAGTCGTACTGCTGCCCTCCGGCGGTTCCGGTTCCGGCCTGAGTGATGTGGCCTTCACCGATTTCCCGCTCGCCTTCACCTGGCCGGGCGTTCCCGCAGGATCCCACAGCGTCATTTTCCGCACCGCCCGGGCCGACTCGGGCGTCGGTCTGCAGGCTTCGCTGCTCTATTTGGATGAGGAGCAAACCATGGACTACGAGGCCGACAAACTGGATGAGCGCAAAGTTCTTGCCCGCTTGAATCTCATGGAGGGGATCATGACTCTCGATTGGCGCTTTTTCAACGACACCACCCAGCAGTGGGAAGTGGAATGGCTGCGCACCCAGACCGCCCGGCCCTCGTTTGTGGAAATGAAGCTGACGTATCTGGACGGACAGGACCCCGTCTGGCTTTATTTTTGGATCCCGCAGATGGCCAATCCCGAGACATTTACGCAAGGGGCAGGCAATGCTGGCGGTGGTCCTCCCGGTGGTGGGGAGCCTCCTCCTGGCGGTGGGCCCCCCGGAGGCCCTCCGGGGGCAGGTCCCGGTGGTCCGGGCGGTCCTGGAGCCGGCGGCGGCCGCCCCCGGGGTGGTGGTGGCGGAGGACGAAATTTTGGAGCTCCTACCCGGGGTGGCGGTGGTGGTCAAGGGGGTGGAGGCCGTGGTCCTGGCGGTGGTGGCGGTGGCGGTGGCCGTCCTCGCTAACCAGCCCCCTTCCAACCCTGCGCATCTTCCATCTTTCAGCGTCCAAGTCTCTGCCTTCTCCATCCTCATTTCCGCTCCTGTTCCCGTGACCTCCCGGCCTCCATTCCCCGTCATCTCCCGCCGCCGCGCCCGCCAGCGTGGCTCCGCGCTGCTGTTGGTCATGTGGCTCATTTCCATGCTCAGCCTGCTGATCTACTCCACCATCCGGGTGATCTCGCACGACATGGATATCACCATCTCGCAGAAAAAAGCCTTCCGCGCCCGTCAACTTGCCGAAATGGGTCTGAACATTGCCTGCAATCCGGTCGTCAAGGAGACCGATACCGCCCTCCTCAACCAGATCATGGGCGATGGCGAATCCTTCAATGTCACCATCCGCGGCGAAGGCGGCCGCTTCAACGTGAACTCCCTCCTGCAAGCCAACGACCGCACCTTTTTTGAACGGGCGTTCGAACTGTGGGGCCTTGAAAAGGACGCCGCCAACTACCTCACGGACACGCTCCTCGACTGGACGGACCAGGATGAGCAGAAGCAGCTTCACGGCATGGAAAAAGAGGATTACGAGGCCCTCGGCTATACGGGTTACCCCTTCGACCGCCCTTTCTACAGCCTGGATGAAATGCTCCTCGTGCCCGGCTTTGATCAGGTCGCGGCGAATGTGCCTGACTGGCGCGATTACTTCACCATTTACTCCGGCGGCAAGCTCGATCTCAATGCCGCTGAAGCCAAAGTCATCGCCTTGGGGATTATCACCAGCCAGTCCACGGCCGACCCCGTCAATGACTGGGAACCGGCGCTGAAGGACGCAACCAATTTCATCCAGGATATCCGCTGGGGGGCGGACAACATCGAATTCACCGAGGATGACGTCAAGCTGCAGGACCTCCAGCAGGCCTACGATGCCCTGAATCTGGACGGCTCCGATCCCGACGTCCAAGCGCACTTCGGCCTCAATGACGCCACGGTTCACATCGAAAGTGTCGCCACAGTGAACGATTACCGGAAACGCGTTGTCCTAATCGTCCGCAACCGCACTCAAGGGTCGCCCCAAATCCTCGCCCGCGAGGAAGTCCCGCTCTTTCAGTAGCCATTTTCCTAAAACCTGCCTAAAACTCAGCCGTCCCCCGCCTGCCAGACCGTCGCTCCTTGCCTTCAGTGTTCCCGTCCAAACCTCCGGGCTCTGAAAACTGAAAACTGAAAACTCCTCCCGCTTCTGAAACCGTCCGCCCCCGAACCCACCGCCACCCTCTGCCTCCCCGGGCCTGAGGCGTGGGAGCTTTGGAAGCCGTCCCCCGCCGGTTGGCAGCGTGTGCCTGGCACCGTTCCCGCCAGTGGCCCTGCTGCTTTCAAAACCGCCGCACTATTTGCCTACCCGGTCAGCAGCACCTTCGCGGTGCCCATCCGGGCCGCCACCGGCGATACCGATCTGCTGCCCGATCTGATCGAAATCCAATTGGAAAAACAGGGCCTGAAGCCCGATGCCCCGGTCGGATGCCTGACCGACTGGCGTATCGTGGATCGCGGGGAAAACCAAACCCTCGTCTGCGCGGCGGTACTGAATCCTTCATTGGCTGACGACTTGCCCCGCGAGGCTCCGCTCCGCTTTGAGCTCAGCCCCTATCTTTACGACCTGCCGGACGACTCCCTTGTCATCTGGAAGGAACTGGGCCGGCTCGTTTTCGCAGTGACCCGCCACGACCATCCGGTTTATTTTCACGCCCTCAGTGCTTCGGCTCTCACCCCGGATGTGGTGCAGGAAATCGAGCATCTCATGATGCCCCTCTACACCCAGGGCCTGATTACTGACTTGGATGCGGTGGTGCTCTGGACCGACGCCGTCGATCCGTCGGTCGATCCCCTGTTGCAGGAAGTGTTTGGCAGCCGGGTGCTGCGTGCCCCTCATCCGGCCCCCCGGCCCGGGACCCGTATTTCCGCCTTGGAGCCGGTTTCGGTCGCTCAGGGGAAAATCCGCGCCGCCAAGGCTGCCAAAATCCAGAAAATCGCCGCCGCCTGCGTTCTCACCTACCTGCTGCTGCCAGGGTTCCTCGCCGTGCGTCATTTCATGGAAAAACGGGGAATTGATACTCTGAAATCCCAGGTTGCCGGTCTTGAACGCAGCTACGGCGGTGTGCAGGGGACCGTTGAGCAGGCCGCGCTAGCCGATGCCGCCATCAATTTCGACCAATATCCGGTGGAACTGCTCTTCCAGTGCCTCGGGCCACTGTATGAAACCGCCACGCCCGGCGTGCGGATCACTTCCTGCGAAATCGAAAAAGACCAAGGGGAGAAAAAGCTCACCCAGATCTCCATCAAGGGGGAGGCCGCCAACAGCAATACCCAGGCGGCCATCGTTTATGCCACCAAGGTGAAAGGCAATCCTGCCCTGCAAAGCTTCAACTGGAATTATAAACCCCAGGTCCCGAAGGACGGCAAAGTCCCCTTCGACATCGTTGGAATTACCAAAAATGACTCAGCTGAAACCCAGTGAAAAGCGCCTCCTGATCTTTTTCGGGATCGCCGCCTTTATTTTGCTCAACCTGCTGGGATTCAGCTGGTTGAAGAAGCGTAATGTCCTCCTCGAGCGCCAGCGGATCACCGTGGAATCCCGCATCCGGGAACTGGAGATGTGGCAAGGCAAAGCCGCCGAGGCCGAGCAAAAACGCTCCTACCTGGATCAACACCTTCAAGCCTACGCCGACGAGGCCACCCGCGAAACTTATCTGGATGATTTCATCAAACGCGAAGCCAGTGACCTTGACCTCGAAGTCCGGAAAAATGTGACCATGCCGGCCTTGCTGGAGGAGCACTTCCACAAATCCCGTTACACCGCGGAGGTTTCCGGGGCCTGGGACGATATTTTCGAATTCATTTACCGCCTGCAGCAGCCTAAGGAATTCCGGTTCGTCCGCACCCTCCGCCTCAAGTCCCAGAAAAAAGAGGGATCCAGCGACGAAGCTGCCGACGCGGTCTGCACCTTTGAAATCGAAAAGTGGTGGTCTCCGGAAAGCGCCCATCTGGAGGACGCCCTGACGGCTCCTGCCACCGCTGCCGCTGAGGCCGCCCCCCTAGCCCCTGAGGCCGCCGCGCCGGCTCCTGCTGCCGATTCCACAGATGAACCGGTTCTGCCGAAAACTGAACAAACGCCGCCGGAAGCAGTCCCAACTCCTGAGACCGCCATGGGTCAACCCCCTACCGATTCTCCCCCTGAACCATGAAATCGCCCCGCATTCCCGCCCCCGGTTTTCTGAGCTGGTTGGTGCGCCCGTCTTCCGGTGCCCCCGCTTGGTTCTGCGGCACGGCCTTGTTCGTGGCAGCCATGGGTTCACTGCAAGCCCAGGACACTCCGCCCGCCACGGAAGCTATCCTCCCGGATTCCTTTGCTCCGGTGGAATACCCCATTGATCGCTATCAGAAGCTGCGGGGCAAAAGCCCCTTTGAGTTTGAGCTCGCCAAGCCCCCCGTTGGCGAGACGGTGGACCCTTTCGCAGAATACGTCCTGGCAGGGTTTGCCGGTAGCGCTGGCCAACCGACCGTCTACCTGCTCAATACCAAAACCCAGGAACGGATCACCGTTCTCAGTGACAGTTCCGGGCGGCCCAACAAAAGTGGTTTCCACATCATCAGCGTCAATCGCGGCCGCACCCTCTCCTCGACTACCGTCCAACTGGAAAAAGACGGCCAGCAGGGGAAATTGGCCTTTGATTCCAAAGCTCTCTACAGCATGACCGGAGGCGCCGCTGGCGGAGGGGTTCGCCCCGCTCAAGCAAATCAACCTGGGCAACCCGTCGTCCGCCCTGGCGGAGTGCCCGGTCGGGCCGCCCAGGCTTATCAGGCCCCTCAAGCCTTCATTCCAGGCCGCCCTGCCGGTCAATTTCCTGCCGCCACCGCTGGCCAGCCCGGCGTGGCCCCTCAACCGGTCCAGCCGGGCATGCAACCCGGTGCCGTCCCTGGTCCTGGAGTCAATCCCCAGCAGCAGGTCAAACTGTTGCTGAACAACCCGGCGGCCCCCAACGCGGCCCCCCAGCTTAATGTAACGCCCGCTCCCGGGGGCGCTCCTGTCACCAACCAATCCAACCCTCAACCACGTCGGCGCGTCGTCCTCCCGACGACCCCTTGAGCGGTCTTTCCAGCCCTCCGATCCCGCTTTCCGGTTCCCGATTTTTCCGCTGCCCATCCAGTCCTTGGTCTGCTCCATCCTTCATTTCCCGTCATGCTCCGCCCTGTCTTTCCTCTCCTGCTGTGCCGTTTGTCCTTGGCCATGGTTCCTCTGCTGGCCACTGCGGTGGCGGATGAAGCCATTGAGTTGCCGTCCAATCTTTCGCCCGCTCTGCGCCAGCGCCTCCTGGCGCAAAATAATGTGGCCCAACCCGAAGGCGTCCCCGCTCTTCCCGCTCCCGCCGCTCCCGCCGCTCCCGCCGCTCCCGCCGCTCCCGCCGCTCCCACTCCGGAAGTAACCGCGGTTCCGGTGCCTGCCCCTCCCGCTCCAGTGGTCCCGGCTGCTCCCAGTGCGCCGGAAACGGCTCCCTCCGCCGCCCGGCGACCCAATATTACCTTGCCTACAAGGGCAGGTACCCCCCGGCCCAGCGGCCCAGGTGCCCCCGCAACCATTGCTTCAGCCGAACCCCGCCCCGCCCCGCCGGACGACCCCAATACTTTCCTCCTCGCCTTCACCGGCAATCCCATTGAGGAAGTCCTGGAGGAATATCAGCGCATTTCCGGACGCCACGTCATCCGGGATGTTGGCCTGACCGGCACCGTTGTTGTGGTGCAGAATCCCGATGTCAAGATGACCAAGGATGAGGGGGTGGACTTCATCAAGGCTTCCCTCCTGATCCAAGGATTCAGTCTGCAGGATTACATGAAGGGCATCGATAAATGCATTGCTATCACCGGCAAGCCTCCCGGCCTCGAAGGCCCCATCGGCGGTTCACCGATCTACATGAGTGCCAAGGATTTGCCGGAAACTGACGAGCCAGTCAATTACCTCATCCGTCTCAATTATCTCAGTGCCGCTGATGCTTCACAGGTTTTCGCCAACGCGGTGCCCAACCACACTTGGGGCGCCTATGTCGCGGTGCCCTCGGCCAATGCCATTCTCGTCCGCGGATCCATTCCCAACATCAGGACCCTGATTAAAATAAAAGACGAGGTGGATGTTGAACCCGTGGCCCAGGTCCACGAGTTTGTCGAGCTGGAACGAGCCTCCGCCGAAGACATTCAGGCCCTTCTTGACGGCATCCTGCAGGCGCAGACCCAGGCGAGCACGTCTTCCGGGGGCTCCTCCGGCTTCCGTCCCGTCGCTGCTCAGATTGCCGCCACCGCTCTGGGAGGCAATAACCCCAACCCGGGCGGCGTCCAGCCTGTCATCGCTGGGGGGCCAGGCACTTCCACCGGAATCATGCCCGATGGGAAATCAGTGATCGTCAAAGCTGATCCCCGCACCAACCGCGTCTTCATCAACGGGCCGAAAGTCCACGTCGATTACCTCAAAAAACTCGTCAAGGAGTTCGACCAGCCCTCACGCGTCAAAAATCTCCTCACCCAGCAATTGCGCTACATCCCGGTCGATGAATTTATCGACATCGCGGTCTCATCACTGGAAGCCCGGGGTCTGGGCGCTGCCGGCCAAACGGCCGGTGGAGGGGCTGGCGGCGGGGCCGGTGCCACCGGGGGAGCCCGGACCACGCAAACCTCCGGGCAAAATCAATTTGGCGGGGGCACCAATCGGGGTGGCGCCGGTGGTTTTGGCGGAGGCGGCTTCGGGGGCGGTGGTTTTGGCGGAGGCGGCACGGGCAGCCGGGCCGGAGGCGCCGCCTCCAGCGGAGGCGGACTTGCTTCCCGCCAATCCACCGCGGCTCTTCCCCGTTCTGCCGTGGTCGGCAAGACGTTGCTCATCTCCGACCCCCGCATGAATTCCCTCCTCGTCACCGGACCACCCGAGTCCATCGAGCGTGTTTCGGAACTGATCAAGGAAATGGACAAACGGCCTCTTCAGGTCCATATCAACGCCGTGATCGCGCAGATCACCCTGGGGGATGATATCACGACTGGTTTTGACCTGCTGCGTCGGGTTGAGGACGTCGAAATCGGCGGGGAAAATGTCAGCATTGCCGGCCTCTATAAAACCACTGGCGGCAGCACCTTCCTCGATCCCGCCAATCTGGACACCATCTCCGGGTTCACCTCCGCTGCCGATGGCCTCAACCTCTATGCCGGCGTCGGCGAACTCTTCAATGCCTACGTAACCGCCTTGGAGCGCACTGCCCGTTTCAAAGTCCTCTCCAAACCCCATGTCGCCACCGCTAATAACGAAATCGCCGACATCCGCGTGGGCAGCCGCGTTCCCATCCCCGCCAACCAGCAATCCTCCGTCGTGGCCGGCGGTACGACCTCGGTGACTTCCAACATCGAATACGAGGACGTCGAACTGGTCTTGGAAGTGCGCCCGCTCATCAATTCAAAGAATGAAATCACCATCGAGGTCAATCAGATCAACAATACCGTCGCAGGCTCCACCTTGATCAACGGCAATCAGATTCCCAATATCCTCACCCAATCCCTCAACAATAAAATCACGGTGCCCAACGGGGCGATTTTCACCATCGGTGGCAGCATCACCGAAACCAAGACCCAGAATGTGACTGGTTTGCCTTTCATTTCAAAGGTTCCGTTCATCAAACATCTCTTCGGCACTACGACCCAGAAGGCCACCCGGCAGGAACTGATCATCATGCTCCAGCCCCGCATCATCGATACCGCGAATGACATGATCGATGTCCACACCTCCGAAGTGCAGCGCACCGTCATCGGGCCCGAAGCTGAAAACTTCGCCAAACCGGATCGCGACACCTCCAACGTGCTGCTCCCCACTTACGAGAAGGATATCCCCTTCGATGCCGCTGGGTATCCGGACGGACAGCGCCCCGCCGGGAAAAACCTGTTCAAGCGGATCCGCGACAGCATCCAGGCTCATTGATCAGGGCGGTGCCTCCGGGATCCTATTGAGAAAAAAGACCTTGGAAAACCCCGGGAATGCCTCAGAATTTTCAAGTAAATTTGATAGAGTCCTGATTATCAACGGGGAAATGGAGTCGAAAAAGTCTCTGGATCCCGCCGCAAAAAAAATGCACAAAAAATGAAGAAATCCTTTACAGCTTCCCTGAAATCCCCTAATTTGCATTCAGCCTACCAGAACCTCCACATCCTAATCTCATGAAATACAAACTCCCCCTCCTCGTCGGCCTCGCCTCCTTGGCTGCCCTCGTTGGAGTCCAAGCGCAGACCGCCGTCACTGATCCGGTTGGTTATATTACTATTCCGATCGCGGGAAATTCCTCCGCCAGTGCGTTTGGAGCAGATACCCTTATTTCGCCAACTCTGATCGGGAAAACGGAATTTGCGGGCACTGTGAGCGTTGCTCCTTCTGGTTCAACTCTGACTGTTGCTGCAGCTCTCCCTGCAAATGTCGTGGTTGGTCAAGTTGCGGAATTGAAGGGTGGCGCCAAAGAAGGGTTCTGGTCTACTGTTACCGCTGTTTCGGGTGATAGGTTGTCCATCACCTTGGCTGATGCAGTTCCTGCCGGCTTGGCGGCAACTCAGGCCTTTACGGTGCGCGCCCACACTACGATTGCTTCCTACCTCGGAACAAATCTCCCTGGCCTGGGTGTATCCGATGAAGTGCAAATTCTGGATGGTGCCTCCCAAGTAGTCAGCTCGGTATCTTGGTTCACTGTCGCTGACGGTGCTCCTGCAGATGGCTGGTATGATTCCAATGCGAATGACAAGGGTAATACAGTCATTTACCCAGGTAGTGCTGTCAAAATCCGTCGCCGGGCAGCGGCAAATACGTCTTTTGTCCAGACGGGCTATGTCAAGACTACTAAAACTGAAGTTGACTTGTTCACTGGTGATAACTGGGTAACTCCAGTTTTGGCTGTTGGCGCTAAATTGGGCGGAACGAACGCAGTCCCAGGCGAGGCAACTGCAGCTGGTTCCATCGAACTGGACACCGGAAACGTCTTGACGGGGGTGAAGCGCGGTGCCGGTGACGGCTCCTTGGGCGAAGATAACGTGATCTTCATCAACTCGAATCAAACCACCTCGACCTTCTTTGCTGCTGATCCCGTGGCTGTAGGAACCACTGGATGGTTTGATTCCAACGCAACTAGCTTCGACAGCTTTACTGTTTCGGAATACGCTGGATTCATTGTTCGTCGCACAGCTGCGCCGGGTGTTTGGACTGCCCCGAAACAATCTATTGCCCAGTAGCACCAAACTAAACTCCTCTTATTCCAATCATGAAAAAATACATTCTAGCGCTATTTATCGCGACACTAGGCCTGGGCCAAGCTGCCTCCATCACCGTAGGAAAAGGGTTCGGTTCAGGTGTCAACGTTCTGCCAACAGTGGGCAGCGATGCAATCACCACCTTCTCCTTCGCCATCGGGACCTTTGCTGCAGAGCCTGCTGCTAACGCAAGCTTTGCGGATCTGGTTGCCAGCTTCAAAGAGTTTGGCCGCACCAGCACCCCACTAGTGAATGCCGGAAACACCATTATTGCTGTTGCCAGCCCCTTTACCGCAGCACCTGCCAATGCCATCGACTTCAATGGCAAGCCAATCTACATTTTGGTCGGCACGGACGGTTTGGTTAACTCGACACAGTACGCAGTTGTCAAAGCGCTGAATCCTGCCGCTGGAAAATGGGTCTTCCCTGCCAACGTAGCAATCGCTGATGCCGGTGATGCTCCGATGAACAGTGCGGTCAATTTCCAAGCGGTCGTCGGAACACGGATCGACAACGCTTCCGGTGTGGATTCTCTGCGCTTGGTTGGTATTCCTGAGCCTACTTCAATGGTTCTCCTCGTGGGATCCCTTGCCCTTGGCCTGCGCCGTCGCCGCTAGGATTAGCATCTGAAATCTCTGCAAAGGG
>CAIZWU010000044.1 GCA_903936775.1 uncultured bacterium | reverse complement strand
CTGGTGCCGGCGCTGAAGCGGCCGCTCACGGAGGAGACGCTGCGGGATCAACTCGGCCGGCTGGGCGGCACGGCTTACGCTTTGGGTGCGGTGGACTACCGGATCACTGGCGATCTGATGCTGCCTGTCAGTGAACTGAACCGGATGCGCCGGGAGTTGGTGGAACGCCTCCAGCAGGAGCCCGTAGCAAGGCCCGTCCCGGCCTTGACCAGCGCCCCGGCTGAACCCAGGGAAGATTCCCTCACCAAGGCCTTGGCGGGATGCAGGGGCCAAGGCCAGGATGGCCTTGCTACGGGACCGGTGGAACTCTCCGTGCTCTGCCGGACTCTGGAGCAAGTGGAGGTTTGCGCGGCGGAAGGAGTCGCGGTGGCCTATGCCGATTTCGAGGACGTACGTGGTTATGCGGAAGCGGTGCAGCGGGTCCGCGACACCTCCGCGATGCGGTTGCTGCTGGCGACGCCCCGCATTCAAAAACCCGGGGAGCAGGGCTTTTTCAAATTGATCGAACGCGCTAATCCTCATGGGGTGCTGGTGAGGAATCTGGGCGCCGTGCCGTGGTTCACGAAGCGTGGATTGGAGACGGTGGGCGACTTTTCCCTGAATGTCGCCAATCCCCTGACGGCGGCGTTTTTCAAGGATGAGGGGCTGGATGTCCTGACGGTTTCCTACGATCTGAATATCACCCAGGTGCTTGGTTTGCTGGCGGGCGCTCCGCCGTCGTGGTTTGAACTGACGCTGCACCAGCACATGCCGATGTTTCACATGGAGCACTGCGTTTTTGCGGCCTTTATGTCCCAGGGGAAAACCTTCCTCGACTGTGGCCGGCCCTGTGAAAAACATTCCGTCAAGCTGCGCGACCGCGTCGGTATGGAACATCCCCTGAAGGCCGATGTGGGTTGCCGGAATACGTTATTCAATGCCCAGGCCCAGACCGGGGCTCAATATTATGCGCAGCTTCACGCGGCTGGGTTGCGACGCTGCCGGATCGAACTCTTGGAGGAGGACCCGGCCGGGGTGCGCCGCGTGCTGCACACCTACCGCGCGCTGCTGGAAGGCCGGGCGGAGGGGGCCGATCTTTGGCGCAATCTCAAGGCGCAGTCAAAACTGGGTGTGACGCTGGGGACGCTGGAGGAAACCGGCGTCAACCGCCGCTGAGGGGGCGTGATACGCAAGACCGGTGGTTTTTCCCTTGGCCCTGGATGGCTTTCCATGCACTCATCACACCGGTATTCTTCTATCAAAAAGCTTTTTGCGTATGTCCGGACCTCCCTTGGTATCAGCTTCCCCCGCCAGGATCACCCGTGGGGCGCAAATGGCGCTGCTGGCTGCGGTGCTCGGTTGGTTGTTCGATGGATTTGAGATCGGCCTTTTTCCGGTAGTGGCCCGTCCGGCGTTGATCTCCATGCTGGGACCGGGTGGGGAAGGCGCGGTAGGTTACTGGATGGGAATGATTACCGCCTTTTTCCTCGTCGGGGCGGCGGCGGGAGGGGTGGCTTTTGGATGGCTGGGCGACCGGATCGGGCGGGTGCGGGCGATGTCGCTGAGCATTCTGTGTTATTCGCTCTTCAGTGGCGCCGCTTATTTTGCGCACGAACCGTGGCATTTGGCAGGGTTCCGCTTCATCGCAGCGCTCGGGATGGGCGGCGAGTGGGCGCTGGGGGTGGCCCTGGTGATGGAAGTGTGGCCAGAGCGCAGCCGTCCGTGGCTGGCGGGGGCGATCGGAGCGGCCGCGAATCTGGGGATGGTGGTGGTGGGGGCGGTGGCGTGGATGGTGCCAGTGACGGTGGAGTCGTGGCGGTGGATGTTTCTGGTGGGGGCTTCACCTGCGCTGCTGACCTTTATGATCCGCTTGTTCGTTCCTGAATCCGAGCGGTGGGAACAGGCGCAGACGGGAGATGGGGCCAAGGTTTCGCCCCTCAAGGAAGTGTTGAGTGCTCCGGTGCTGCGGCGCACGTTGATCGGCATTGTCCTTTCATCCATCGTTCTGGTCGGAACGTGGGGCAGTGTGCAATGGATCCCCTTGTGGGCGGATAAAATGACCGGAGGGACGGTGCCCGGAGCCAAGGCCACGGCGCAGATGTTTTCAGCCCTGGGGGCGACGACCGGCAGCCTGCTGGCGCCGGTCCTGCTGGGCCGGATCAACCGCCGCACCAGTTTTACGATTCTCTGTGTGTTATCCCTCGTGATCTGCGGTCTACTGTTCCGCACCCAATCCGCCTACACCACGCAATTCCTGGTGATGGTCTTTGGCGTGGGAGCCTGCACCGCCGCCTTCTACGGCTGGTTCCCGCTTTATTTGCCGGAACTGTTTCCGACCCGGATGCGGGCCACCGGCCAGGGGCTTTGTTACAATGCCGGACGCCTCGTCGCGGCGGTGGGGGCGCTGACCAGTGGCGCCCTGGTGCAGTTTTATGGGGGGTATGCCCAGATGGGGGCCATGATCACTCTCATCTATCTGGTCGGCATCATCGCGATCCGTTTCGCGCCGGAAACCAACGGCCGGCCGTTGCCGGAGTAGGACAGCAGGATGGATTCCCTGACCATAACCGCGCCGTTGCCAAAATTGCTTTCCGGACGCTGATCCCCTATTTCTCATGCTCCCCACCGACATCACCGTCATCGGCGCTGCGCTTTATTTTTTGCCGGTCATCACGCGGGTGCCGCTAAAGTTCGGGACCGGGACCCTGACGGAAGTCACCTGCGCGCGGGCGCGGCTGCGGGTGCGGCGGCGGGATGGGCAGGAGGCGGAGGGATGGGGCGAGACGCCCCTCAGCGTGCAGTGGGTCTGGCCTTCGGCACTGCCTTATGCGCTGCGTCAGGGCGTCTTGCAGGATTTTTGTGTCAGGCTGGCGAAGGCCTGGCCGGCTTGCGGGGTGTCCGGGCATGCCCTGGAGTGCGGCCAGGATTTCATCACCCATACCCTCCGCGCGGAGTGGTCTGCCTGGAATGCGGGTCGTCCGGCGGCAGAGGCCTTGCCTTGGCTGGCGGCCCTCGTTTGTGCCTCGGTGTTTGACCTGGCGGTGCACGATGCCTACGGCCGGGTCAATGAGGTGCCGGTTTACGAAACCTACCGCTCCCCGTGGATGAGCCGGGATCTGGCGGACTTTCTAACGCCGGCCGGGGACCGTGCGGGCAGTCTGTCGTTCGCCGGAAAATACCCGGCAGATTTCCTGCGTCCGCAGCGCCGGGAACAACTCATGGCCTGGCATCTGGTGGGTGGGCTGGATGCCATTGATGCCGCCGACTTGACGGGCGCAGAGCCGGACGATGGCCACCCGGTGCTCCTTGCCGACTGGATCCGGCGCGATGGCTTGCAGGCGCTCAAGATCAAGCTGCGGGGGAATGATGCCGCATGGGATTACGACCGTATCGTCAGGGTGGGCCGCAGTGCCTTGGCGCACGAGGTTCTTTGGCTCACCGCCGATTTCAACTGCACCGTCACGGATCCCGCCTACGTCACCGAAATCCTCGACCGTCTCCGTGATGATGAACCCCGCATTTTCGCCCTGCTGTTATACGTGGAGCAGCCTTTCCCTTATGAACTGGAGGCGCATCCCATCCCAGTCCATGCGGTGAGTGCCCGCCGCCCGCTCTTTCTCGATGAAAGCGCCCACGACTGGCAGCACGTCCGGCTGGGCCGCTCGCTTGGCTGGACCGGGGTGGCTTTGAAAACCTGCAAGACCCAGACCGGAGCCCTCCTCAGCCTGTGCTGGGCGCAGGCTCATGGGATGACGCTGATGGTGCAGGACCTGACCAATCCGATGCTTGCCCAGATTCCGCATTGCCTGCTAGCCGCGCATGCCCCGACCATCGCCGGCGTGGAGACCAACAGCATGCAGTTCTACCCTGCGGCTTCCGCGGCCGAGGCAGTGGTCCACCCCGGCCTTTACCAACGCCGGAATGGCCAGGTGGACCTGCGCACGATCCACGGTTCTGGCTTTGGCACGCGGGTGGAGGAAATCGGGCGGGTGTTGCCGGCGGCAATCATTCAAGTCTGACGGGATTTCCCTGAGAATCGGCGGTTTTCTGTTCCAATCTGGTTCACGCTCCCTGTATAAACCTGACGAATGAAACTCCGCCCCCTCCTGGTGACGCTCCTTTCCCTGACCGCCTTCGCGATGCCCGTCACTTCCCTGTGGGCGGCCTCTCCCAATGTGGTGATGATCTATACCGACGACCAGGGCTACGGCGACATCGGGGTGCAGGGGGCGAAGGGTTACACCACGCCCAACCTTGACCGGATGGCGGCGGAGGGGATGCGGTTTACCGACTTTTATGTGGCGGCGCCGGTGTGCTCGGCGTCGCGGGCGGCTTTGCTGACGGGTTGTTATCCGGCACGGCTGGGGATCAATGGGGCGTTGGGGCCAAAGAGCCGGACCGGGTTGAATCCTGATGAAACCACTCTTGCTGAAGTGATGAAGTCCAAAGGTTATGCCACGGGGATGTTCGGGAAGTGGCACCTGGGGGACCATCCGGATTTGCTGCCGGTGAAGCAGGGATTCGATGAATATCTGGGGCTGCCCTATTCCAACGACATGTGGCCGGAGAATCCGAATGCTAAAACGGGGAGTTATCCTCCGCTGCCTTTGATGGAAAATGCCGCCGCGCTGGATCCGGAAGTGTCTGCTGAAGATCAGGCGACCCTGACCACGCGGTATGCCGGGCGTGCCGTGAAATTTATCACCGAACACAAAACCAAGCCGTTTTTCCTCTATGTCGCCCCTTCCATGCCGCACGTGCCGCTTTATGTGAGCGGCAAGTTCAAAGGGAAATCGGCCCAGGGCCTGTATGGGGATGTGATCCAGGAAATCGACTGGGCGGTGGGTGAAATCCTGACGGCTTTGAAGACCGAGGGGCTGGATGAAAACACCCTCGTGATCTTCACCAGTGATAATGGCCCGTGGTCGATCTATGGCAATCATGCGGGCAGTGCCGGACCCTTCCGCGAGTCCAAGGGGACCTGTTGGGAAGGCGGCATCCGGGTGCCCTGCCTGATGCGCTGGCCCGGGAAAATCCCGGCTGGGACGGTCTGCCGGGAGGTGGCGGGAACGATTGATATCCTCCCGACTGTGGCGGCCCTGACGGGGGCGGCGCTGCCGGAAAAGGCGATCGACGGCAAGGATATCGGGGCGCTGCTGCGCGGGGAAACCGGGGCGAAGTCGCCGCATGAATCCCTCGTGTTCTATTATGGCAACCACGAGTTGCAGGCCCTGCGCAGCGGTAAGTGGAAGCTGATCCTGCCTCACATCTACCGGACCATCGAGAAGACCGGGGCTGATGGCCTGACGGGAAAACACGGCCGCGCCACGACCGGGCTGGAGTTGTATGATCTGGAAAAAGATCCGGGTGAAACCAAGGACCTCGCCGCCACCGAGCCCGCCGCCCTGCAGCAATTGTCATCGCTGGCCCAGGCCGCCCGGGAGGAACTGGGTGACACCCTGACCAAAACCAGGGGCAAGGGCCAGCGCGCCCCGGCGGCGGTGACGTGGCCCTGATGAATCAGTCCGCGGGCTTGGGGGCCGGTTCAGGATCGCCGGCAGGTTTTCCCATGGCCCTTGCCAGCATTTGATTGGAAGCGAGCAGGGCCCCCAACAACAAAAAGGGCATCAGCACCGGCCACGGAAAACGGGTGGAGGCGAAGGCGATATGAAAAACGCCCGGCAGGACCATCGCCGCCAGCCAGAGCAGGGTGTTCGTCCGCAGCATTTTTTGTTTTTCGGATGGGGTCATCATGGTGGGTGTTTGGGAAGAGTTAGAAAACGAGGGAAGCCGTTTGCTGGAGGGAGTGACGGAGGGGCCGCGATCCCTGATTGCCGCAAAGCGGCCGGGGCGGGACTGGCAAGGCCGGCTGGTCAAACGGCTCACCAGCCAGAGGAGGGAGATGTGCCGGCCGGATCGGCCCGGGGTTTGATGAGGAGCACCACCCCGGCGCTGAGCAGGGCGATTCCGGCGAAGGCTCCGAAGATCAGATTCAAGGGCACGTGCCGGTCGCGCAGGGCGCCGAATCCCCAATCGGCAAATCCGCCGCAGCTGATGCTGACCAGATTCATGAAACCATAGCCGGTGGCCCGCAATTGAGGGCGGACGATCTGGCAGAGAATGGGCATGTTATTGCAATCAAAGAACCCCCAGCCCAGGCCGAACATCATGAGGAAAATCACCGCCATGCCGAGGGTGCCGGCATTGCCCACCCCGAAGAGGGATGGCAGGAACAGGATCATGCCGAGGGCACTGACAAAAATCCGGCCGCGGATATTTTTGCGCATCCAACGGTCCGCCAGCCAGCCCCCCAGGCCGACGCCGATCAGGGAAGCAATCTGGACATACAACACCGCGGAGACCCCGGCCTTGCCCTGGCCGAGGTGGAATTTTTCCCGCAGAATCTCCGGCATCCAGTCCTTCACCACCCATCCGGCGAGGGCGGGCAGGGTGAAATAGATCACCAGCAGCAGGAAATTTCTGTTGCGGAAAAGCTGACCGGTGGCGGCGGGCAGGGAAACCGGTTCCGGGGCGATGGCGGGAGGCGCAGGGTTCCGCAGCAGGGCAAACAGGGGCAGGGCATAAGCGATCCCGATCAGGCCGCAGGCGCCGAAGGCGAAGCGCCAGCCGAAGTCCGGCGCATCCGCCACATAACCGGAAAATCCTCCGAGGATGATTCCGGCATAAATCCCCATTTGATGGAAGCCGACGGCCCGGGAGCGGGTGGCCCCCAGATGGAATTCCGTGATCAGGGCGAGGGCAGCCGGGATGTAGAAGGCCTCGCTGATTCCCATCAGAGCGCGCGCCCACAGCAATTCATGATAGGTGTTGACCTGTCCGGTCCACCAGGTCACGGCAGACCAGACAAAGAGGCTGGCGCAGATGACGTGGCGTTTGCTGAGACGGTCCGCGAAGTAACCGCCCACCGGACTCAGGATGGCATACACCCATTTAAAGGAACCGAGCACAATGCCCCAGGCGGCCTTGTTTTGGATGTCCGGGATATCGGCTACCATGGAGGCCTTCATGGCGGCCAGCATCTGGCGGTCGAGATAGTTCAGCAGGGCGACCGGCACCAGCAGCAGGACCATCAGCCATGCGGTGCGGGAGAAGGAGGGTGAGGGGCTTTCGTTCATGTGAGGATCAGCGGGGGTTCTGGAGCAGATAGAAGCGGCCATCCTCCGCCCCGCCGAGGAAGTCGGGCACTCCATTGCCATCAAAGTCCACCACCGCCGGGCTGACGTCGTGTCCTTCGATGTTCTTTTTGGCGAGGGTTCCGGCATTCCGGAAAACCCACGAGCCGTCTTTGCTTCCGGTCTGTTGGAGGAAATCCGCGTTGGAGGAGTTGAGCAGGAAATCGAATTTCCCGTCGCCGTCCCAATCGGTGACACAGAGCTTGCGGCGGCCGCTGGCTCCGGCGGTTTTGGCATTCAGCCGCAGCGGATTTCCGGCTTCATCGAGGAAGGCGCGGCGCGGTGGTTTCAGGCTAAGCCCGGGGTCGGTTTTATACCGCTCGAAGAAAGCTAGGTAACCTTCGTGGTCCAGCATGGCCAGATCCGGCAGGCCGTCCGCGTTGAAGTCAAAGACCACCGGGGTGGTGCGCCATTGGGTCAGGAGCGCTTTGCCCTGCGGCTTTCTCCAACCCCAGGCAAGGGCTGGCGGGGCGGTGGACCAATCGACCTCAATGGCCTGGGGAGCCTTGAAGGCGGGCGCGGTACGGGAGCCGTTGTTGGGCAGCCACTGGACGTCGCCGAGGATGCTGTTGAACAAAATGTCAGGCAAGCCATCCAGATTCCAGTCGGCCACCACCACGGTGGTGTAACCCCATTTGGCTTCGGCGGGGCCCTGGATGCTGCCGTTGGGTCCGGCCATGACGCGGAAGGGTTTGCCGTCCACTTCCAGCCGGCGCGGCGCGGCCCATTTCGGGGAGGCGGCCTTCGGGCCGCTCAGGTTCTCAAAGATTTCGATGAACCCGGCGGTGTTGCCTGACACAATATCCATGTCGCCATCGCCTTCCCAGTCGGTGCCGAAGGGGGTGGCCAGAGCGCCACATTTCAAGGTGTCGGCCTCCTGTTTGAAATAGACCGGCTGGGCGAATACCGGCACTGCGGCCGCCATGGCTCCGGTGTTTTCCACCATGGCGACGCGGCCATCCTCGTCGCCCACGATGAGATCCTGGTCGCCATCCTTGTCCCAATCGAAAGCGACCGGCACGATCATTTCCAACTCCATCCTGACCTCTGCTCCCCGGGGGTCTTTGAGACGTTGGCCGGACGAATATTGCGGTGCGGTGCGGGTGCCGGTATTTTGGAAATAGGTGAAGCCATCAAGGAACTCACCGCAGAGCAGATCAAGGTCGCCATCACCATCGAAGTCATGAAAATTGGGCGAAGGGCAGCCGAAGGTGTCGAGGGGCTGGCCTCCCGCTTCGAGCTGGATGGGCCCGGTGTGGTTTCCGCCGCCGGTGTTCCGGAAAACAAAGACGTATCCGTGGAGCGGGCCATTCTGCCAGATGCCCGCGGCATTCCATGCATTGTCCCAGCCGTAGTGGCTCCAGTCCTCGATCCCCGCGATGAGGTCCTGCTGGCCATCGCCGTCGTAGTCGGCGTAGCGCCATTGGTTATGCCGGAGCCGCGGTCCGCCTTGGGCCGTACCCAGTGGCTGGTAGAATTTGGGGTCGACTGGCAGTTTGATTTTGGTGGCAAGGCCGGTGCGGGTGAAGTCAGGATACTCCCAGCCCGGCGACAGCACCCGGAGCTGGCCGTCTGTCCAACTGGGCATGACGTAGTGGACCGTGCTGCTGAGCCGCCGGGCCGGTTTGAACGCCGGGAACTTGTTTTGAGCGGTGTCCCCGGTGGTGTTTTCAAACAGCCAGATGCCGTTGGATGGTTTGTCAGGACAGGAGACGATCAGATCGTAATCCCCGTCCCCATCCGCATCGCCAGGCACGGGCCAGGCCCAAAGCCCTACGCCGAGATCGACCGTGAGGCCGGGGTGGTGGTAGGGCAGGCGGTCGAGGGCATGGCTGGGCTGCGCCGCCAGCAGGACGAACGCGAGGAGAGCCTGCCGGGAAAGCGGGGCAGGGAATCGTGGCAGCCTTTTCATTTTCACAGCTTGTCCTGGCTGCGGGGCGGAGTGCCAGCAGAATCCGCCGGGCGGTGGAGGGCTGATGACTTGCATCGGCCTGCTGGCCGGGGCAGTCTCGCGGAAATGATCCCCGCGTCCCCCGTCGTCCGTTTTGCGCTGCTTTCCGTGGCGGCGGCGGTGGTGACCTTTGTGCTGAAGCTGGTGGCGTGGCAGTTGACCGGGTCGGTGACGTTGTTGTCGGATGCTTTGGAATCGGTGGCGAATCTGGCGGCGGCTCTCGTGGCAGTGGCCTCGGTCACGGTATCGGCGCGCCCGGCCGATGATGAACATGCCTACGGACATACCAAGGTGGAGTATTTTGCCGGGGGGGTGGAAGGGGCGCTGATTCTCGTCGCCGCCGTGGGAATCGGTTGGAATGCGGTGGACCGTTTTTTCCACCCGGTGGCCCTGACGGGTTTTTCAGCCGGGCTTTCCGTCTCCGTGGTGGCTTCAGTGGTGAATCTGGTGGTGGCGCGGCTGCTCCTGCGGGCGGCCCAGCGCTACCACAGCGTGGCCCTCCGGGCTGACGGGCAGCATCTGATGACGGATGTGTGGACCTCGGTGGCGGCGGTGGCGGGATTGATTCTGGTGAAGCTGACCGGTTGGCCATGGCTGGACCCGGCGCTGGGGTTGCTGCTGGCGTTTCACATTGTGTTCACGGGGGTGCAGCTGGTGCACCAATCGATGTTGGGATTGATGGATACCGGAGTGCCGGCGGAGGATTTGGCGAGGATCAAAGCCGTCCTCGTGGAATACGAAACCCAAGGGCTGCTCTGGCATGCGCTCCGCACCCGGGAGGCGGGCGCCCGCCGGTTTATGTCGGTGCATCTGCTGGTGCCGGGGGAATGGACCGTCCAGCGCGGGCACGATCTGGCGGAGGAAGTGGAGGCGGCGTTGCGGGCGGTGGTGCCGCGCCTGCATGTCCTGACGCATTTGGAACCGATCGAGGATCCGGTTTCGTTCCGGGATGCCACGCTGGATGGCGCCGCCGGCATTTAAGCCCGGGACCGGGCTGTTGGGGGTGCCCGCCGGCGCGCGCAGCTACTTCGCTTCCGGATCTTCCGGCATGACCGGGACATCGGGGCTTTGACCAGGAAGGAGATCGAGGGGACCGGACAGGTCGGTCGGCAGTGGGGTCTCGGCTGAGGGAATGGGAGGCAGGAGCAGTCCTTTGGCGATGGCCAGAGTGGCACGGGCACGTTGGTAACCGGCAGGAATCCCCGGCAGGTAAGAGGCTGCGGCGGGCTCGTCGGAGATGGCCCGGTTGCGGATCCGGTCCAGCGGCTCGCCCCGGTTGGGTGGGGCGGCCGGGTCGTAGCCAATTGCTTCCTCGGCGGCGGTGGTGGCAATGGCATCAAGCAGGGCGCGGCGGCGCGATGCGGCCGTTTCCGCGGCGGGCGTGGCCGGAAGGGGTGACGGGACCGGTGGCCCGGATTCCGGGGTTTTGGAATGCTGGTCATCCGGGGCGTCGGTCTTGCTTTCAACTTCGGGCAGCAGGCTGAGGGCGGCGGGCCAATCGCCCAGACGGGTAAGGAATTCTGCCAGTTCGGTCACCAGGGGCGGGGACAGTTTGACTTTGGGGGCGATTTCCATGGCTTCGGTGGCGAGGGCGGCGGCCGTCTGGATTTCGCCGGCGTTGAAGGCGTGGTGCAGGATGACCACCAGCAGGGGCAGTCGCTGATCGGGAGCAATGATGCCGCGGGCTGCCTCGGTGGCATCCTGCAGCGCCTGTTTTGATTCAGGGAACAGCAGCGCGTCGGGAAGCAGTTCCGTGAGTTCCGCGAGCAGGGTGGCGCGTTGCACGGGATCAGGCAGGGCTTTGGCGGCTTCCAGTGCCGAACGGAGCGGAATGGCTGCGGCTTCCGGCCCGGTGGCCCGGCGGTGGGTATCGGCCAATTCAAGGAGGAGACGGACTTGCTCTTGTCCGGGGGCCGTCGCTTTGAGTTTCTCCTGAATCTCTGCGAGGATGGCCTCGGCGGGCCGCAGGGGGATGTTCGATTGCAGGGCTTCCAGTTCAATCTGGCGCCGCAGGGCAGGGGCGGTGATTTGGCCGGAGACGGCAGCGGAATCGCTGGCGGCGGTGTCTCCCCGGCCGAAGCAGACCCGGAAAAGATCCAACCACAGGGCGTCCTGTTCGGGAGCAGGGACCCGGCGGATGGCGTCAAAGGCCTGGTGCGGTCCGTCAATGATGGCCAATTGCACCCGGGTCCATGCCAACTCGGGGAGCAGCGCGGTGACATCGGCCGGCGGCAGGGTGGGCAGGAGCGCTTCCTGTTCCGCGAGCAGGGTGCGGGCCACGTCCTGACCGTCCGTTTCGGCGAGGCGGCGGGCGACGCGGGCCCGGAGCAGGGGCGTTTTGGCTTCCGGCAGCACCACATCGGAGAAACCCAGCATGGCCAGCTGGATCAGGATTTCCTCCTTCATCTGGTCGCGCAGGGGCACGTCCGTGATGCGGTCGCACATGCGGAGCGATTCGCTCAATTGTTTAGCGTCCTGATTCAGTTGGGCTTGGGCGAGTTGCCGGATGGTGCGGGCCTGCACGATGGGTTCGGCAATGAAACCGGCGGTCTGGAGGCTTTCCGGCACCATGGCGAGGCGGGCCTGGAGGATGGCGGTCTCCATGAGGTCGAAGTCGAGCACCAGCCGGTCCACTGGGGCGTCCAGATTAGGCTCCGCCAGGGCGCGGCCCACAAGATCCGCTGTGGAGTGGGGAATCCACGTTTCGCGGGCTGGCCGGAACCACCAGAAGAGGAAACCAAGGCAAAGCAGCACCGTCAGGCTCAAACCGAGCCAGCCTTCCCGCTTTTTGGGGTGGAGCGGGGGATCAGTCACCGGACGAAGAGTTCAGGAGCACTTTCCACGGAATAGATGCCCACGGAGTTTTCTTTGCCCTTCAACGCATGGGTGCCGAGGGAACGCACATGTTGCATCCCGTCCTTCCACCCTTTCATGAAGTCGGCAGACACGAGGATATCACTGCCGAGTTGGCGGGTCAGGGCTTGGATGCGGAAAGTGGTATTCACCGCATCGCCCAGCATGGTGAGACCTCCCTGTCCCAATTGGCCCCAGGAGACTTCGCCCATGTGGAGTGCCACCCCGCTGCTGAATTCCACATCATAACGTTCGAAGGTCCACTTCATTTCCTCTTGGATCAGCGTGCAGCTTTCCCTCAAATAGCGGGCCGCAGAGAGCGCCCATTGACGGGCATTCGGCGTCACATCCGTCCAGTAGGCCAGGACGGCGTCGCCAATGAATTTATCGATCGCG
>CAIZWU010000043.1 GCA_903936775.1 uncultured bacterium | reverse complement strand
TGGAAAATTCAGGATACTTCTCAAAAATCCACGTTTCATGCCAGAAGCTGATATTGGAAAACAGAAACACCGGCACTTTGCCAAAAAGACTGCGGGCATATTCCCACATCGGCTCGTTGGGCGTGAAGATATCGCAGAACTGCTGGCGGAAGAGGGCTTCCGGGCCTTCATAACCGATGGCAGAACGCACCCCTTCGCTGAATTCCTCCGGGGACACGGAACCAGTTTCATGCCGGTGCTGCCACGAATCCAGCACCCCCCGGATCACCTCCGCGCTGGCAGTGCTGTGCCGGGCCATCGCTGCCGCGGCCCGGCCGAAATCAAAGTTGAGCAGCACATTGCCGATATCGAACAAAACGGCCGAAGCCGGAAGGAGGGGAGGATTCAAGGGATTCAAGTTAGGGTTTAAAACAAGGACTGCGTTCCGCCACCGCTCATGGCAGGCGCCGGCCGGAGACATCAGAGTGAAATGGCTTGGAGGATTTTCCGGGCAATCAGCAACGCACCGTCCGGCCGACGGTGGCCTGCCATGGCCCGGCGCATCGAGGCCAACCGGCCATCCGCCTGCATGGCGGCCAACAAAGGGCCGGTTTCACCCGGAACGAGGGACCGGCAGCCACAGCCCAGCCGCTCCAACAGATCAGCATTCCCCTCCTCCTGCCCAGGGATGATAAAGTTCACCATCACCGGCACCCCGGCCGCAAAACATTCATGCACCGTGGCCCCCCCCGCTTTGGAGATCACCACATCGTGCTCCATCAACAGACGGGGCACCTCCCGGGTCCAGCCGATCAACTCGACCGGAATGCCCGGAAAAGCCTCCAGCAATTCCTTGATCACCGGTTTCAGCCGCGCTTCGTGTCGTCCCGTCACAATAGTCATGCGTGCGCCGGCCGGGAGATTTTCCAAAAGACCCCGCAAGGTGGGACGGACATGCGACCGGGCAGCCGTAGCGAAATAAAGCACCTTCAGACAGGCCGGCGCCCCTTCCTCCGTCCTTGCCGGAAAACCGGCATATTCCGGCGCGACCGGAAAACCGCTCACTTCCACCGGAACCGGCCTGACCAGCCCGGCCTGGGCCACCGCTTGGCTGAAGGCATCGGTCACGTAAAGCCGGTCCACCTGGCCATGGAGCCAGATCGGATGAATCGTGATCGAGTCGGTGATGACCATCGAGACCCATTCCGGCCGGGGCACCGAAGGACCGCACTGGGCCAAAAAGTAAGGATAAACCGGATACGTCATGACCATAGCCTGCGGGCGCTGCTCCTTCAACCGGCGGTCCAAGGCCGGTCCAAGGCCGACCAACCGATCCCACCAAAGTGAAGCGAAATCAGCTTTTTGACTGACCTTGAACAGCCAGTGCCACAGCCCCGGCAGATGCGTGATCATCTGCCGGTAACCCCATTTATAAATCGCCCCCGTGACTGGCGCCGCATCCTCAAACAAATCGGCCACCACCACGGCCACCCGCCCGCCCGACTCCTGCTGCACGGCGGCAGCGATACTGCGGGCTGCGGAGTTATGGCCATCGCCAAAACCAGCCGTAAGGATCAAAACTGTGGGGGCTGCCTCCGGCATTTTCCAAAAACGATTCAAGTCGGGACTTGCAAGGAATTTAATATGTCTTAAGTATTAAGATAACTCTCCCGCCATGCGCATCCTGCGTTCCGTAAACTCTTTTATTTCCCTCTGCAGCCGGTTCCGCGAACCGCAGGTGCAGGTGTGGGCGATGGCAGGACTTTCGGTGCTTCTCGTAATCATTGGACATCTTCGCGCATGGAGTCCGGGGAGCGAGGGGAAAAATGCCTCCGGCGGATCTGCCGCGCGCCTGCTCCTGGCAGGAGCCCGGGTGTCTTGGACCGAGGATTTCGGCCCCCATGCCCGTGAAACCGGGCGTCCCCAGCTGGTCCTCGGGGGGCCTTCTTCGGGAATTCCGGCAACTCCGGCACAAAAAACCTTTTCCGGAATGGATTTACGTCCAGCCATGCAGGAAGCCGCCGCCCGGCCCCTGCAGTTTCTGGACCGCCCGCTCCGCCAGCAGCTCGCCAGCACCGCCAGGACTGCCACCCCTTGGCGCGTCCAGATCGCTTGGAGCGGCGATACCCGGGGCAATGCCGCCTTGGTTGATCTGCAGCGATCCATCAAAGCACAGCCGGAAGCCTCAGGCTTTGTGATCGGTAATGGATCCCGCTCCGGGGACGGGCAAATTGAATATCTGACATCCCCTCAGGCAGAAGCGTGCGATGTTCTTAATATCACCCTGATCGGCCCAGGAGGCGTCCCCACCCAAAGGCAAATCGCCGCAGTTGGCGAGCTGCTGCAGCAATTGGAGGCGCTTAGTGGGCACTTGATTCTGCCGGAGCAGGCCCTGCCGGAAGATCCGATCGCATTGGCGGTCCGCCCGCCTGGGCCCCGGTGATTCCCCTGGCAGCACCGCCGACCCTGTCTATGATGCAATTTATGATGTTTCCTGACCTGCGCCCACTCTGCCGTCTTCCTTTGATTTGCGGCCTGCTGCTTGGTACAGACGGCATCCTCCGTGCGGACAGTATCGAAAAAATCCCCGCCACCCCCGAAGACCTCGCCCGGGAACTGGGCGTTGAACTGACTAAATTCGAAGCCAGATTTTCCAGCCCGGTCTACGCCACCCTCCGTCTCACCTGGAAGCAGCCGGGCAATGCCGAGCCCCAGATGATGGAGCATACCTCCCCCGATCCTGACCAATATCACGAAATCATGTTTGTCCGCAAGGATTTCGGCCAAATGCAGCTGAAGACCGGAGGCGACAACGCCAAGCAGGTGCGCGATGTCATCGAAATGAATGTCCGCTTCGGCAGCACCGGTTTCTTCTACCGCGATTTGAATCCCTTCGCCAAAATGAAGCCCGGCGAGTCGCTCCAAGCTTGGTCCAAACAACAAAGCCGGGAACCCCTGCCCCTCAATCAGGAAATTCCGCTCGTGATTTCCGCAGGTCCGCTCGACCCGGGCAAACCGATGAAAAACCTGCTGGAGGAATACCGCACCGCCCCGGGATTCATTAGCCTGAGTGCGACTTTTTCCAAAACGCCCCCGCCCGCTCCTGTCGCCCTGCCGGCCACCGCCCCAAAGCCCACCACGGCGAAATAACCCTATGACCCCGCTGACGCCAGCGGCCGTGGAATTTATTCCCGCCGATTATTTTGCCGGGGTCACGCCAGGCTCGATCTTCCCGGATTCCTCCCGTCCGCTGGAACTTGATGTCGGTTGTGGTGACGGCACCTTCCTGCTCCAGATGGCCGGGCACTATCCGGAGCGCGACTTCCTCGGCATCGAACGACTCAGCGGCCGCATCCGTAAGATCTGCCGCCGCGCCGTACGCGAAGGCCTGACCAATGTCCGGGTCATCCACCTTGAAAGCGCCTACACGCTTTCCTGGCTCCTGCCCGCCGGTTGTGCCTCCCGGGTTCACCTCCTCTTTCCAGATCCCTGGCCCAAGAAACGCCACGCCTTCCATCGGTTCGTCCATCCGGACAACCTCGCGGGCATCCATCGCGTCCTTGCGCCGGGGGCTTCCTTCCTCTTCAAGACCGATCACGCGGATTATTTTGAGGAAGCGACCGCCGTGGTGGACCAATCCCCGCTTTTCACCCGGCTCCCCTGGCTGGACGCCACGGAGTTTTACCCCACAACCGACTTCGAACAGCAATGGCTGGATCAGGGTAAACTCATCCAGTCGGCACGCTGGCAGCGCCAGGAATTGGTTCTTTAGAATTGCATTACACTAACCCCCACCGCCCCATCGTTGGTGTGTATTTTGCTCAGGGGATCGTTCCGGTCCTTCGACAAGGCTCGATTCCTTGCTCCCCGCTCCCGTTCTGCCGGCGACAAGCCGGAATCAGTCATGGAAAGCCGGCGACCCGACGGACTGGAAACGGTTTCACATTGGCAAAGCAACAGGCAGACCATCACAGACAGGATCATGGATTTCATTCCTCCTTAATAGGCCCTCCCATCCCCCGGAGCAAGACACGGCTTCTCCCACCGGAATTAAATTTCCCCTTCGCGCGTCATCCTTGAAGTGCGATGATTCGTTTCTCGCATGAGCATGCCATCCACCCCATCCCCTCAACCACCCATGAGCCAGACCCTCGCCGCCCCCCTGCCCGACGCCGCGACCCGTGAATTCCCGCCGTTCAGCCTGGAGAGACTCCTGCGCAGCGTCTTCGCCCCCACCGAAGACCGGAAAGTTTGTATTCTGATCGATCTTCCGGACATCTCGGTCATGAAGAATTTCTCATTCCTCGGGAAACCTGAATTCGCCATCCAGGGACGCGCCTACGAACACTTCTATCAAGGACTGCACCGCGATGGCGTCATGGCGGAATTAGGCATGACCGGCGGCGAAATGTTCGCCTATGAAATGACCTACGGCAGCAACCTCGATCTGTCCGATCCCTGCACTGACAAGGACGGCTGCATCCTCAGCTTGGAAAACGACATCTATCCGGAATACGACATCATCCTCTGCATCTCCACCTACAGTGCCACCGCCCCGCTCACCGCGATGGCTAAAAAGTATAACTTCCGCGGTGCTACGCTCCACGGAGTCAATGAAATCATCCTCAGCTCCGGCCTCGCCGTCGATTATGAGGATGTCAGCCGCGATGCTGAAAAACTGCGCCGGGCCATGACCAAGGCCGACCAGGTGGAAATCGACTTCCAACTCGAAACCGGCGAAATCCTTACCGCCAAGCTGATGCTGAACGGTCAGGAAGCGCAAAAATCGCACGGCCTCTGCCGCGGCACCCAGCCCGATATCGCCAACCTCCCCGCCGGCGAAGTCTACTTTGTCCCCACCGGAGCCGAAGGCCTCTTCCCCATGAAATACGAGGACGGCACCCTCGGCCGCCTGACCGTCACTGACGGCCGCATCATCATGTCCGAACTGATCGAAGGCAATCCTGACACCATCGCCGCCCACAATGCCAAGCTCCTCAACGACCCTATGACCGGCGTCCTTGGCGAACTCGGCTTCGGCACCCAGGTCCTGCCTATCAGCTACGCTGACATCCAGGACGAAAAAGTTCTCGGCACCTGCCACCTCGCCACCGGACGCGATGACCACCTCGGCGGCCACATTACTCCTGATCTTTTCAAGGTGCACAAAAATGCGACCCACGATGACATCCTGTTTGCCCCTCACAAAACGCCCAACTTCAACATCCTCCAGGTCCGCATGAAACGCGGCGACCAGCATGAAATCCTGATCGAGAACTTCCGCCCCTCGAAGTATCTCCTCGACGCCTTGGCGGCCGATTAGCTGCGGCCCCAACCCCGGCAACGGGGGCGGGATGAGGCGCGCGGCTTCATCCCGTTTTATTCCCGAAAAGGCAGCATCCCCACGATGCTGCCTTTTTCATGCCCCTCGTTCTCTTCGTTTCCCTTTTACCGCATCCCAGCTTTTATCAATCAGCCCTTTCCCCATGTCCAACCTCTACGAAACCCAACGCCTCGTCGATGAATACCTCCTCTTCCACTACGGCCAGGACCACGAAATCCTGCCTTGGGAAAATGGCCCGGTGAGCGCCTTGAGGTTTCCGGTCCGCACCGTCACCGGACTCCTCCCGGCCGGTCCCGTCGCCCGTGCCCTCGACATCGGCTGTGCGGTCGGCCGCTCCTCCTTCGAGCTTTCCAAAACCAGTCAGGAAGTCATCGGCATCGACTACTCCCACGCCTTCATCCACGCTGCCCAGGCCATCCAAACCCAAGGCCGCCTTCCCTACCAAATCACCCGCGAAGGCCACACCACCGAGCCGCTCACGGCCCATCTGCCTGAGGACATCCATGCCGGCCGCGTCACCTTCCAGCAGGGGGATGCCATGGATCTTCCCGCCACCCTTGGAACGTTCGATCTCGTCCACGCCGCCAACCTTGTCTGCCGCCTCACCGAGCCGCTGCGCTTCCTCACCCGCTTACCCTCCCTGCTGGGCTCCGGCGGCCATCTCCTCCTCACCACTCCCTGCACCTGGCTAGCCGACTTCACCCCGCCGGACCGCTGGCCTGCGGGCAGCACCCTGGACTGGCTGATGGAAACCCTCGCTCCCGACTTCACTCTGGTGCAACAAAAGGACCTCCCCTTCCTCATCCGCGAGCACGCCCGGAAGTTCCAGTGGAGCGTCGCCCTCGGCACCGTCTGGCAGCGCCGCTGATCCAAACCTTTCCAAAGCCTGTTAAATCCTTCCGCCGTCGGGTCTTGGACAACGCATCGGCTCTTCCATACGCCAACCACAGATCTCCAGTGAATTCCACCCTCACGCCTCCCCGGTGATCCAGCGATCCCACGCGGCGGGGTCATTCACATTCATAAAAAGCGCCTCCTCGCTTACTGGGACCTGCAGTTCCCGCATCACTTCCCCGTCTTTAGTGATCCATTCGAGCAGCGCAAACTCACCATCCTCCAACCGCCGCCTGCCGGACCCTGCCATCGCCTTCGGATAAACCGCCACCAACGGCTCGAGGAATCTCCCACACCGGAATACCGCCCCGCCCTCTCCCGCCGCAGTCAGCAGAGCGGTCAATCCTGCCCGCGTCATCTCCGGCAAATCAACCGCCAGCACCAGCAGCCGGTCCGCCTTCATCGCTTCCAGGCAACTCACAATCCCACCCATCGGCCCGGCATTCTCCCACTGGTCAAAAACCAACTGCGCCCCACTCTCCGCCAAATACCCCTGATCCTCCCGGCAGGAAATAAAAACCTCCGGGGCCCCCATCTGGCACAACAATTCCAACCGCCCGCGCCAAAACTCGCGTCCTTTCCGGTCCATCAGACAAGCCTTGTCCCGCCCCATGCGTGTGGACCTGCCACCGGCCATCAAGGCCACCGCCAGAGTCTCCATCTGCTTCATCCTGCCATGGTGTCTTCTGCCCCGCCTGACCGCAACTTATTTGAGGAAGGTTCCCGGAATCAGTCATTGTCCGGCAGTATAATGCGAGGAACAAAGCCAGCTTTGAGGGCGCGGAGCGTGTTCAGGCCGTCTTCCTTCAGCAGATTGAATCCGCGCCGGAACGGCTGATCCATGGCAACGGCCGACTGCAGCCAGCGGTTGCCGCCGGAAGAATCGGATGCCGGCAGCACATCGGATGATAGGAATTTTGTCCCGGGAGCGGTGTCCGCCAGCCCCTTTTGGTGGCCCCGTTGCGGCATTGGTATCGCCGGCACCGCAACAACCGCCGCCGCCACAGCGCCTGCCCGCCACATCCAGGAGGAAGCTTCCGGCTGCGGGAGGCTGTTTCCAATCGCCCGGAGAATGCGCTCCTGCAGAAAAGGAGGCGCTTTCACCCGCTGCTGCCACAACTGCAGGATCAGCGGCAGACAGGAATTCCATGGGCAGGGTCAGGGCAGTCATCGGGCGGGCGGGATACCGGGAATAACCCGCGGCTCAGCGGCACTTGGCGACCTCCAGTTCCTTTGGATCTTTTTGAGGAGCGGCACCGGGCTTGATTTTATCCTGCAACTGCTTCAGCACAGCATCCACCGGCACGTTCAGATCCAGACTGACCATTTTTTCCTTCACCGCCACCAGAGTGCCGCGGGTCCATTCCTGCATTTGAATCATTTCCGGCTCTTCCACATGAGCCAAAGAAGCCAGCGCCAGCAGACCCTGCAGCACCTGCTGGATCTGCGGGGCTCCCTCCGCGGTCTGAGCTTTCAAATTCAAGGAAAGCTGCAACTTGTCAGCTTCCTCACCCAGAGCCACCCGCCCTCCTTCGGCCAGCTTCAGCACCTCCGCCTGGGCGGGTAATGCGGCATTTTGAGCAAATGCCTCCGCCAACGCCACGAAGAAAAATCCGCCCGGAAGCACCGGATATTCCGAGAATACCGTCTTTTCCTCCAAGCTGGGGGCTTTGCCGTCCATAACGCGGGAGGCATCATCGATTTCCTCCAGTTTCGGACTCACCAGAATGCCGCAGCCGGGACGGACGGCGACAAAAACATTGCTGCCCACGGCATAACCCGGGTCCGCACCTTCACGCACCGCCTTGATGCCGCCCTGACCAGACTTGCCGGCCTCCGCCTGCTGCACCAGCAGCCCCTCACCACCTGCTCAATTTCCTTGGAACCCTGCCAGATCAGCACCCCGCGACCGTCCGGTCCGGGTTTGAAATCAGCCCCGTAAGCCGTGATCGATCCGATCTGGGCGACAATCGCCGGAACGTGGATTTGCATGTCCTCCTTCAAATCCTCTCCCACCTCGTCCATGGCGATTTTAAGGAGGCTGGCCCCCAGCTGCGATTTCTGCAGGGATGCCATATCCAGATGCAGATGCAGGACCCATTCCGCATCCGCCGCCACCAGCGAACGTTGCAACGGAGCCGCGGTGAGGGAAGTGCTGAAAAGAGAGAAACCGGTGAAGAGTGGAAGGAGTATTCGTTTCGTAAGATTGAGTGGTCCCGGTTAATCACCACGACGCCCGGAAAGGTTACAAAAACTTTTCCGGAGCTGGAAATCCACACTCCGCAAACATGTCAAGATCAGGCGGCAAATTGGAGCGGACCGGCCGGGCTGCCGCCATCCTGCCGCGTTGATATCCATTCCACTGCAAGGTGGTTCCGGGGGCGGTTTCTGCATGGAGGCCATTACATGATGATGAGCCAGCCATCCCGGCTTTGTTTGACCCGCAGGGAAGCCCGTCCATCCTCTGCCCTGCAAAAAAAGAGCGTGCCCCTTGCGGGACACGCTCTTTTTAAACGGCCGGATCTCAGGCGTAGCCGAGGGGCTTGGAAGGATCGAATTTGCCGGGAACGGCAACGGGGTAGAGACCGTCGGCATCCGGGCTGAAGCGGGTGGGGGTTTTGAAGTCAAGCTTCTCTGGCATTTCGCTATTGTCCCAGGCGAGCGCTTCATCCCACTTCACCATCTTGCCACTGTAAGTCGCATAACGACCGAGCATCGCGGTGAAGGTACTGGTGGCGCCGTATTGGGCGTTGTTGAGCTTCTTGTTTTCGCGGATGGCCTTGTAGAGCTCATTGTGCTCGTTCTGATAGGGATCACCGTCCTCGTCGGTATTCCGGTAACGCCAGATGGTCTTGCCGGAGCGGTCCTTGATCTGGGTGCCGCCGTCGCTGAAGTAAAGAGTGCCCTTGGAACCGATGATGGTTTCGCTGACTTGGTTCCAGCAGTTCGGCATGTGACGGCACTGGCTGTTCATGATCACGCCGTTGGCGTAGGCGAACTCGACGTAGTGATGGTCGAAGATCTGGCCGGTCTTGCGGTCATTGCGGCGCTCGCGACCTCCCATGCCCTGGGCGGCGACGGGGTGCTCGTCGTCCATGAACCAGTTGATGACGTCGATGTTATGAATGTGCTGCTCGAGAATGTGGTCGCCGCCGACCCAGGTGAAGTGATACCAGTTCTTGATCTGGTAATACATCTCGGACCATTCCGGCTTGCGGTCGACGAGCCAGATACCGGGGTTGTTCCAATAACACTGGGCAGCAACCACGTCGCCGATCAGGCCCTGCTTCACCTGCTCCTTGCCGGCGAGATAGTTTTTTTGATAACGGCGCTGAAGGCCGACCACGACCTTGAGGTTCTTCTCTTCGGCCTTTTTGGCGTATTCCATCACGGTGCGGATGCCGGGGGAATCGGTGGCCACGGGTTTTTCCATGAAAACGTGTTTACCAGCCTCGACGGCGGCCTTGAACATCATGGGGCGGAAGCCGGGAGGGGTGGTGAGGAGGACGACATCGGCCTTCTGGATGGCTTCCTGATAGGCTTCGAGGCCAATGAATTTATTTTGGTCGGGCACATCGACCTTGGCGCCGAACTTGGCCTGGAGGGTGGATAGGCTGGGCTCGAGGCGGTCCGAGAAGGCATCGGCCATGGCCACGAGGCGGGTGCCTCCACTGGTGAGGGCCTGGCTGGCAGCGCCGGTGCCGCGTCCGCCGCAGCCGATGAGGGCGAGCTTCAGTTCATCGCTGCCGGCGACCTGGGCGCAGGCGGAGATGGGGAGATTGACGGCCGCAGCGGCGACAGCAGCGCCGCCGATGAATTTCCGGCGGTTGGTGGTTGTTTCGACGGGGGTGGATTCGGCGGGTTGCATGGAGGTGTGGTTGGGTTGCGTGGGAAATAAGAAAAGGAGATGAGCCGAGCCTGCGTAAAATGGCCGCAAAGCTCAATCGGATTCAGCAGGTCCGGTTACTTTTTTGAATCCTGATTGGCCACCATTTCCTCGTCGGTGGGGGTACGGGAGACGATACCACCAGGGGGCACGTCAGCCTTGGCGATCCAAGCAATGGAGTTGATCACCGTCAGACGGAATTGATCATTTTGCCAGTTGCGGTGAAAATGCCCGCCGGTGAAGCCGAAGCCGCGGCTGCCATTCGGATTTTCCGAGATCCAGCCGACGTGTTGTGGCTCGCCCTTTTCGATCGCTTCGCGCACCGCGGCATTGCCTTCGTGGGGACCATTGGGCCGGTTCAGAGTTTCCTTGGGAGGCAGGGCGGTGAGCAGCGGGGTCACGCCCTGCATATTCTCGCGGAAGCGCATGTGGTAATACCATTCGTCATTGATCTTGAAGGGCTGCACGCCAGCCACAGCCGGGTGGTTGGGGAAGGTTTTGAACTCGCCATCCCAGTGGGGATTCACGGACCAGTCGGTCTCGAAATAGCCCCCGATCCAACGCAGGAAATGATCGCCGCCGGGACCTTTGGGGATTTCCACCGCGTAATGAATGCAGCCAATGCCGACACCGCGCTGATGGGCGGCCTCCACCTCAGCCAGCCTGGGATTCACCATATGCCCACCGCCACCATCGCTATACATGACAATGGCATCCGCATTGGAAAACGCAGATGGATCCTGCGGCCAGCCATCGCTGTAGACGGTTGCGACGATTTTGCCGCCGGTTGATTCATTGAGAGTGCGGGCCAGCAGCATGGAACCAGCGCGGTGCTCGTGGTCACCGGGGGCATGGCTGGGTTTACCCGAGACAAAAACGACTTTTTTCCCGTCCTTCAAGGGGAGCCGCTTCAGTTTGAGATTCCGGAATTGCACCTTCATGGGGGGCCCGGCGTGCAACTGCAAGGCCAGCAGCCCGCCGCGCCGGCGCATCTGCCCATCCTCATCAGTCACTTCAGCCGTCAGTTGGCCGTTGATGTAGTTTTGCAGGGTGAAGCCCTTGGCTACGATGCGGTATTCATTCCAATCGCCTTTTTTGACCACTTTTTGCAAAGCCTCATCCTCGCCGGTCTTTCCGGTTACGGCCGGTTTGTGGTCTTCTCCGATCTTCGTCTGCTGCCCACGGTCTGCGAGGATGCCCCGGAAGTTTTCCCCATAAATGATGCCACTGTAACGGTCGCCCGCCTCGAAATCAGCCTGATACCCGCCAATGCCCCACGGGCGGTCCGGCAAACGGAAGCTCCGGACCTGAATCCCGGAATTTCCGGCATCAATTTTGTATTCAGCCGTCAGTTCAAAGTCATCCACTTCTCCCAGCTTCCAAATCAGGAAGGTATTGGCTTCCGGGGTGACCTCTGCGGTGGTCTCGCCCGTGATGCAGCCATTCTCCACTTTCCAAAAACGGGGATCGCCATCCCACCCGTCCAGATTGGTCCCATTAAAGAGGGCCAAAGGATCCTGCGCACAGGCCGTGGCGAGGGTGAATGCCAAAAATAAAAGACGTGACGGGAGAGAAGTGACGGAACGCATGGAGTAGGAGCGCGGATTATGTGGGTTTTATACGCCAACGCCCCAGCAGTCTATCAGTATCCCCCGGTCAGGGTTGCAGGAAATCGCTGCACAAATGCCACCCACGGGTCCGCTTTTATTCCTGTAGGTTGTTTGAACTTCAACCCAGCCCTGCTTTCCCGTCCATCATCCCATGAAATACCTTGCCTCCCTGCTGATTCCTGGACTTCTGCTCAGTTCGCCTGCCTTGGCTCCCGCAGAAGACGCGGCCGGTCCCTTTCGCAGCTCCCTGACCGTGGACCGCACTCCCATGGACCGGAATGCACCCATGATGAAAAGCTACGCGTCCATGCTGGACAAGGTGCAGCCCTCCGTTGTCACCATCATGACGGGTTTCGACCAACCCCGCCAGCAGCGGCAACGCATCAGTCAGGACGAAGCCGCTTTCCGATTCTTCTTCGGTCTCCCTCCGGTGCCCGACAATCCCACCCCGGACAAAGCCGACCCATGGCAGCAACTCGGTCTGGGCACCGGGGTCATCGTGACCAGCGATGGCTATATCCTCACCAACCGCCACGTCGTGATCCCGGAAATGCAGATCCCTGTCAACCTGATCAAGATCCGCGTCCAGGTCCCCGGGCGTGAAGAATATATGGAGGCCCGCATCATTGATTACTCGAACGAATCCGATGTCGCGGTCCTCAAAGTGGAAGGCAAGGATCTTCCCAAGGCGACGCTGGCGGACAGCACTCAGGTCAAAGTGGGCGATGTTGCCTTTGCCCTCGGCGCCCCGTTCGGCATCGATAAAACGGTCACCATGGGGATCATCAGCGCCAAACGGAATGACGAAGTCGTCTCCGGCATGGAAAAACAGGAACTGCTCCAGACCGATGCCTCCATCAACCCCGGCAACTCGGGCGGTCCGCTGATCGATGCGGACGGCCGCGTCATCGGGATCAATACCGCCATCTATACCCGCAATGGCGGCAACATGGGAATTGGCTTCGCCATTCCCATCAACAACGCAGTATCGGCCGCCGATGCCCTCTCCCGCCCCCGCGGATTTCTCGGGGTGGGCCTCGGCCCCATCAACCGCCGGGTCGCCGCCTACCTTGGGATCAAGGGCGGGGCCTTCATTGATAACGTCCAGACCGGCAGTCCCGCCGCGCTCGCCGGACTCACCAGGGAGGATGTCATCTTTCAAATCGACGGCAAGGAGGTGCTCAACGATGATGAACTCCTCCGCGAGATCGCCAAGCGCCCTCCCGGCAAAACCATCACGCTCAACTTCATCCGCGAGGAACGGAAAAAGGAAATCAGCATCACCCTCGGGGAGCGTCCCAACAACTTCCTGCCCGAAACCACGACCTCCCCTGCGGCGGCCGCGGCTGAAGGCCAGACCATCGCCGGGATGAAACTGGCCCCTCTTCCGGAAAAAGACCGCGCCGCCGGACAGGAAGGCCTCGTCGTTACCGGCATTTTGCCCAACACCCCGGCCGCCAACGGGGGTCTGCAGGAAGGCGACCTCATTCTCCGCATCAATGGCCGCCAGCCCGCCACTCCCGAAGCCGCCGCCGAAGCCTTTGCCAGTTCCCGCAATGGCTCTTCCATGCTACACGTGCGCCGGGGCAACTCAACCCGGCTGTTTGTCCTTGATCAGTAAGGCTGCCGTCTCCTCCCCGCCGGGTTTGATGTAGTCAAGCCCATCCCCGCCATAGGAGTCCGTCAGCTCTGCCAAACCGGGACCTGCGGTTGAACCGTCGCCCAACCCGCTCAAGACTGAACTCACTGGCAGCAGAAGGTTCCGCCGGAAGAAAGAATCCCAGCGCCCATTCCTCCCCATTCCCTCTACCGGTGTCCGCTTCTTCCTATCCTTGGTCCTGCCCCCTCATCACCGGTTCCAGCAGCGGTTTCGGCGCTGAGTTCGCCCGGCAATTGGCCCCCTCCGCCAAAATCATGGCCCTGACCGCCCGGCGGGCCGAACTCCTTGAGGAACTTGCGGCTTCCCTCCGGGCCACCCACCCGGGCCTGACCATTCACTGCCTCCCCTGCGATCTGGCCAGCGAAACGGAGCGCGCCGCCCTGCCCGGCCGCTGTGCCGCCCTTGGATTCACCCCCGACCTCCTCATCAACAATGCCGGCCTCGGCGAATACGGCACCTTCCACGAAGCCGATTGGCCCCGGCTCTCTCAGGTTCTCGCCGTCAACATCACGGCCTTGACCCACCTGACCCATCTGTTCGTCCCGCTGCTGAAAACCCATCGCGCTTCGGGCATTCTCAATGTCAGCTCCCTCGCCGGCGAGACCCCCATTCCCGATTTTGCCGTCTATGCCGCCAGCAAGGCTTACGTCACCCGCCTGACCGAAGCCCTCCGCATCGAGTTCCGCCCCTTCGGCATCGAGGTCACGGCCCTCTGCCCCGGGCCTTCCCCCACCGCTTTCGGCCAAACCGCACAACGCCCCGGCGAACACCTCCCCACCGCGGAATTCGCCAGAAAATCCCCCGCCCACGTCGTCTCTGCTGGACTCCGGGCCCTCGCCGCGGGGCGGCCTGACGCATTTCCAGGCGCCATCGTCTGGTGGACCTCACGCCTGCTTCGGCTCTTGCCAGCGCCCTTCCTCCGGCTCATTCTCTCGCGCCGTCCCCGTCAGGCGCGGCCTCTTTCCCCATGACTCTTCCTCCTCCCTTCCCCAGCATCTCCGACTACTACGCCTTTTTCGGTGTCGTCAGCATCATCCTCGGCATCCTCGGATTCCTCCGGGCCAAAAGCCGCGCTTCCCTCATTGCTGGCGGCCTCTCCGGACTAGCCCTCGTAGGAGCGGCTTTTGTGATCGCCAAACACTACAAATTCGAACCCGAGCACCTCAACCGGGGTTATATCATGGGCTTGGCCCTGTCCGTCATGCTCCTCGGCCGCTTCCTCCCCGGATTTCTCAAATCCAAAAAGTTCTACCCCGCCGGCATCATGGCCCTGCTCAGCCTCGGCGGTGTCGTCGCCGGCATCCTTGGCCTGATGGGCAAAGCCGCCTGACCTGTGGCTGGATTCAAACTTTCTCCATTTTCCACCCATGACCGTCCTCAAAGTAAAATACGCCCTGTGGGCCGCCGACTGGCAGCGCTGCCTGCATTTCTACCGCGACCTCTTCGGCGGCACCATCACCATGGAAATGGAAGTCTGGAGTGAAATTGTGATCGCCGGAGCCACCCTCGGCATCCATGGCGGCGGCGAAGGCAAACGCACTTGGACAGGCCTGACCTTCCAGCTCGACGACCTCCGCGAAGGGATCGTCAAACTGAAGGAATGCGGCGGTTCGCTGGCAGCAGAGCCCAACGACACCCCCGAGGACCCGCTGCACCTCGCCATGTGCATCGACCCGGAAGGCAACGAGTTCATGATGACCCAGCGGCGGCACTAAGAGGCGCGCGAGGGAATTCCCTCTTACAACGGAGTGACGTCCAGCCACTTGCCCTCGCGCCAGGAATCCAGCCCCAGTTCCGCCAACTGCACGCCCTTGGCAGCTTCGCGCAGGTCCCAGCGAAAAGCGTCGCCGCAGACCAGGTGGCGCAGAAAGAGTTCCCACTGGATCTTAAAGGCATTCTCATAGCCGCCTTCCGCATCCGGCACTTCCTTCCAGCTTTCGAAAAAGTTGATCGGCTGCTCAATGTCAGGATTCCACACCGGCCGCGGGGTTTCCGCCCGGCCCTGGGTATAACACTTCCGCAGGCCAAAGACCGCACTGCCTTCCGTGCCATCGACCTGGAACGTCACCAGATCATCCCGCCGCACCCGCACGCACCACGAGCTGTTCAGCTGACATAGAATGCCTCCCTCCAATTCAAATGTCCCGTAAGCGGCATCATCCGCCGTGGCCGCATAGGATTTCCCATTCTCCCCCACCCGCGTGGGGATATGGGTCGCGCCGATGGCACTGACCCGCTTCACGTCCCCGAAGAGATTGTCCAACAGATAGCGCCAGTGGCAGAACATATCGATCATGATCCCGCCGCCATCCTCCTCCCGGTAGTTCCAGGAAGGCCGCTGGGCGGGTTGCGCCGGGTCTTCTCCAGTAAACACCCAATACCCAAACTCCCCGCGCACACTCAGGATCTTTCCGAAGAATCCGGAGTCGCGCAGCGCCTTGAATTTAAGAATGCCCGGCAACCACAGTTTATCCTGCACCGCCCCGTTTTTGACCCCGGCCTTTTCCACCAGCTCCGCCAGCCGCAGGGCCTCCGCCAGATTGGTCGCGGTGGGCTTCTCACAATAAATCGCCTTCCCCGCCGCCACCGCCCGTTCCACGAAGCCGCCGCGCAATTGTGTCAGCGAGGCATCAAAAAACACCGGATAATCCGGATTCGCCAGCACCGCATCCAGATCCGTGGAAACCGGCAGATCCAAACCTGACTTCGCCACGCATTCCTTCAGCCTGGCCTCATTACGGCCGGTCAGGATCGGATCCGGCATGATCGTGAGATCGTCAGAAACCTTGATTCCGCCTTCCTTGATGATGGCCGCGATGGAACGCACCAGATGCTGATTGGTGCCCATGCGTCCGGTGACGCCGTTCATGATGATGCCGATTTTTTTGATCATAAGTTTAAAGTTGGTTCAGCAGTATTTTTGATAAGCCGATACGATCTCCGCCAGATACGCATCCTGGTCCTGAGACCAGCGCCAGGTGGAAAAGACCTCGCATTCATCAAAACCGCGGAAGCCCGCCGCCTCCACCCAGCCTTTGATTTTCCGGAGCGGAATGCAGCCCTCGCCCATCAATCCCCGGTCATTCAGCAGATCCCCCGTGGGGGTACGCCAGTCGCAGACATGGTAGGCCAAAAGCCGGCCCGCGGCCCCGGCCCGCTGGATTTCCGCTTCCAGTGCCGCATCCCACCAAGTGTGATAGACATCCAGGGCAATCCCCACTTCCGGCGGACTCCCCAGCGCCTCACAAACATCATTGGCCTGCCCCGTGGTCACAACTGCCGACCGGTCGTCCGCATACATGGGATGCAGCGGTTCGATCGCCAGCTTCACTCCCGCCGCCCGGGCGTGGTCCAAACAAGCCGCTATCCCCTCCGTCACCTGCTTCCTCGATTCCTCCAACGCCTGCCCCGGCACCGCTCCGCAGACCAACACCAGCGCCGGAGCCCCACAAGCCGCCGTCTCATCGATGGCCCGCTTGTTCTCATCCACCGCCGCCTGCCGCCCCGCGGCGGTCGCTGCCGGGAAAAATCCTCCGCGCGCCAGCCCGGTGCACACCAGACCGGCCTCCCGGATCTGCCGCCCCACCCCCGCCGGATCCCGGCCCTCAAAATTATTCCGCCACAAGGTAATCCCCCCCACCCCCGCTGCGGCATAGGCGTCGATACAACGCTCCACCGGCCAGGGTTTGTTGGTGATGGTGTGGATGGAAAACCGGCGGAGTTCAGGCATGGAAATCAAAGATAAAACTTCAGATAAGTCCCGCCCTGCCCCAGCCGCTGGATCAGCAGTGCCAACTCACGGGCGTGGTAGTCACCCCACATGCTGGATTCGCCACGCGGGATTTTGCTGCCGACGGGGATGTGATCCCAGCCATTGGGCCGGTGGTAGATCGAATGCAGGATCAGACCTTCATGGGCGGGGTCCTTGGACAGATAGGGTCCGCTCAGCACCGTGCGGGCCGTCGTCAGGCCCGCCTGGTAATAACGCCCTCCGGTTTCCCCGCCGATGACTTTACCCAGCCGCAGCAGCCCCTGCGCCGCGATGCACGCCGCGCTGCTGTCGACGGGTTCGTGGTCATTTTCGATTTGTGCCGGAGCACTCTGCCAGTCGCCGAGATTGGCCAGGCCGGGAGCGCCGGTGTCCCAGTAGGGCACCCCGTCGGCAGGGGTGTACTCGAGGTAAAAATCAGCCGCCGCACTGGCGGTTTCGCGGCAGAGCGTCATCCACTTGGCTGCGCCGCCAAAGGCGTCGAGAGCTTCCGCCGGAAGCGTCAGGAGAAATTCCAGCAACTCGGCATAACCACACAGAATCCACGCCAGCCCGCGTGTCCAGGTGCTGAAGGGACTGTAACCCTGCTGGGTGGAAGGACAGCGGTAGGCCTTGTCTGTCAGGTTGAAAATCGACTCATGCGCGACCCGCCCACGGATGTCGTAAATATCGCGGCCCTGCCCGAACCACACGTTGTACTTGCTGGTGGTCTCGGCGTGCTGCAGCGCCCGGCCCAGCAGATTGATCTCCCGGTCACCCTCGCCCATGAATTTGTGGCCCAGTTGCCAGCTCACCACCAGCGCCCGCATGGACCGGATGGTGTCGGCAAACAAGGACTGCGGGCCATTGAAGGAATGGACATAACCGGTCCCATGGCCCAGCGCAGTCCATCGGGCGGCCTGCACTGCCCCTGACAGCTTCAGCGCAAGTTCATAAAAGTGCCGTTCCCATTCCTGTTCCGGGAGCCGTCCTTCATGCATCAGCCGCAGCAGATTGCCGTAGGTACTGACGTTGTTGAAACCATGGTCGTGCACCCCGGTGTGGCTGACATGCGGCGCCATCCACTTCAGAGTGGCCTCCCGGCCAATCGCTAGAAATTCCTCATCGCCCGTGGCATCGAATTGCAGCAGGGCCGAGCCAAATTGGAACCCCTGGGTCCACTCCGTCCAGCCCCGCGTGGTGTATTCGCCGGCCACCGTGAAAACCGGCGAGCCCTTGGCTGAATCCCAGCGGGACTGGAGACGGCGGAGTTTTCCTGCGGAGGCGGCGAAGAGATCGGAGCAAACCCCGGCGAGGTCTGCGGCTGTAAGTTGAGAGTCGAGGTGGATCATGGCACAGAAAAATTGGCAATCATCAATTGTCAGCGGTCAAAGCAGCGGGAGGTGCAGGCCTCCATCCAGATAAATCGCTTCGCCGGTGCAGAATGGCAGGTCGCCGGTGAGGAAACTGCGTACCGCCCGGCCCACGTCCGAGGGTTGGCCCCAGCGACGCATCGGCACCTTGCCGCCACTGATGATAGGATCGTATTTTTCCTTCACGCCAGCCGTCATGTCCGTCTCCATGATACCGGGGCGGAACTCCACCACCTGCGTTCCGTGGGCCGCCAGACGCAGGGCAAACACCCGCGCCATCATGCCGATCCCAGCCTTGGAAATACAGTAGTCACCGCGGTTCATGCTCGCCATCTCCGCTGACACGCTGGAGACAAACACCAGCTTGAAACCACCCTCCAGGCGCGATTCCCCCGGATGCGCCACCCACCAGCGGGCGGCTTTTTGCGAGAGGAACCACGGTGCTTTCAAATTCACGTCCATCACCTCATCCCACGCCGCTTCGGTATTTTCGAGAACATCCGCCCGGCCCGGTGACGTGATGCCGGCATTGTTCACCAAGGCGTCGAGGCGGCCCAAGGCGGTCAGGGTTTGATCAATCAGAGAGTCCCGGCTGGTGGCTTCATTCAGATTCGCCTTCACCAGGGGAAACAGCTGGCCAGCGTCAAGAGCAACGGCAGCACATTCCTGTGCGGTGGTTTTGGCCGCCGCATCATTGGCGCCGTAGTGAATGGCCACTGACATGCCAGCGCGGGCCAGTTCCAGCGCCACCCCTTTGCCCAGACCACGGCCCGATCCAGTCACCAACACCGCGGGAGGAGAAGTATTCATGATTCTATTCTACACCACCCAATCTTGTTCCGGTAGAAGCACGAGGCCCAGAGGTAGCATAAAACCGACAATTTTGACCATCCTCCGGGAAAAAATCCGCCTGGGCCGAATCTTTCCTTTTCAGAAGCCCAAGCCCGGACACCCTTTCCGACATGAATCCCGTTTACCGCCTCTGCCACTCCATGGCGAAAAACCTGGCCCGCGCCGCGCTGAATTTCCGCGTCATCCACCCGGAAAGGCTCATCGAGAACGGCCCGGCCCTGATCTGCTCGAATCATGTCAGCTTTTTCGACCCGCCCCTCGTCAGCATCTCGTTCCAAAAGGAAATCCATTTTCTCGCCCGCCATACCCTTTACAGCAATCCCATCGCCCGCTGGATCTTTCCCAGGGTGAACGTCACCCCAATCGATCAGGACCGTGCCAGCATGGCCGGACTGAAAACCGCCGTCCGCCTTCTCAAGGACGGCCATCGCGTCCTCATCTTCCCGGAAGGCAGCCGCTCGCCGGATGGCCAACTCCAACCCGCCGCCGGAGGCGCCGGTCTCGTCGTCGCCAAGTCCCGCGCCCCCGTCATCCCCATGCGCCTGTTTGGCGCCTACGAAGCCCTGCCCTACGGAGCCTCCACCCCACGATTCACCACGGTGACTGCCGTCGTCGGCCAGCCCCTCACTTTTCCGGAACAGGACTTTCCCTCCACCCGCGAAGGCTACCAGGCCATCTCCGACGCCATCATGGCCAGCATCGCCAGCATCGAATGCCCCCCCGACCGGCTGCCTTGATGCCGGACATCCCTCACAGTTAGGAACTCAACTGCCCGGCCCTCCTCGTTTCCATCCCGGAAAAAATTTGTTTTTGCCCGAGGGAGGGCGTGTCCCTTGACGGATAAAGCGTCCGGAGTCACGGTGGAAGGATTGGTGCTTCACCACGCTTTTTGCCACCGGACGTATGCAAATCCCCCCCGCACCAGCCCCCTTCTCTCCCCGGACCCGGACCCACCAATGACGCGACCCACGACACGCAAATTCCTTTCAGAAAAATGAAAAAGACAAAACCAATTATTATTGCCGGAATCTTATTCCTGTCATTGCTCGGAATAAAAGCTTTTGCACAGGAAAATATCGTCGCAAAACATGGCAGGTTGCGGGTAAATGGAAATCATGTAGTCGACCAGAATAATCAGCAAATCAGTCTGTTTGGGAACAGCAT
>CAIZWU010000042.1 GCA_903936775.1 uncultured bacterium | reverse complement strand
CCGATCGCGAAGTATTTTAGGGAGCGCTGGGTCTGGGCGCCCCAATAGGCCGAGGTGGCGACTTCGATGGGGCCCATGGTGTCGGATTCAGTGCGGGTGGTCATTTTCGGAAAGTGGTTTTTGGATTAAAGGCTGAGTTTGAGAATTCCAATGGAAAAGGCGCGGGGTGAAGGGGTGCTGCAATGGGAAATCCGTGAAGGGCGGGAAGTGCCCTGATGGAGGATATAATTCGCTTCGTATTTTTGAGAAAAAACGCAAACTTGCAAAAAATAATTGAGAAACTAGGTGTTGCACCTATGGTTTCCAGAAACACGGCAGGAATGCTGTGCTTTCTGTCATTTTTCATGTGCCGTTTTTCCCGATATTTTTGGTTGTTGTTGGTGTTCGTCGCACTGACTGGCCCGGGTTCAGGCATGGCCGGGGAAAAAGGGCCTGGGCGGTTCCAGCAAGTCGGGATGGAAATGAAGTGGTCATGGGGTGGTGCTCCATTGAAGTTTGGGGCGCAGATGACCAAAGGCGGCACGATTTCCGTCACCCGGGTGGACTTTTTGGTTTCGGGCCTGTCCTTGCGGCGGGAGGACGGCAGCTGGCTGGAGACGGGCGGTTGGTTCGCGTGTTTTAAAGGAGCGGACGGTCTCTCGCAGGCGCTTTTGGAGGGGGTGCCGGCGCAGGTTTACACGGGGCTGCGTTTCAAGGTTGGGGTGAAGCCTGAGGTCGGCCAAGGCGATCCGAACCGCTGGCCGGCGGGCCACGCGCTGCATCCTCTGGTGAATGGGCTGCACTGGGGTTGGCAGGGGGGATACATTTTTATGGCGATGGAAGGGCATTGGCCGCAGAGCGGGGGGGAGCCGGGTGGGTTTTCCTATCACCTCGCGGGGGAGCAATCGTTGATGGCGGTGACGCTGGAGGGGCGTTTGGATTTGCGCAGCGGGGGGACGGTCGGTCTGGATCTGGATGTGGCCAAAGTCCTCGGGGGGCTGGACCCCGCGGTATTTGGGGAGTCGACCCACTCGCGGGAGGGCGATCCGCGGGCGGCCACGCTGCGGATCCGGGTGGAGCAGGCCTTTCGCCTCACCGGGGTGAAACCGGAAGTCTGGCAGGATCCCGTAGTGGTTTCCGCGCCGTCGTCCACGGCGGCCCACGGCACTCCCTATCCCCTGCAATTTTCCCGCCGGTTGCCGCAGGTGAAGCTTCCCCCGGACAATCGGCCGACGCTGGAAGGCGTGAATTTGGGGCGCGCATTGTTTCATGATCCCCGGCTATCGGTGAACAACACCCAGTCCTGCGCCTCGTGCCATGACCGGAGGGCGGCTTTTGCGGATGCTGGAAAACGGTTCAGCCTGGGGGCGGACGGCTTGCCGGGAAAACGAAACGCGATGCCGCTCTTCAATCTGGCCTGGCAGGCGGAGTTCTTCTGGGATGGCCGGACGAGGCGCCTGAGGGATCAGGTCCTCGAGCCCATCCAGGATCCCTTGGAGATGCACCAGCCGCTGGACCTGGCGGTAGGGAAACTCGCGGCTGATCCGGCTTATCCTGGTGAATTTGAGGCGGCTTTCGGCACCGCCGGGATCACCGCGGAGCGCCTGGGACTGGCTCTTGAACAGTTTCTCCTGACGCAGGTTTCGCAGGATTCAAAATTCGATCAGGCTCTGCGGGGTGCCACCAAGCTTACGGCCGTGGAACAGCGCGGCCTTGAGTTGTTTGTCACCGAGCACGACCCCGCGCGGAACCTGCGGGGAGCGGACTGTTTTCATTGCCATGGCGGGGCGCTTTTTTCCAATCAGGGGTTTGCCAATAACGGGTTGGATGCGGCGCCCCTGCCGGGACGGCAGGCGGTGACCGGGCTGGGTTCCGATGCCGGGAAATTCCGGGTACCCCCGCTGCGCAACATTGCGGTGACGGGGCCCTATATGCACGACGGACGGTTCGCCACCTTGGCAGAGGTCATTGATCATTACGATCACGGGGTGCACCGGACCGCAACCCTGGACCCCAATCTTGCCAAACATCCCGCCGCCGGTCTCGGCCTGGGCGCCGCCGACAAAGCCGCCTTGATTGCCTTTCTCCATACCCTGACGGACCAGGCCTTCCTGCGTCAGGGATCCATTTCTGCTGCCAGTCTTTCCAAGCCATGAATCCATCCCGAGCCTTTACCACCGTCCTGATGAGTGCGGTGTTATCCCTTTCCGAAAAACCCGCCGGCGCGGATGAGGCCCATGCCCAGGCCGATGCGTTTTTCGCGGCGGCGGCGGCCCTGCTGCCAGCCTTTCAGGGAGTGCCTGATCCCGTGGACCCGGCCGAGTCGCAAAACGCGGGAGGCTGGGATGCGGCGTTGAATTTGCCGCACGTTCCAGTGACCGCGGCCAATCTGCCGGATGGCCGGGTCCTGACGTATGCTTCCAACCAGCGTACCTCTTTTCCGAATGGTGCCGAGTTCACCTATGCGGCAGTCTGGAATCCCAGCACGGGCACGGTGACGGAGATCAACTGGAACCAGCATGACATGTTCTGCGGCGGCACCGTGCTGCGGGCGGACGGCAAATTCCAAGTCATGGGCGGGCGCAACATTGTCCGCCGTTCCAGTGTGTTCAATTGGCAGACCAATGCCTGGAGCCGGGTGGCGGATATGAATGATCCGCGCTGGTATACCGCCTCGGTCGCCTTGCCGCTGGGAGATGTTTTCACGGTCTCGGGCAGCGGTGGTGACAACACCGCAGAGCGTTTTGATGGCACATCCTGGCGGAAATATTTGAATATCAATTGGAGCCCGGTGGCAACCCAGCCTACCATCGAGGCGAACTTTACGCCGATGGTTTTTGTGGCTCCGGACGGCCGGATTTTCCATGCCGGTCCTACTAAATCCATGAACTATGTGGATCCGGAGGGGAATGGGGCCGTGGTCAGTGCCGGAGTCCAATGGCCCGGCACCTGGTATCCGAAGGATGCAGCCATCGTGATGTATGAGCCTGGCAAGTTGCTGGTCGCGGGCGGCCTCGCCACCGGCAGCAGTGAAATCCCGGTCAATCTGGCGGCGACGATCGATCTTTACACGGATCCCCCGACGGTCACGCCGATCGCGGCCATGTCATTCGCCCGCCGGTTTGCCAATGGGGTGGTGCTGCCCAGCGGGGAAGTGATGGTGATCGGGGGGAATACCTCCGGTCAGAAATTCAGTGATGCCGGCTCCGTTCTCACCCCTGAAATCTGGAACCCGCGGACGGGGCAATGGCGCCGGGTGGCCGGCATGGCCATACCGCGCAACTATCACGCCGTGGCGCTTTTGCTGGCGGATGGACGGGTGATGGCCGGGGGAAGCGGGCTGGCAGGCAATGCGGCGGTCGATCATGCGAATCTGGAGGTCTACAATCCTCCCTCCCATTTCACGGCCGGAGGCGCGGCAGCAGTGCGGCCCACTCTGACCTCGGCGCCTTCCTCGATTGGATTCACGGGGCGGTTCAGTGTGCAAGGCACTCCCGGTCTGCTCCGCTTTGCCATGATCCGGATGGCTTCGGTCACGCACGGTCTGACCACCGATCAGCGTTATTTCAGTCCGGCTTTCAGTGAAACGGTGGCGGGCACCTACGAGCTGTCTCCTCACAACAGCTTGAATGTCATGACCCCGGGGTATTGGATGCTTTTCGGCATCAATGCTGATGGCACGCCCTCAAGGGGACGGGTCATCCTCGTCGCCAACAATGCCACCGTAGCGGTGCCGGGCGTCAACCTTGCTTTGGACAAGCCGACGCAACAATCCTCCGATTTCGATATCGCCAACACGTCAAACCGCGCCGTTGATGGCGTGACCAATCCTGACTACAATGCCGCACCGGGCGTGATTACCCAGTCGGAGACCAATGCGTGGTGGCAGGTGGACCTGGGGGATGTCCATGCTTTGGATGCGATCAGGATTTTCAACCGGGGGAACAATACCGGTTCCCGGCTGACCGATTTTTCCGTGCACGTTTCCGAATTTCCGTTCGGGGAGGCGAACCCTGATATCAAGACTTACCGCTACCGGAGCACGGCAGGGCCGGAGACGGTGATCAATCTCTACCGGAATGGGCGGTATCTGCGCATCCAGTTGAATGGCACCAATTCCCTGCAACTGGCCGAAGTGGAGGTGATGGGAGCCCGGCAGCCGGTGGGCGGGATCGCGGTGCAGCATCCCGGAACTCAATATACCCCGCGGCTTGCGGCCTCCAACCTTCAACTTACCGCCACGGCCGGTTCCGCCGTGACGTGGTCGGCCAGCGGATTGCCGGCGGGTCTCATCCTGAATGCAGCCACCGGCCTCATCTCCGGCACTCCAGCAAGCCTGTCGGAAGAGACCGTCACGGTCACGGCAACTTTGGCGACCGGAGTCAGTGACTCCGTCAGTTTCCTATGGAACATCCATCCCCCCGGCGAAGTGCCGGGACTGATCTATCGATATTACGAGGGGAGCTGGACGGTCCTGCCTGACTTTACGCTGCTGACTCCGGTGCGCTCCGGGGTGGCACCGGCGTTCAGCACTGCCCCGCGCGAGCGCGAAAGCAATTACGCCCTGACTTTTGAAGGAAACATCCGCATTCCATCCACCGGGGCCTGGACCTTTTACAGCAACTCGGATGAAGGCAGCCAAATCTGGATTGATGGACGTCTGGTGGTCAATCACGACGGAGTGCACCCCGTCAGCGAAGCCAGTGGCAGTCTCAGCCTGCCTGCAGGGGTGCACCGCATCACGGTGACCTATTTCCAGGCGTCTGGAGCCCAGGCGCTGGACATCGGATATGAAGGTCCCGGCGTGCCCAGACAGGTCATTCCTCCTGCCGCGCTTTTTCAGCCCGTGCCTGGGGTCCGCTATGATTACTACGAGGGGGCGTGGAACAGCTTGCCCAACTTCGATCTCCTGACTCCGGTGAAGTCCGGGGACGGGGTTGCGTTCAGCCTGCTGCCGCGTCTGCGCGACGACAATTTCGCGATGCGTTTCCGTGCCACGCTGCGCACTCCGCTGGCGGGCAGCTATACCTTTTTCACAGCTTCGGATGATGGCAGCAAACTCTTCATCAATGGTGCTTTGGTGGTCAATAATGACGGCCTGCACTCCACCCTCGAAAAGCAGGGCACCATCACCCTGACGGCGGGGGTTCACGACCTTGAAGTCCACTACTTTGAACTGACGGGCGATCAGGTCCTGCAGGTCAGCTACAGCGGGCCAGGCCTCCCCCGGCAGTTGATTCCGGAGAGCGTGCTGGCGGCACCCGGAGTGCCCGGTTCGGCTCCTGTGGTCAGTCCCTTGGCCGCCCGCAGCACTTTGGTGGGCACGGCGGTGTCGCTTCCGGTGATCGCGACCGATGCCAATAATGATATCCTGACATATTCAGCGTCAGGGCTGCCCTCCGGTCTGGGCATCAATGCCGGCACCGGTCTCATTACCGGGGCCGCTGCCACCGCGGGCACTTACAATGTCACGGTCACCGTGGAGGATGGCAGCGGGCGCAGCGGAGGCACTTCCTTTGTCTGGACGATGGTGGAGGGACTGACGCTGGCACCCTTGACCGCGGTGGCCCGTCCGGCAGGCACGGCACTCAGCTACAGCGCGATTTCCACCGGGGGGATCAATCCACGTTTCCGCTGGAACTTTGGGGACGGGACGCCTGATACGGCCTTGAGTGCCAGTCTCACCGTTTCCAAGACCTTTGCCCAGCCGGGCCGCTATCAGGTTACCGTCATTGCCACCGATGACACCGGGGCCTCCCTCGCCCAGGTTTTCATCCAGGCGGTGCATGGGGTGCTCGCGGCGAAACCCCCTACGGTTTCCAGTCCCATGGCTTGGCAGACCAGAAGTGGGGTGAACCGGGTCTGGACCGTCAACCCTGACGCCAATACGGTGAGCGTTTTCAATGCGGCCACCCATGCCAAACTGGCCGAAATCATGGTCGGCATCCAGCCTGTCAGTATCTCCCTCGCTCCGGATGGCCAGGCTTGGGTGGTGAATAAAAAATCAGCCACGGTGAGCCTGGTCAATCCTGATACTTTTGTGGTGACGGCCACCATCAATCTGCCGCGGTCGTCGCAGCCGCATGGCCTGGCCTTTTCACCGGATGGAGGCGCGGCCTACCTTGCGCTCGAAGGCCTGGGTCAATTGCTCAAGCTGAACCCTGCCACCGGAGCGGTCACCGGCACTTTGGCCACCGGTCCGGATATTCGTCATTTGTCGGTGGGGAGCGACAGCGGCACGGTTTATCTCTCCCGCTTCATCACTCCGTCGCTCCCGGGCGAGTCGACCCCGGTGGTTCAGACCACGGTGAGCGGAATCAGTCAAGGGGGACAGGTGCTGGTGGTCTCAGCGGCCGGCCTGACCCTGACGAAAACCATCGTGCTGCAGCACAGTGAGCGGCCCGATGCCGAGAATGCCGGGCGCGGGATTCCCAACTATCTCGGGCCCCCGGTCCTGTCCCCGGATGGCACCGTCGCCTGGGTGCCCAGCAAGCAGGATAACATCAAGCGGGGCGCGCTGCGCGATACCCGGCAACTGACCCATGATTCGACGGTGCGTGCGATCGCCTCCCGGATTGCCCTGGGCAGCGGGACCGAGGACTACGCCTCCCGGATTGATTTCGATGATTCTGCGGTGCCGTCGCATGGGGTCTTCGATCCGACCGGTCTGTTGCTATATGTCGCGCTGGAAGGAAGCCGTCAGGTGGCGGTAATTGATGCCATGGCCCGCACCGTGCTGTTCAAAATCGACACCGGCCGGGCGCCCCAGGGGCTGGCGCTTTCCCCGGATGGCAGCCGGCTCTTTGTGCAAAACTTCATGGACCGCACGGTGAGGGTGTTTGACCTCGGCCTGCTGGTCAATGGCGGCCGCCCCGCTGGATCGGATATCCCCACCCTGGCTATTTGGGGCACGGTGGCCAACGAGCCCCTGTCTCCTGCCGTCCTGATAGGCAAGCAGTTCTTCTACGATGCCCGTGATCCCCGGATTTCATTGCAGGGATACATCAGTTGCGCGGCCTGCCATAATGACGGCGGGCACGACGGCCGGACGTGGGATTTCACGGGTATCGGCGAAGGCCTGCGCAATACCACCGATCTGCGGGGCAAGGCAGGGACTGGTCAGGGGCCGGCCCACTGGACGGGAAATTTTGATGAGATCCAGGATTTTGAAAAACAGATCCGGGACCTTGGGCGGGGTACCGGCTTGATGGCAGATCCTGACTTCAATGCCGGCACCCGTGCCCAGCCGCTGGGTCTGCCCAAAGCAGGGGTGAGCGCTGATCTTGATGCCCTGGCGGCCTATGTCTCCTCCTTGACGGCCGCGGTGCCCAGTCCGTACCGGGGCACTGATGGTTCCCTGACGCCGGCCGCCCAGGCCGGCCGGGAAGTTTTCCTCAGGGAAAATTGTGCCCAGTGCCATGGCGGAACCGGGTTTACCGACAGTGCGGCGAACAATCTGCGGAACATCGGTAACGTGAAACCATCCAGTGGCCAGCGGTTGGGCGGCCCCTTGACCGGACTGGACACGCCGACTCTGCGTAGTATCTGGAACACCGCGCCCTATCTGCATGATGGTTCGGCCGCCACTCTGACGGACGCCGTGCAGGCCCATCAGGGCGTCAGCCTTGGCGCGGTGGAGTCAAGTAATCTGGCCGCTTATCTCGCCCAGATCGACGAGGCGGAAACCACCGCCCCGGCACCTTCCCCGCCTGGAGCCAGCAGGCCCGGATTGCTGGGCGAATATTTCGATGGTCTGACACCAGGCCTTGCGGCGCCGCTGCTCAGCCGGATCGATCCCGGCATTGCCTTCGACTGGGGCAGTGGATCGCCGGGGCCTGCGGTGCCCAACGATTATTTTTCTGCCCGCTGGACGGGATTCATTACCGCCGCCTACAGCGAAACCTACACCTTTTATGTGCCGTCGGACAACGGGGTGAGGCTCTGGATCAATGGTCAACTGGTGCTCGACAAGTGGACGCCACTCGACATCTCCGGCTGGCATAACTTCACGGTGCCGCTGCTGGCCAATCAGACTGTCCCCATCAAAGTGGAATATGCCGAGCTATATGGCGGGGCCACCATTGCCGTGTATTGGTACAGCAGCACCCAGCCGTGGGAAAGTGTGGGCAGCAACCGGCTGAGTTCCGGACCGGCCGTAAACCGGGTGCCGGCCCTCATTCCGCCACCCGCCCAGTCCACCGTCCGCGGACAGGCTGCCACTCTGGCCGTGCTGGCTTCCGATCCCGATTTCAATGCCCTGACCTTTTCCGCCACTGGCCTTCCGGCCGGTCTGCTGATGGATGCGGCCTCGGGTATCATTTCCGGGACGGTGAGCCTTGGTGCTGCCGGCCAGAACTCCGTGACCGTGACGATATCCGATGGCTCCCTGTCCGCCAGTGCCAGCTTTGCCTGGAGCACCAGTGAGCCTCCAGCCAACCGGACTCCCTCGATCACCAATCCCGGCACCCAGACTTCCATCCGCGGCTCGATTGTGGTGCTCCGGCCCCTGGCCTCTGATCCTGATGGAGACAGTCTCTCCTGGTCTGCCACCGGTCTGCCGGCAGGACTCGCGATCGCGCCGGCCACCGGACAGATTTCCGGAATCCTCGACAGCAATGCCTCCGCGGCCTACACGGTGGGCGTCACGGTGAAAAATCCCGGAGGACTCAGTGCCAGCACCACCTTTACCTGGAATACCACGCCCACGCCGCTCAATGGCTGGCGGGGGGAATACTTCAATGGGATGGAACCCGGAGTGGGTAAGCCTCTGTTGGTCCGCACCGATCCTGTCATCAACTTCGACTGGGGTGGTGGTTCGCCGTCGCCTGCGGTGCCTAACGACTACTTCTCGGCGCGCTGGACCGGGACGCTTGCAGTGCCATATTCGGAAACATACACGGTCTATGCTCCCTCGGACAACGGGGTGCGCATCTGGATCAATAACCAAGTGGTGCTGGATAAATGGGCGCCGCTGGACATTGCTGGCTGGCACCGTTTCACGGTGGATCTGACGGCGGGCCAAGCCGTCCCTGTCAAGGTGGAGTATGCCGAGCTCTACGGTGGCGCCGGAATCACGCTTTACTGGTATAGCAATAGTCTGCCATGGGAAGCCATCGCGACCAGTCGCCTGACCCCGGCGGGCACCGTCATTCCTGCGTCAGCTTACCGCGCGGTGGAAATGGCCCGATCCACTCAGCGTCTGATCCCAGCCGGCGACGATGCGGTTTTCACCTTTCGCCGGCCGTCGTCCTCTGCGGCGGAGGTCGCGATCCTTGTCCAGGAAAGTCCCGATCTGAAAACATGGAGCATTGCGAACCTTCCGGCGGAGGCAGGGCAGACCGCTGACGGAATCGAACAGATCAGCCTCCCGGTGGTATTGCCTGCCATGGGTAGTCCAAGTCCGGGCGCACGCTACTTCCGGTTGCGGTTTGTCGTGCCGGACCCGCTCCCCGGACCTTGAGGGCTGTGTTTACGCGTGATGATGGCAGGATTGGCCAAGAGGTTGCCGTGAAGACCCGTGCCGCGTTGCCGGATTCAGAAAAGAATGTTCCTGCCGCCCTGATTGTGATAAGGACAATAGTCCCAGGTGAGGTGGAAGCTTGCCACCGGCTGGCCCGCCAGATGCTCTGGCATGCTCTCAAATCCTTCTATCCTCCTTCATGAATCCCGCCCCGATTCCCCATTTTTGGTCCGGCCGACGTCAACCTGGCACCGGTGCCGCGCTGCCGGAATTGCATTCTCCCGTGGACGGGGCAGGGCTGGGAGCGGTGCAACCGGCCGGAGCGGCCTTGGTGGACGGGACGGTCGTTCTGGCGCGGCAGGCTTTTGCCACCTGGGGGACCACTCCGGTGAAGGACCGGGTTCAGCCCTTGTTCCGCTTCAAATATCTGGTCGAGCAGCATATCACCGAATTGGCAGGACTGGTTTCTGCTGAAAACGGCAAGCTGCCGGCCGAGAGCGAGGCCGGCATCCGCAAGGGACTGGAAGTGGTGGAATACGCCTGCTCACTGCCCCAATTACTGCCCGGTGAACTCCTCGAAGTCTCGGCGGGGGTCGATTGTTATTCCCGCCGTTATCCTCTGGGGGTCACCGCCGGGATCACGCCCTTCAATTTTCCGGCGATGGTCCCGATGTGGATGTTTCCCATGGCTATTGCCTGCGGGAACACCTTCATTCTGAAACCCAGTGATCAGGTGCCGCACACACCGCTCCGGCTCGCGGAATTGTTGCACGATGCCGGGTTGCCGGAAGGAGTTTTCAATGTCCTGCAGGGTGACCGACACACCGTGGAAGCCCTGCTGGATCACCCCGGGATTGCCGCGGCGGCTTTTGTGGGATCGACCCCGGTAGCCCGCGCTGTCTATCAACGCGGCATCCTGGCCGGAAAACGCGTGCTGGCTCTGGGCGGCGCGAAAAATCATCTGGTGGTGATGCCGGATGCCGATCCGGGGCTGACCGCTAAAAATGTGGTGAGTTCGGCCTTTGGTTGTGCGGGGCAGCGGTGCATGGCGGCCAGTGTGTTGCTGGCGGTGGGGGATTGTGAGGACGTGATGGAGGCTATTGTGGCCGAAGCGCGGGGCATCCGGGCAGGCACGGATCTCGGTGCCATTATCAGCGCCGCGGCCCGCGACCGGATCGTGGCTTACATCGAGCGGTCGGTGGCGCGGGGGCTGACCCTGACTGTCGATGGCCGGGGCGTCACGGTGCCGGGCAAGGAGCATGGGAATTACGTGGGGCCAACTATTATTGACGGTGCGCAACCCGGTGATGAGGCCGCCTGCGATGAAATATTTGGTCCTGTCATCACGATTATCCGGGTGCCCACTTTCGAGGCCGCCATGGCCATTGAAAATGCCAGTCCTTATGGCAATGCGGCATCGATCTATACTTGTGATGGAGCGACGGCGGCGGCCTTTGAACACCGGGCCCATGCCGGGATGATCGGGATCAATATCGGCGTTCCAGTGCCGCGGGAACCCTTTGCTTTCGGCGGGTGGAATGATTCTCATTTTGGCATCGGCGATATCACCGGCCGTGATGCCATTTCCTTCTGGACCCGGACCCGTAAGGTGACCCGGAAGTGGTCGGCGGCGGCTGCGAAGAATTGGATGAGTTGATTTCTGCCTCCTTTTGCCTGACAGGACCAAAACCTCGCTGATGGCAAGCCATGAGCCAACACTTTTCAACTGTCGGGTCTGGAGCTTTCCCCCCGGGTGTGCCAGTAGATAGGTGGCGGGCATGAGAAAACGAAGGCTGCCCCTGATAGGGTTTTGGATGAGACGGGCCGTGCTCCGGGCGGCCGGTGGGGGAAGGTTCCCTGGCCGCTTTTATCCAGTGTTGCCTGCAGGTTGCACTGCCGCGCCCCGGCGTCTCATTGCCACCCCCTGCCACCGCCCGCAGAGCAAGGCTAAAGCCTTTTACAGAACAAACTTTACACCCTCCCGCCACCGGGCTGAGCCCATTCCATCCGCATTGCCACTAATGCCACGCCTTTCCTGTGGATGGCTGTGAAATGCGGTTATTCAACTTCTTCCACGCGCAGGAAAAGCGCGCCGCCGCTGAGGCGGATGACCTGATCCACCGTGCCGTCGGTGTCGGGGGTGAATTCGCTCACGGTCTGCCACGGACCTGTCAGGGTAGTATTGCTGCGCACTCGGTAGGTGTGCCCGGCTTCCACGGGGCAGGTGAGGTGGAGATCGCCGCCGCCGGCACCCGGTCCGAGCGTGGCCCGGAAGGGCAGGCGGGGCTTGGTGATGCCAGCCTGAAGCGTGATGTCAAAGGCGGTGGTGAGGCCGCTGCCGTTCCCTTCGCGGTCGGTGGTGCTCCACTCGATTTTTTGATAGGTGAAGCTCACGGTTTCGGTCTCCCCGCTGTCGCGTCCCTGCAGGGAGACTTCAGTGATGAGTACGTCACGCAGAGTGAGGCGCAGGTAGGCGGTCTGGCCGTCGATAAAGGCCAAAGTGACGCGGGGGATGACCTGGGCACTGACGCAGCGCACCGTTAGTTCCGGGGTGGAACGGTCGGGGGCCTTGCTGACCTCGATTCCGAAAACGGTGGGTCCCGGCGTGGTGGCGGGGGGCACGATTTCGGGAACGACGAGGCTGGCCGTGGCGCTGCGGAGTTGGGTCCATCCGGCGAAGCGCCCGTCGGCGATTTCCCCGGGAATACCGTCCATTTTCAGGTAGACCCCGGCGCGGACCTCGATTGCCATGGCCAGGAGCGCCATGGCGCAGACCGGCACCCACCGGCCGGGCAGAAGCCGGCGGAGCAGGGCGAAACGATTGGGAGGCTTCATAATGTTCTGGCTGGCTGGCTTAGATTTTTACGTTAGCTTTGACGTCCCAGCCGGCTTTGGTGATGGTCCCGTTGGAAGTGTGCTGGAAGGTGATCTTCGTGAAATTGAGGGAAATTGATTGAGTGGGAGGGGTCTGAGCGCCGCCGCTGGGAGGCGGGGCCGAGCTGGAGAAGGAGGAAACCAGGACTTCCTCCAAGGTGATCGTGAGGTATTCCTCCGGAGCGCCCGTCGGAGTGGTTCTCCGGACAGTTAGAACGACTTTTGGAATGTGGGTGCCCGTGGCTCCCTGGGCGCAGGCAAGCATGAGAAGGGGCGATGATTTGTCATGGCTGCAGACAAAGTGGAAGTCCTGCATGCTGACTTTGCCAGTGCCGCCACCGCCGGCGAAGACGGGATTGGAAGCACCCCAGCTCCAGGAGTTGATCTCGATTTCATCCCGGTGACTGGCGTCCTGGGACTCTCCTTTGATGCCATCGATTTTGAGGAAATAGTCTGAGGCGGCGTTGAGAAGGGGGGGGCTGAGAGCCAGGAAGGTGGCGACGATGAGAGATGGTTTCATGATAGTATTATAGGTTTTGACTGGTTTGTGCTGGACGGAGAATAAACACAGGCCTTAACTTGATCTGAACCAATGAGGTAATGACGATTTGGAAGGGATTCTGCAAAAAGGATGGAACTTTCTGTAAATGACTCGGCGACCCCTTTATTTCCGGACATTTTTTTCCGTGGCGATGCCAAGCGTGACCGGTGGCCTAAGTGGAAGCATTTCATTGCGCCCCTTCTTAATTAAATACTAATAGTTGATTCTTTCTCGAAAATCCAGAAAAAAATAATGGCCTGTAAATGAGGTGATCAGGCACCCGGAATTAACTTTTCAGACCTTTGTTCTGTCGAGCTTGTTTTAGGCTCGATCGGGATTCCGCTGAGGGGTGCGTCGTCCCGCGGAATAACGTAAGGGGAGATCCCCTCCACCCCGCACTTTCCGGGGATCAGGCCTCCAGGATAGCCTGGGCAGCGCGTTGATAAGCCCCATCCCCGGCGAGACCGGCGACGACTTCTGCCAACTCCTGCTGCAGCCGGGTGCGGATGGCAGAATCCCGTTGCAGCCGGTTGAGTTCCCCGGCGATCTGCGGCGGCGTGCAGTGGGTCTGGATTAATTCGCGGACGACTTCACGTTTGGCCAGCAGATTGACCATGCCGAGGTAGGGGACCCGGATCACGGCCTTGCCAAAAAGCCAGGTGCCCCACGCGACTTTATAGACCAGACAATAAGGCAGGCCATGGATGGCGGCTTCCAGGGTGGCGGTGCCGCTGGCCACGCCCCCGCAGCAGACCCGTTGCATGAGCGTGTGCACGGTTCCAGTTTCAATCGTCACTCCTTCCATGGGATGGGCTTGGAGGTGGGTGCGCATCAGGAGTGCAAGCTTTTCCGATGCGGCGGAAACGGCGAACTTCAGCTTGGGCTGAGCTGTTTGCATGAGGCGTGCGGCTTCCAGCAGAATTGGAAAAAGTTTGCTGACTTCCCGCCGCCGGCTGCCTGGAAAAAGGCCGATCAGATCGGGTTCGCGGGCCAGGCCCAGCCGGCGGGAGTGATGATACTCCACCAAGGGATGCCCACCGAAGACAGTCCGCAGGCCCACGCCTTCGTAAAGGTCCTTTTCGAAGGGGAAGATGCAGATCATCAGGTCCAGCAGCTTCGCCATCCGGGGAATCCGGCTGCGGTGCCACGCCCAGACCTGCGGGCTGATGTAGTAGATGATTTTGCCAGGAAACCCGGCCTTCCGCAGCGCCTCCGCCATGCGGAGATTGAAGCCGGGGTAATCGATCAGCACCACGGCATCGGGATTCAGCGTCAGGATGCGCTGACGGGTTTCATCGAATTTTTGTTTGAACCAGCCGTATTTTTTCAGCACCTCCACGAGGCCCACCACGCCTGCTTCCTCCACCCAATCACTCACGTCAGGAGAGAGCGCATGCATCTCCCCTCCCCCCATGCCCTGCAGCGCAACCCCGGGAGAGAGCGCCGCCAATTCCTCCATCAGGCCCGCCCCATGACGGTCGCCACTGCGCTCGCCGGCAAGGAGGAAAAGTGATTTCATGTCAGGGTGGATTCAGCTCTTCGGTTTCCAATTGGCTACAGCAGCGGCTCCGGTCCTGCAGGGGACGTGGGTGGCCCCGGCGTGATGGCGGTAAGCCCTTTGGCATTTCCTTCCTCAATGAGTTTGGTGATGCGCATGGCGAGGTCGAGGGCGGCGGCGGCTTCGCGGCCACCCACTCGCGGGCGTAGTCCGTGGCGGGCGCATTCCGCAAAGGCGGCCAGTTCCAGCTTGAGGGGTTCGTCCTTTTCCACGGTCACATCCTCACAAACAATGGCCATTCCCTCGCGGCGGTAGATCTTGCCTTCCTGTGCCTGGTAGTCCAAGGAAAGATAGGCATCGCTCTGGAAGACGCGCAGCTTGCGCAGTCGCTCGGGACTGATGCGGCTGGCGGTGAGGTTGGCGACACAGCCATTTTTAAAGCGCAGCCGGGCATTGGCAATGTCCTCTCGCCGCGTCAGCACGGCTACCCCGACCGCGTCGATACTTTCGATGGGACTGCGCACCAGGTTGAGCACGATCTCGATGTCGTGAATCATAAGGTCGAGAACGACGCCGATGTCGATGCTGCGGTTGGGGAAGGGCGACAGCCGGTGGGCCTCGATGAAGCGGGGGCTGGTGAGGCGCTCCTCGAGGAGGCTCATCACCGGATTGAATCGTTCGATATGACCGACTTGGAGGACGAGGGACTTGGCCTTGGCGAGGGCCGCCAGTTCGAGCGCTTGTTCGGTATTGTCGGTGATGGGTTTTTCGATCAGGACGTGTTTGCCGGCCTCAAGGAGGAGCCGGCCGGTTTCGTAATGGTAAACGGTGGGGGTGGCGACGGTGATCGCGTCGGTCCATGAAGCAAGTTCAGCAAGGGAGGCGGCGGCGCGGGTGCCATGTTCCGCGGCGAGTTCGGCCGCGCGGGCGGCATCCACATCGTAAATTCCGGCCAGCTTCACTCCCGGGAGGCTAGCCAGGACCCGGGCATGATTCCGTCCGATGGCTCCCACGCCGGCTACGCCCATCGATATCTCTTTCAAGTCGCTCATCTCCGCCTGTGGCATGCTTTGCGGCAAGCGTCAAACCCCCTCCGGACTTTAACCGGGGCAGGGGCCATGATGCCGGGTGCCAGGTAGACGCATTTTTCGCTGGCGGGAGCGGACTGAAGCAATACACTGAAACCGATATGGCTTTTCACATCATTCTCGGGCTTGCTTTTGGCATCATGTTTCTGCTTCTCGGCTGCGTCGCGTTCTTATATCTGCTGCGGGGAAAGAACTAAGCTTGGCGCGACCCGCGGCCAAGGGCGGGTGATTACTCATGGATATTGACCGCTCCCGTCTTCCGGATCCGGCAGAAGTGCGGCGCTGCCTGTTCATGCGGGCCTTGGAAGAAGCAGATCCGGCGGGCGAACGCTTGCCGATGACGGACCGGGTCGCGGCTTCCGCGGCAGTGGCAGACCGTCAAGGGTTTGATTGTGTCCGGGCGCGGACGGAGCAACTGGGGCCCCGGCTCAAGGGGCCCTCCGGAATGGCCTTTGCCGGGATCGGTAAAATTCCCCATACTTGGCCGGCTTGGCTGGATCTGGCCGTTGGCGTGGCTGCCTTTTTGCTCGGATGGTTCACCCACGACCTCGGACCGGATGGACGGGTCAGTCTGCTGGCATTTCCATTGCTGGGTCTGATCGTATGGAATCTGGCGGTGGTGGCGGCCTCGCTCCTGACGCTTAACAAACGTCCCCCGGCGAATCTGCTGGTCTTGCCAACCTGGCTGCAAAGAAAACCCTCAGTTACGGGCGATGCCTTCACAGATGCCGTGCTGGCACGCACCGAGCAGGAATGGCAGGTGGTACAAGCTCCTCTACTGATGGCCCGGGGCAAACAACTGTTCCATGTGGCGGCTTTAATGCTGGCGGCGGGAGTGGTTGCCGGGATGTACGCCCGGGGATTGGTCCGTAATTATCAAGCCGGATGGGAAAGCACCTTCCTGACGCAACCCTCGGTCTCCAAACTGACCCGCATCGTCCTCGGGCCGGCTTCGGTGGTGACCGGGGTGCCGGTGCCGCTGGTGCCACCGCAGGGAGGATTGTCTCCGGCTGCGCCGTGGATTCACTTGTGGGCGGCGAGTGCGGGCCTTTTCATTCTGGTGCCGCGTTTGTTGTTGATTTCCATGACCCGGCGCGAGGCGAAAAAGGCCGGGGAAACGTCGACGGAGTCCTTTTCCGACTATGAAACCGCCGCACGCCGTCTGGCCGGTGGGCAGCCTTTAGTGGCCTGGGTATTGCCTATGCAGGGTGCGCCGGATTCACCGCTCCGCGACAGTCTACGGGCCGTGTTGCAGCATTTGTGGGGAGGTCAGGTGATGGTCGATTTCCTGCCGGCGTTGGAATATGGAGGTGAGGATGAGTGCCTTGCGGCTTTGATGGAGCCGCCGACCCATCTGGTGCTGCTGATGCCCTTGGCCGTGACCCCCGAGGATGAAGTGCATGGGGCTCTGCAGCGTGGTTTAACGAAACTCCTCGCCACGGCTGCGGTGCCGCCATTTGCCCTGACGGTGTTGGATGCCACGACATTCGAAGCCCGGTTGGCCGGGTTGCCGGAAGCTGCACGCCGCATGGCGGAGCGGCGGGCGGTGTGGGAAAAAACGCTTGGCCCGGCCTGGCCCCTCCTGATTCTGGATTCGGCTGCCCGCCGGAACCCCGCTGCCGCTGCTGGATCGGTCGCGGCCGCGCGGCAGCCGTTTCGCCCCTGGACGGCGCCCGCCTGACACTCCAAAATGCTTGACCAAGGATGCCCACGATTTTCACCCCCCACCGCAAAGCTGCCCCCGCTGAAGGAGAGGCGTCCACGGTGACCTTTAGTCTGATTTCCCACACCAACGTGGGCAAGACCACACTGGCGCGCACCTTGCTGCGGCGGGATGTCGGGGATGCCTTGGACCAATCCCATGTGACCGATGTGGCAGAAGCTTGGCCGATGATCGAAACCGATGGCGCCCGACTCGTGCTTTGGGATACTCCGGGCTTTGGTGATACCGCACGGCTCCTGAAACGCCTTAAAACTTCCGGGCAGTCCCTGCGCTGGCTGCTGACCCAACTCTGGGACCGCTTCCGCGACCGGCCCCTGTGGTGCAGCCAGCAGGCAGTGCGCAACGTCCAGGAAGAAGCGGATATCGTGCTTTATCTGGTCAATGCGGCGGAGCGGCCGGAGTCCGCCGCCTACGTGGCCATGGAGATGGAAATCCTGACGTGGATCGGGAAGCCGGTGGTGTTGCTGCTCAATCAGACCGGCCCGCCCCGTGCGGCGATTGAAGAGGAGTTGGAGGAGGCCGATTGGCGCTTTCATTTGAAACGGTTTCCCATCGTGAAAACGGTGATCGGCCTCGATGCCTTCGCCCGTTGCTGGGTGCAGGAAGGAGAATTGATGAATTTAATTCAACCGCTGCTGGCGGCTGATAAACAGGAGACGTTTTCCACCCTGCGGCGCGCCTGGGAAGCCCGTCATCTGGAGGTTTTCCACCGCAGCATGGAGGTCTTGGCAGGTCCCTTGGCGGAAAATGCGGCGGACCAGGTCGATGTTTCCAAAGAATCCTTTCTCCAGAAACTGGGCGTCGGCCGCCGGGAGCTCAATGACCAGATGGAGCAGGCGCGCCTGCAACTGAGCACCCGCCTGGCCGAACGTTCGGTGGTGGCCATGGATCAGCTGATTTCCCTGCACAGTCTGGAGGGACGGAGCGCCCAGCAGGTGCATCCGGCGGGAGGTGCGTCCTTTGGGGTGCCGCGTAAAATCAACGAATCTCTCTGGTCGGCCGTGGGCGGTGCCCTGACCGGTGCCGCTGGCGGCATCGTGGCGGAATTGAAAACGGGCGGGTTGCTTCTGGGCGGCGGGGCTCTGGCGGGAATCCTGTTGGGAGGAACGGGAAGTTATTTGTTGGCGAGGGGTTTCAATCTGACCCGGGGGGAGGATCATGCGGTGCGGTGGACCGAGGAACACTTTGCGGCCCAGTTGGAGATTGCTCTGCTTTGTTATCTGGCGGTGGCCCACTATGGCCGGGGCCGGGGAGAATGGCAGGACAGCGAGCCTCCCGCTTTGTGGCGGCAGGCAGTACGCGACACCACGGCCGCCCACCGCCGCGGACTGGACAGGTTATGGAAGACCGCCGGCAACAAGCAGGCTCCGGCGGAGTCTCTGCGCCATGATGCCCGGGAAATCCTCACCACCTGCACCACGGAGCTGCTGCGCCGGCTCTATCCCCGGGTGCGCTTGGATTGGCTGGAGGAGTGAGCAAGGGGGATTGTTATTCCACATGCAGCACGCCGCGCATGATCCTGGTATGGCCGGGAAAGGTGCAGAGGTAAGGATAGTCGCCTGCTTCAGGGGGCGCCTGGAAATGAATCGTGGTCGAGTGGTTGGGGTCGACCAGACGGGTGAAAGCGAGGACTTCAGGGATTTGGGGAACGTAGCTTTGGGAGAGCGCGCGGGGATCGGCCAGGCCCCGGTCGGCGAGGTCGGAAATCTTCCCGAGGGTTCCGGGGGTTCCCAGCACCCAGTTGTGTGGAATCAGGTCGTTGTTTTCAAATGTCAGGGAAAGCAGCTCGCCTGCCTTGGCGTGGAGTTCCTTTTGGGTAAACTGGAGTCCGGCGGCGGGTTGAAGCTTGATGGGGCGGCCCGCGGTGCCTTTTTCATAGGGAGATGGCAGAATCCCAAGGGCGGTAGCGACCGGTTGGCCGGGCAGGGTTTTGGCGATGGCCCGGTAGCCGGGGAAATCAGTGAACGCCGGGCCCAGCCGGTGCAGGGTGAGGTAAAAATCCTGACTGATCAGTCCCGGTAGGGCGGCGTGAAGATGGAGTTGGTGGCAAGGCAGCAGCTGGGGGATTTCGAGGAAGAGGGATTTCCGGTCAGCTGACAACTGGGCGCTTTTCACGGTCAGCACGTCGTGGCCGGACTGCCGGGGCCAGCGCACGGAGTATTCATCGCTGCCGTATGCCGGGCCGATCAGGTAGTTCCATTGCTGTGCAAAATAGTTTTCCACTTCAGCTGCGGAAGGGTCCAGCGGGCTGGAAAACTCCAACCGCACGCCGTTGTCATGGGATTGCACTTTGGCAGGCGCCACTACCGTGCCGCCGGTGTAACGGACACGCTGGAAACAACCGTCGTCCGGCGTGTAAGTGCCCCAGCCGGTACTTCCGGTGACGTAAAGTTGGCCATCGTGCGGGGCGAACCTCCCTCGGTGCGCCCCTGAGCGGAACTCGCCGGGAAGGGGCACGGCGCAGCCCTGTTTCTGGCCGTCGATGGTCTCGTGCAGAATCAGAAACGCCGCGCCATAACCCCACGACAGATGCAGGAGCGACCCGGTGGGCAGTCCCCATCCCGGCGAGGTGGTAAACAATTGTCCCCCACAGGAGTTATCCACCCCGCGTGGAAAATAGAGCATCGGTGGCAGGTCGCCCAGCGGGCCCGGCTTCGGTCCGTTATGCCGGTAGTGCCCTCCGGGCGTGATGACCGCGAGGAGGGAGGCCGCCGTCCAGTCGCCTTCCTGTGCAGCCGCGACCACTTCTCCCTGCGGCCCGACGGCAAGCCCGTTGGGGTTGCGTAGGCCGGTGGCGAGCGGTTCGGAAGACTTTCCATCTGCGGCGATGCGCATGATGCCAAGCTTGCCCGAGGCAAAATAGAAACGGTCCTCGGCATCGGTTTCCAATCCCGTCAAGTAGTCGTGACCACCCGCCGGGGTTTCGTAAGCCCGGGAATAACACTCGTAAAAATCGGCCTCGCCATCATGATTCAAATCGCGCAGCCGGGTCAACTGATCCCGCCCGAGGACATGGATATCCCCATCGACGACTTTCAACCCCAGGGGCTGACTCAGGCCGCTGGCGAAACGCTTCCAACGGAGCTTGTCCAGCGTGCCATCAATGCCGCTGACAATCCAGACCTCGCCTTCAAACGTGCAGATAGCGGCCTTGCCATCCGGCAGAAAATCATGGCCGCCGAGATGCCAGAGAGACTTCCAAGGGGTGCTGGGAAAGGTCAGGCTGTCGACAGCATAAGGCTTGCCCTGGCCCACTGTGCCCTTGGTTTCGAACACCTGCGGCCATTGCGGGGCCCCGCCTTTGGTCATGGCATCCAGTTCAGGACTGTCGCCCCGTTTGCTTCGTTTCCGGAAGAATTTACCCTCCTTGCTCCATGCGGTTTCCAGCCATTCCGTCCCCTCCTGCGAAAAGGCGAATGCCACCTTGTTTCCATGACGGTAAAAACCATGATAGGTGAAACTTCCCTGAGCCGCCGGCTGGCTCTCCGGCAGGGGTTCGGGTTTTCCCTCCGGTGTCAGGGCGCCCAGCATACCCCAGCGGAAGGAATCGAAGTGCAGCAACTTTCCGCCTGACCACACCCCCTCCCACGTCAGAGTGTCCGTGTTGAAACAGCCGGCCAGCCCCCGGTCCCCGCCCAGTTGTACACAAGCGGCCCGGGGAATGATTTTCCCATTCAGGGAAACAATGCCGCACTGCAGGCCTCCGGCGTCCATCTCATTCCAGCGTGGGTCACGCCAGACTTCCTCGTTCTGATTTCCCCAATGCCCGTAGCGGCCACTATCCAAGCCCGGGAAGGATGGGAGCAGTTCCGGCAGCGGCAGGGATTTGCCAAAGCGCCGCGCCTGCTTGGCGTAAAAATCGTACATCCGGTCCCGGTTCACGGGATCGTTGTGCAAAGGATGCGCGGCTGGATCCAATGGCAGCGCGTCCGGAAAAAACGCCGCAGATCTGGGCGCGGGAACGGGGGAAGGCTCCTCTGAATCCAATGGCCAGTGAACGATATTCTCTCCGCCGGATTCATGGCCTGAGCGGATCCTAACTTCATCAATCAAGCCGTCGCAGCCGATCCCGCCTTCGACCAATTGTCCGATGGCGAAACCTCCTGGCTGCGCCTGGCCCTGCAGGGGTTGCGCCGGTAATTCCTTGACCAGTTTGCCATCGACAAACAACCGGACCCGGCTCTCCTCCATCACTGCGGAAACTTCATGCCACTGGTTGTCTGTGATGGATACGCCGCTGGCAAAGTTTCCACCCCGTCCCGGCAGGTAAACACAAAACTCCCCGGTCTCCGCAAACGAATACAATTCCCAGTGTTCTGCCGAAGCTTTCCCATCCGAAGCCGCCAGGAGGTTGAATCCCCCAGCGCCACGCAGTTTGGTCCAACAGGAAACGGTCAGTGGAAGTTTCCGCCAGGCGGCATTTCCGGGGAGCACCAGGCCACCACTCCCGGCATCCAGGGCGCGGCCCTGCTTTCCCTCAACATAACGGAGGGAGCCTGCGGGCTCTGGTTTCAACCCGCCGGAACCCGGCACGGACAGCTCCGCGCGCAGCCTGGCCAAACCCGCCAGATGCTCCTGCAGGGTGGGTTCGCTATCAGTTTCGGGACGATGGTCAATAATGCCGACCGGCCCGCGCCAGCCACTGGCCTGCAGCACCCGCAGCATTTCCAATTCCTGATCCCCCGCGCCCAGCGGCAGGATCTTCCGGTTCAGCTTCTCCCCATCGCGCACCATGCCGTTCAGATTGACCGCTAGCAGATGAGGTTTCATTTTCCGGACCAGCTCACCAAAACGTGGCAGATGATCGTGGCCGTGATGAAAGTTGTACACGATGCCCACATTCTTCACTCCGTCCTTTTCCAGCCGTGCAATGATCGCCAGTTGATTCTCCGGCTCGCCAAACCAGCCCCCATGGTTGTAAAGCGCTACTTTGCATCCCAGCTTTGCGCCGGCTTCCGCGATGGGCTTGATGCGCCCAGCCTCTGCTTCCACCCGTGCGTCATGGGCTTCACCCGGTGGCAGCATTTCCCCGCCCCCCATGACCCATAGTTGCGGCGTAATCTTGTGACGGGCGATCACGTCCAGGATCAGCTGGCCCCCGGCATCCAGTGAATTGGTAAACCACCAGGCGGTGAGCTCGATGTGGTGTCTTTGCATGGCTTCCACTTCGGCATCAAAGGTAGGAATGTGCTCTGCCCGCCAATCATACGCCAACCGGTGAATGCCTAAACGTTCGAGCATCTGGGCGCGATCTTCGGGTCCCCGCTGTTTCGCATCAAAGGGCACGATGCACCAGGCCATGAGGTTTTCCGGTGCGTAAATATTCTCCATGGCCGCCGGGGCAGAAGTAGCTGCGAGGAGGAAGAGGCAGCGATGGAAAAGTCTGGTGAGTTTCATGAGGGATGGGACAAGGGCCATCAGTTACGGTATGGAACAAACCAAGGTTACAGAGATATTCATCGGCGCGGCGCGGCGATCGACCCATCGGGCGGATCGATGACAGCAGTAATATAACTAATATGCCATGCTGGGGGGGATAGGATTGGGGGAATCAATCCAGAACTGCGGCCATGGAACTTCGTATCGTTTTCGTGGATGCTGCGTCCTCGTTTTCGTGCTGCCGGTCCGGGGCTGCGAGAAGGCGAAGCGGGCGGAGCAGGGAACCCATGCGCTTTGCGGAAAAATCCTCCAGACGAGGAAAAAGGCTGGCGGCTAGTCATCGCCGAACATGTCCCAGTTTTCCGGGAGGCGGATGCCGACGTCGGTGAATTCCTTCTGGGCTTCGAGGCGGCGGGCGGTGCGGTGGGCCTCGTATTGCTGGCGCTGGTCGGGGCGCAGAACTTGGAGGATGGCTTCGTCGCGGGATTGGCCGGGGTCGAGTTTGGCGGTGTCGCCGGTGAGGCCTTCGAATTGCATGGAGGGATCGAACTCCGGGGAGCTGCGGGCCATCAGGGCGAAGACCTGGTCCTGCTGGGCGTCATCGAGGGCGACCACGCTGTTCAGACGGGAGACGCGGCGGTCGGCTTCGGACTGGACCTGCTCGACGCGTTGGTTCAGGCGGTCGGTTTTGTAAGCGGTGAGGTCCTGACCGGTGAGGGTTTTTTCCATCAAGGCATCGAGTCCGGCATTGGGTGGGGGTTTGCGTCCGGCCTTGACCATGTCTTCGAGGGTGGTGCTGTCCTGCTGGTGGAAAGCGCGCATAACCGCGAGGTCAGCCTCGATTTTCGTTTTCTGCCACTCGCGCAGGGATTCCTGCTGGGCGGGGGTGAGGTGGTATTTCCGGGTGAGATCGGCGAGGATGAATTCGTGGTGGCGGCGCATGTCCTTGCGCTGGAGCCGCTCGAAGATGGGGGAGAGGTCGCGCAGGGCGGGTTTGGCGGCCTGGTAGATGTCGTTCATGTCGACTTCGCGGCCGTCCTTGATGTCCTCCATGATGGTGCGGGCACCGCGGGTGAGTTTTTGCTGGGTGCTGTCATCTGGTTTGGGGGCGCGGGCCTCGGCGGCGGCGAGGGAGACCTTGGTGCGGGCGAGTTCGCGTTCGAGGTCGGCGAGCCGTTCCTCCGGGCTGCCCGCGGCGGGCATGAAGCTGTCCTGGAACAAAACTGCTCCGGTGATTCCAACCGCCAGACCAATCGCCAGAAAAAGAGGGGCACGCATAAAGGCATGGATAACCTGAACAGAGCCGGACTGGCAAGCCGGGTCTTGAGGCGGGGCGGCAGGTGAAATCCTTGCAGAAGTATTTGTCATGGGCGGGGAATCATGGTCTGATCCTCCAGCCCGCCTTGGGATTTTTCCGGTCATGTCTGCTGCGCCTGCCATCCAAATCAAAGACCTGCGGGTGGACTATGGGAACTTCATCGCGGTGGATGATGTGACGATGGACGTGTCGCCGGGGGAGATTTTTGGATTGGTGGGGCCGAATGGGGCGGGGAAGACCAGCACCTTCCGCGTGCTGGCTACGCTGATGGAGCCGACTTATGGCTCGGTGAAACTGGCGGGGATCGATATCTTCGAGCAGCCGGAGGCGGCGCGGCGGGTAATGGGCTACATGCCGGATCTGGCGCCGGTGCCGTCGGACATGAAGGTGTGGGAGTTTCTCGATCTCTTCGCGGAGTCCCATGGGCTCGGCAGTGCCGGGCAGCGGCGGAACCGGGTGGAGGAATGCCTCGGACTGGTGAGTTTGTTGGAAAAGCGCGCGGTATTCTGCAAGTCCCTGTCGCGGGGGCAGACCCAGCGGTTGGTGCTGGCCAAGACGCTGCTGCACCGGCCCCGGGTGCTGATCCTGGATGAACCGGCCAGCGGGATGGACCCGCTGTCGCGCCGGCAACTGCGGATGGCCCTGCGGACCCTCGCGGCAGATGGGGCGACGATTATCGTGAGTTCCCACATCCTCAGCGAACTGGCGGAAATGTGCACTTCCCTGTGTGTGATGAACCGGGGGAAACTGTTGGCGTCCGGCTCGGTGGAAGAAGTGCGGCGGGTGTTGGGCCGGGCGGAACGGACCCTGACCCTTGGGGTGCTGGAGCGGGTTGCGGAAGCGGTGGGGTGGCTGGGAGACCAACCGCACGTGACGGAGGTGCTGATGGCAGGAGAACGTATCACCTTCCGTTTTGCCGGCACCCCGTATGATCAGGCGGCGCTGGTGTCCAGTCTGGTGCGCGAGGAGTTTTTGATTCATGTGCTGGAAGAGCAGAAGTCCAGCTTTGAGGAGATCCTGGTGGACGTGGCCGAGTCCAGCTCTGCTCCGGCGCTTCCCCCTTTATTGCCTGTCCCATGAGCGATTTCCCCATTCCCGGCCCGGTCCCGGTGCCCCACCGCTGGTGGCCTAATCCGATCTTCCGGCGTTATGTCCGCGCCCGGCTGCGGCCCCAGGCGCTGATGGTTGCGCTGCTCATCACGGTGATTCTCGCGGGATTTCTGTATTTCAGTTTCCGCACTGGCTTCCGCTACCGGGGGCAGATGGAGGTCGCCGATGCCGAGCGGGCGACCCTGATCCCGCTGCTGGTGCTACAGGCCCTCATTCTGTTTTTTCTGGGCACCGGCAATGTGGCCGGAGGGATCACGGCGGAGGCGGATGAGGGCACCCTGGACTATCAACGGCTCTCGCCCCTGACTCCGCTGACAAAGGTGCTGGGTTACCTGCTGGGCCTGCCCATCCGCGAGTGGTGCATGTTTGCGGCCACACTGCCATTCACGGCCTGGGCCTTGTGGAAGGGGGAGGTGGCGGCTTCCGCGTGGGTGCCGATCTATCTTGGGTTGCTGTCCTCCGCCTTGCTCTATCATTTGACCGGATTGGTGATGGGGACGGTGGTGAAGAACCGGCGCTGGGCGTTTCTGTTCTCCATTATTGTGATTTTCCTGCTCTATACGGTGATCCCGCAGGCGGCCAAGTTTGGGCTGGTGTATTTCAAATACCTGACGATCTGGCCGGTGGTGGATGAAAACATTGCCAACCTGATGCCGGGGGAAATGGGCGGAATGATGCGGTTTGCGAAATCGATGGAGCCGGATGTGCGCTTCTTCGGCCTGCACTTTTCGGAAGCCACGTTCACGTTGTTTTCCCAGAGCGTGCTCATCCTGACTTTTGTGGTGATGTTGTGGCGGCGCTGGCGGCAGTCTGACTCCCATCTGCTGGGCAAGGCCTGGGCCTTCGGGCTGTTTGTCTGGATGCAATTGATGCTGCTGGGCAATGCCTTGCCGCTGATCGAGCCCGGCCTGCTGTTTCCCTCCCGGCAATTCAACCGCCGCTTTCTGCGTGACGCCAATTGGGAGCCCGGAGTGATCGAAGCCGTCTCCATGATCGCCCTGTATGGCATGGTCACGCTGCTGCTGTTGGTGGTGCTGACGTTCATCATCACGCCGACGGTGGAGCGCCAGACCCGCGGTCTGCGGCGCGGGCGCAAGCTGGGCTGGAAACGGATTCCGCGGCTGTCGGATCCGGCTTCCTCCACGATGATGGTCGCTCTGATGGCGGTCGCGGGAGCGGTGGGCTGGACGATTTTTGCACAGCAATTGATGGGATCGCATTGGTTTGCGGGCCACCATCTGGCCGGTTATGCCGGAGCGACCTTTGCCCTGATCCTGCTGGGAGCAGGCCTCGCCTCCCAGGCGATCCTGGAAGGCTGGGGCGGACAAAAGTTTTTCCTCGCCGTGATCTTCGCCGCAGTCCTGCCGGTGATGGCGGGGGGGATTATTGGCAGTGTGGGCGACCGCTCTCTGACGCCGGCGACGTGGCTGGCCGGTGTTTCCCCGGTCTCGGCTCCCGCCTACGCTGCCGCCAGCTTGGTCTCGACCGATTATGTCCTTCCCAAGGAAGTGGCCCGGGCCATCCCGCGGGCCTTCTGGTTTTGGCAGGGAGTGACCGGGCTCACCACTGCCTGGCTGTTGTGGCGGCTGCGGCAGATCCGTCAGGATCGTCATGCCTTGGTGTATGGCGAGGGGCCGGAGGCGGAGGAATCCCGAAGGGCGCCTGCCGTTTGATCTTCATGAGAAAAATACTGTTCATTCTCCTCTGCCTGGCCGGCCCGGTCCGGGCGGCTCTCCCTGACTATCTCCTCCGGGATGGCGATACCGTCGCGTTCCTCGGTGACAGTATCACGGCGGCCCGGGGCTACACCAGGATTGTGGAGCACTATACCTTGATGCGTTATCCACAGCGGGCGGTGCGCTTTTTCAATGCGGGGCAGGGCGGGGATACCGCCTCCGGCGCGGTGGACCGGCTGGAGCGCGATGTCTTCAGCAAAGGCGCCACGGTGGTCACGGTGACCTTCGGGGTGAATGACATCGGCTGGGGCACCAAAGCCAATGCGGAGAGCAAACAGAAGTATCTCGACGGCATCCGCACCATCATCACGCGATGTCAGGAGAAAAAGGTGCGCCCGGTGATTTGTTCCCCCGCGATCACTGCCGAAGCCCCGGATACCGCGGAAACGGGTTTCCTCCAGACCATGACGGATGAAGGGCTCGCCCTCGCGAGAGGCCTGGGAGCGCACACGGTCGATTTGCAGCGGGGGATGAGGGAAATCCAGCGCCGGGTCCTCGCGGCCAACGCTGCGGAACCGGATAAAACCAAACACAGCAGCCTGCATGTCAGCGATGGGGTGCATCTTTCGGACCTCGGCCAGCTGGCGATGGGTTATGCCCTGCTGAAGGGGCTCGGGGCTCCCCCGGAAGTGTCGGCTGCTTCCATCGATGCCGCCACCCCGACGCTTTCAGGCGCGGTGGGATGTAGCGTCAGTCAACTGCAACGCAGCAGCGGGGGCGTGAGCTTTGTCCGGTTGGATCAGGGATTGCCGCTGAATCTGGGGGTGCTCAGTGGATTGAACTATCGTTTTGTTCCCATCCCCGAGGGCCTCAATCAATATCAGCTCACCATCGCCAACCTGCCGGCCGGGAAATATGAGATCCTCGCGGCCGGCCGGAAGATCAGTGAGGAAACCTCCGCGGCCTTGGCTCAGGGCGTGAATATGGCTTCCATGACCAGCAATGGATGGGAACCGGGCGGGCTGTGGAATGCCCAGTCCGATGCCATCAAGGAAGGGGTCGATGCCCGCGACAAGCTGTGGGCCGGTGGCGTGATCCGCGAACGGTTTATGGCCCCGCATCCCGGAACGGCCGCGCTTGCAGCCGAGGCCCGGGCGCTGGATAATCAACTGGTGGCCCATCTGCGGCATCTCGCGCAGCCGGTTCCCTATCTAATCGAGATCCGCCCCTTGGCCGCCGTCCCGGCTCAGGCGGAAGAGAACCGCCCTAAACCAGTCACGCCACCAAAGTAGGCGCGATGGGAATAGGGGACGGCAGGGGAGGCGGCGCCGGCAGGTAGCGTGCAGGCCGGAGGCCGCTAAAGAGCTTTCATCCTGCTTCAACATCAGGCAGACTGGTGCTGTCATAAAAGTTGGGAAATCTTCCGGGCCGCGGTCTGCGGTTTGGGGTAACTTGCCATGTGTTATGTTCCGCCTGAATTTTGCGCCCCGCCTGATGCTGGCGATGTTATTCATCGTCACCCTTGTGGCTGGGTCCCTCTTCGCAGTGACCCGGCGCAGTCTGGAGTCGGCGTGGCGGCAGATCTTTGAGGCGCGGTTTCTTTCCCAGATGGAAAGCCTTGCCAGCCTGCAGAAAGCGCGCCTCGACAGCATCGGGGAACGTTGTCAGGAACTGGCGGGCTCGGCTACGGTCATCGCAGCGGTGCAGTCCGGGAATAGCATCCTGCCGGAAGAGATCCACCGCGGGCTCCTTGAACGCGCCCGGGTGGTGCGCGATTCGGTTTCTTCTTTTGAGAGTCAGAACGCCGGCCGTGGGTCCTCGCGTCCGGGCGGAGGCGGTCCGGGAGGAGCTTTCCCGGATTTCCAAGGCCCGCTGTCGCCGCAGCAACTTGCGGCGATCGCTGAAATGCGCGGGTCGGGTCTGATCCCGAAGGCGGAGGGTCCGGAAGGGCCGCGGCGGGGCCCACGTTGGGTGCGTCCGGACACTTTGGATCTGGCGCTGATGGATGCCTCCGGGCGTATCCATACCCTTAAGGCCCCGACGGAACCCGATGCCCAGACCGCCTGGCTGGAGAAAAACAAAGTCAGCCGGGTCCCCGCATCCCAAGAGGTGGCTTACCTCGCTGTCAAACCGGCCGACCGTTCCCGGTTCCGTATGCCGATGCTGAGCGAAGTCATCATCACCCCGATTCAAAAACCAGGCACGGAAGAAGCACTGGGCGCGCTGGTGGTGGGTCTGCCGGTTTCCACGTATGGCGAGTCCGCTTTGTATGATCTTAACCGCCGGGACAAGCCGGGGGAACTTTTCACCGGCCTGTGGATCGACGATCAACTCTTCAGCCGGTCCATCCCGCGTGAGGCCATCGAATCGGTGAGTAGCATGGTTCGGGACAATCTGAAAAATCCTGGAGCCTCCAAAGAAGCCATTACCGTCGCGATCGAGGGGAAACCCCACCAATTGTTGTTCCGCAGTCTGAATCCGGAGTCGTCCACTCCCCAGGCCTATCAAATTACCCTGTATTCCCTCGCGGGGCTTTCCGAGGAGCAGAGTGCGCTGCGCGGGCAGATCATTGGATTTTCCGGGTTGGCTTATGGGGCTGCGGCTTTGCTGTGCGGCCTGATTTCCCGCCGGATGGTGCATCCCGTGCGCAACCTGGTGGACGGCACCCGGCAAATCATGCAGGGGCATTATGACACCCGTGTCCCAATCACAACTCATGATGAATTGGCCACCCTGGCCACCTCGTTCAATGAAATGGCGGCGGGACTGAAACAGCGGCAGCAGTATCGGGATATCCTCTTTCAGGTCTCGGACGACGACATTGCCCGGCAACTCATCGAGACGGCATGTCTGGGCGGGGAGCGGCGGGAAATCTCCGTGCTCTTCTGCGATATCCGGGAGTTCACCGCCACCACCAACGGGATGCCGCCAGAGGGCGTGATTGATCTGTTGAACGAACATATGACGGCCCTGACGGAAATTGTGCACCGGCATCACGGGGTGGTTGATAAATTCGTGGGGGACCTGATCATGGCCATCTTCGGGGCGCCCAAGTCCTATGGGGATGATGCCGGCAATGCCGCAGCCTGTGCCTTGGAAATGGTGGTGCGCCGCGATGCGCTGAACCAGACGACCGCCCATCCACCGCTGCTTATGGGCATCGGAATCGCCAGCGGCACCGCTATCGCAGGGTGCATGGGATCGGAGAACCGGCTCAATTATACGGTGCTGGGAGAACCGGTGAACCTGGCTTCCCGGCTGTGTTCCTCGGCGGGCCCACGTGAGGTCATTATTGATCCTGGCACCGCAAAAATCCTCGGGCCACGTGCGGTCGGCCGACAGCTGAGTCCGCTTACCCTGAAAGGCTTCCCCCAGCCGGTTCAGCCAATACTGCTACTGCACGTGGAGGCGCCCGGGGAAGTCCTGGTCGATCCGGCCAGTGAAGCGGCCGCAGCTCCGGCGCGGACGCCTTGCCTGGAAAAAGCCTGAGGGGTCAACGGACTGGAGCCGGTTGGCGGGAAGGCCGTGTCGGCTGGTGGTTCTGGCGCTTTTCTGCGAGGGCGCCGCCCGGTGGGAGGTGCTATTTTTGTTTGTCTGAAGGACGGGGCAGATCGGGCAGGCCATCACCGTCCGCGTCCAGGGTGGCGAGATCCAGATAGACATAAGGGCGTTGATAGGCTTCCCGTCCCGCGCCGGCATAACTGCCCCAAACCCGCAGGGCGGTGGCGTCGAAAACGGCGTTCATCACATTGCCGCCCTTGATCTGAATCTGGTTGGCGAGGGCGATGAGGGATTCGCCGTTCAGTTGGCCTCGCTTGGATTCAATGGGTCGGAAAGGCGCCGCGGCCCTCGTCATGATAGACTACGCAGGACAGAATCCGGGGTGCGAGTTCGTCGGAGGAATCATTGTCCCTCCAGATATTGATGCCCGGGATCGTCTGGTCTCCGCCGGCAGAGGCTTCGGATCTTTACGGCTTTCTTTTCGGTGCGACCGTCCCCGAAGACAAAATGGTAGCGCTTTGTGGGCGGCACCTGCCCGAACAGGCTGAGGGTTTCGGTCAGCGAACCGGCGTCATAGAGCAGGGTGTGGGACCACGGGGAGAAATGGGGGGCATGCGGATTGCAGGGCCGCCCCTTGGCAGAGGCGTCGCCGATTTCGGACAGGACAACGCCGGCATCGTTCAGGCCGCAGTGCGCTCCGATGAACCGCGCGAAGGTCGGCCTCATGTGAGCGTGGCCCTTGTCAGGAAGATAGACCACCAGCACTGGAAAATCATGGGCTCCGGCTTGGAGTGACCAGTCGAGGTTCCGCGTCTGGTAGAGATGCCCGTCCTTGGTCGCGGCCCCCCACGCCGCGATGCTGCTGCAGGAATAGGGCATCAGCAGGGGGAGGCAGTGCATGTGCTGAAGCAGGCGCACCGGCTGCCCGCTGCCCTGCGCCATGCCCATCAGTTGCTGATGCATCGGTGTATCCGGCGGTGGTGGCCCAAGCCAGGTCCAATGGCTCGTCCGATAGTTTCGGCTCCTGCTTGAACCCTGCGACCGCGGCCGGCAGGTTTCATGGCGGGAAGGGGACTAGTGGTTATCAGGACGACTGGAGTGGTAGGAGGGGCTGGGCTTTTTGGGGACTCAACCACGTCTGGAGCCGCTCCATGTAGAGGTAGAAGACGGGAGTGATATAGAGCGTGAGGAGCTGGGAGAGCAGCAGGCCGCCCACCACTGCCAGCCCGAGGGGACGGCGGGATTCGGCGCCGGCCCCGATGCCCAAGGCGAGGGGCAGCGCTCCCATGAGGGCGGCGAATGTCGTCATCATGATGGGGCGGAATCGGACGAGGCAGGCTTCGTAGATGGCCTCGGCGGCCGCTTTGTTTTCGTTGCGTTGGGCTTCTATGGCGAAGTCGATCATCATGATGGCGTTATTTTTTACAATGCCGATGAGCATCAGAATGCCGACAAAACCATAGACATTCAGGTCTTCGCCAAACAGGAGCAGGGTGGCGAGAGCACCCACGCCGGCGGCGGGGAGGCCCGACAGGATGGTCAGGGGATGGATGAAGCTTTCGTAGAGAATGCCGAGGACAAGGTAGATGACAACCACGGCCATGATGAGGAGGAGTCCCAGTCCGGAGAGGCTGTCCTGGAAGGCGGCAGCTTCGCCCTGGAAGGTCGTGGTGACGCCTTCGGGAAGGAGACCGGTCACGGCTTGATCGATCTGCTTCACCGCATCGCCAAGGGAGACGCCGGGAGCCGTGTTGAAGGAAAGAGTGACACTGGGGAGTTGCCGGAGGTGGGTGACGGTGAGCGGGCCGCTGGTGCGCTGGATCTCCGCGATGGATTCCAAGGGGACTAGATCGCCGCTGGCAGAGCGCAGGTAGAGTTGGGCGAGGGCTTCAGGAGCATCCTGGTAGGCGGAACCGACTTCGAGGATGACGGAGTATTGGTCGGAGGAAGTGTAGATGGTGGAGACTTGCCGGGAGCCGTAGGCGTTGTAGAGGGCATTTTCGATATCACTCAGGGGGATGCCGAGGGCCGAGGCCTGGTCGCGTTTCACTTTCACAAAGACCTGGGGACTGGTGATCTGGAGGTCGCTGGTGACATCGGTGAGGGCGGGCAGGGCGCGGAGAGCAGCCTCGATCTTTGGGGTGGCAGTGTAGAGGGGACCGAGGTCGACGGAGGCCAGGGTAAATTGGTAGGGAGCCTTGGAGGACGAGCCGCCGATGCGGATGACAGGGGGGACCTGGGGGAAGGAACGGATGCCGGGAATTCGGGCCAGTTGGGGCCGGAGGTCGTTGACGATATCCGTGGCGGAAGGCCGTTCGCGGCGTGGCTTGAGACGGATGCTGAGCCGGCCGGCGTTGGCGGTGGAACTGGGCCCGCCGGCGCCGACATAGGAGGTGAAGCCGTCGATGTAAGGATTGGCGAGGAGGATTTCGGCGATCTCCTGCTGGTGCTCGGCCATGGAGCTGAAGGAGGCATCCTGGGCTCCTTCGGTGATGATGGTGATTTGCCCGATATCCTCGGTGGGGATGAAGCCCTTGGGGAGGAGGTGGAAGAGCCAGGCGGTGAGGGCGACGGTGCCGGCGGTGGCGAGCATGGTGAGACGGCGGTGCCGCATGACGGAGCGCAGGGTGCGGTCGTAAATGCGGAGCATGCCCTGGACCAGAGCCTCGAAAAACCGGAACAGTCCACGGGGTTTTTCCTCAGGCCGGGCGGCGGTGAGAAACCGGCTGCACAGCATGGGCGTAAGAGTGAGGGAGAGTAGCCCCGAGACGAGAATGGCTACGCCGATGGTAATGGCGAACTCCTTGAACAAGCGCCCCAGGATACCGCCCATGAAAAGAACGGGCAGGAACACGGCCGCGAGAGAGATCGTCATGGAGACGACGGTGAAAGCGATTTCCCGCGATCCCTTCAGCGATGCTTCCATGGCGGTGGCGCCTTTTTCCATATGTCTAACAATGTTTTCAAGGACCACGATGGCATCGTCCACCACAAAGCCCACGCAGAGGGTGAGGGCCATCAGGGAGAGGTTATTCAAACTGAAGCCCAGCAGGTACATCACACAGAACGTGCCGATGAGGGAGAGCGGGATGGCGATGCTTGGAATAATGGTGGCGGAGGCGCGGCGGAGGAACAGGAAGATCACCATGACCACGAGGGCAATGCTGAGCAGGAGAGTGAGCTGCACGTCGTGGACGGACTCGCGGATGGGGGCGGAACGGTCCACATGGAGTTCCAGATTGATGCCGCCCGGGAGCTGGCGCCGGATGTCAGGGAGAATCTTTTTAATGGCATCCACCACGGCCACGGTGTTGCTGCCGGGCTGGCGGTCGATGGCGATGGCAAGGGAGGGCGTCCGGCCATACCAACTGCCGGACTTGTTGTTTTCAATACTGTCGGTGACCTCCGCGACATCGGCCAGCCGGACGGGGGCGCCATCGCGGTAGGCCACAATGAGGGATTGGAACGCGGCGGCATTGGTGAGCTGGCCGCTGGACTCGATGGTGAAGGTCTGCTCCTTGCCGTCGAGGGTACCCGTGGGGAGATTGCTGTTCCCGTTATCAAGGGCGGTGCGGAGATCGCTCAGAGTGAGGGAGCGGGCTGCCAGCGAGACTGGATTCACCTGAACGCGGACGGCGTATTTCTGGGAGCCAAAAATATTGACCTGGGCAACGCCCTCAATGGTGGCGATACGGGGGGCGATGATGTTCTGGGCATACTCGTCCACCTTGGAACTGGGGATGGTATCGGAGGTGAGAACGAGGAAAAGGATCGGCGCGTCGGCGGGATTGCTCTTGCGGAACGAGGGTGGGCTGGGGAGGTCCGGAGGGAGTCGGCGCAGGGTCGAGGAGATGGCCGATTGGACGTCGAGCGCGGCAGCATCGATATTCCGCGTCAGGGCAAACTGGATAGTGATATTAGTGCGGCCGAGGGCACTGGACGACGTCATGGAGTCGATCCCCTGGATGCTGCTGAAGGCTTTCTCCAAAGGCGTGGCCACCGAGGACGCCATGGTCTCGGGGCTGGCGCCAGGGAGATTGGCGGAGACGGAGATGGTGGGGAAATCGACGTTGGGGAGATCGCTGACGGGCAGGCGGAAGTAAGCGAGGAGGCCAAAGGCCAGCAGCCCGAGCATGACCAAGGTGGTCGTGACCGGCCGGCGGATGCTGGATTCCGGCAGGCTCATGGCAGCACGGGGGCGGCAGGTTTGACGGCGGCGGGCGTGCCTGGGGAATCTTTCAGTGCCACTTTGGCGTTGGGGCTGAGCAGACTTTGGCCGTCGATCACCACGGATTCGCCTTCCGTCAGCCCTTCCGCGATGAGGGCTTCATTTTCATACAAGCGGTCGATCCTGACGATGCGGATTTCGGCGGTGAGTTCACCGCCGATCACATAAACATACGGCCCGCGTTGGCCGGTCTGGATGCATTTGGCCGGGATGGTGAGGGCGTCCTTGGTTTCGGTGAGGCGAAGGCGGACGTCGGTGAATTGCCCAGGCCAAAGGATTTGTTTGTCGTTGGGGAACAGGGCGCGGACCTCGATGGTGCCGGAGGTGGCCCGGACGGTGTTATCGAAAAAGGCGACGGTACCGGTTTCCAGGAGGGAGGGGCTTCCCTCAGGAGTGACCGTCACCTGGAGCGGAGTGCCGCCGCTGGTGCTGTATTGCCGGAGGGCCGGCAGGTGACGTCCCGCGAGCGTGAAGGAAACTTCGATGGGTTGGATTTCGTTGATGACGGCAAGGTCGGTCAGATTGGCCTGGATGATATTGCCCGGATCGAGCAGGAGGCGCCCGGCGCGGCCGGTGAGGGGCGCATTGATGCGGCAGTAGTCGAGTTCCAGCCGGGACTGTTCCACCGCGGCCCCGGCGACGGTGACCTTGCTGAGGGCGGTGAACGAGGCCGTACGGATTTGCTCCACCAGCTCGGCGGAGATGCCCCCGCCTTCATCGAGTTTGCTGTAACGCTGCTCCCGGACGGTGGCGTTGGCGGCCTCGGCTTTGGCTTGTTCGAGGGCAGCCTTGGCCTGGGCCAGCGCGATCTCGAAAGGGCGGGGATCGACCGTGAAAAGGAGGTCGCCCTGTTTCACGAAGTCGCCCTCGCGGAAGTGGACCTCGGCGAGCTTGCCGCTGACCTGTGGCTTGACGGTGACAGTGGCGCGGGGTTGCACGCTGCCGATGGCCGGGAGGAGGAGCGGCACGGTTTTCCGCAGGGCGGGCACGGTGACTACGGCCACCGGACCGGAGCGCCCCGCAGGCCGCGCCGGGGTGTCTTTGGGGGAACAACTGCCGAGCAGCGTTAGAGCGGGAATAATCCGCCACGGAAGGAGGGAGCGGAGACAGGGCGGGAAAAACATGGATCGGGGGGAACGACGGACGGGAAGCAGGAAAGAAGACAATGTTCCCCGCCTGGGTTCCGTTTCAACGTGAAAGCCTTGCTGATTCAGGGCCGCGGCGGGATCAATCAGAAAGCTGACCGCTCTCAGCCTGAACCCTCCCCCGGGACCAGCCCCGGTGGAGTCCTTGTTAATAATGACGCGATTGTAATGGATTATTAAGATTGCCTTTTCTGGAAGTGTGCTAAGTCCGGGATGATGTTGAACGTTTTCAGGTGGGATCCCCGCCGTTGGTGGCAGTTTCCCTTGTTTCATGCCGTGGCCTTGGTCCTTTTTGCGACGGGCCTGCGGATATTTCTGTTGTCGGCTTACGGCCCGCCGGAGGGGGGGGGCATGGCAGTGGGGATTCTGGCACGTGGGCTCTGGATGGATGGGGCGGTGGCGGCGATGACGGTGCTGCCGCTGGCTTGGTGGTGTGCGCTGCGGAAGAAACCATGGGCCGGCGCCGGACGGAAGGTGTTGGTAGGCGGAGTG
>CAIZWU010000041.1 GCA_903936775.1 uncultured bacterium | reverse complement strand
TGGTGCCGAGCAAGCCCCCGGCTGTCTCCGAAAAGTTTTTCAGCGCATGGATGTATCAGGAAGTTTGCTTTTTTTAGAAAAAGATGGTTATACAGAAGGCGCCTCATTTCGCTTGGTTGTATGTTGCCAAATTTCTGATTCTTTTGTTAAAACTTGGATCCGGATGGCATTCGATTGGCAGACAGCCACCTCAACTTCCGGCCTTTCGTATGATCCTCCGCCTGATTCGCCATTGTTTCGTTGGTTTTACGCTGTTTAGCAAGTTTTCCGCGGAGGCTGGTCAATTGGATCTCACTGGTCCCGCTGGAAGTGGCAGCTTCGGTGTAATCGTAACAGCGCTGCCCAATGGGAATTTTATTGTCACCGACCCGGGTTATGACGCTCCAGGGCCCATCGCCGACGTCGGGGCAGTTTATCTTTACGATGGAGCCACGCTGAATGTCATAAGTGTGCTTACCGGGAGCACTGCCAATGATAAGATTGGGATCGCTGAAGGGATTGATGGAATTACGGTTCTTCCAAACGGTAATTTTGTGGTGCGGAGTGGCAATTGGAACGGGAGCCGCGGGGCGGCGACGTGGGTGAGCGGGACAAGCGGAATCTCGGGTGCAGTGTCGTCATCCAATTCATTGGTGGGAAGCACTGCCAATGATCAGGTCGGGAATGGTGGCATCACTGCGCTGCCCAACGGGAATTATGTGGTGCTGAGTTCCAACTGGCACCATGGAGGAACCGCCAATGAGGGAGCGGTGACATGGGGGAGCGGGACGAGCGGGGTTTCGGGAGAGGTAGCGTCAACCAATTCGCTGGTGGGAAGCACCGCCAATGATCTGTCGGGGAATGCTAGCATTACGGTGCTGCCGAACGGGAATTATGTAGTGCGGATCCCCCAGTGGGACCACGGCGCGACCGCCGATGCGGGGGCGGTGACGTGGGGGAGCGGCACAAACGGGATTTCGGGAGCGGTATCATCGTCCAATTCACTGGTGGGGACTACCGCCGGTGACCGGGTGGGGAGTTCTGGCATTTCAGTGGTGTATAACAGCAATTTTGTGGTGGGGAGTTATTTTTGGAATGAGAGCCGCGGCGCGGCGACGTGGGGGAGCGGGACAAGCGGGGTCTCGGGGGCAGTGTCGTCGTCAAATTCGCTGGTGGGGAGCACCGTCGATGACCGGGTGGGGAGCAATAGCATTTATGTTCAGCCGAACGGGAATTATGTGGTGGTGAGCAATAACTGGGACAACGGTGCGAAGGTCAATGCGGGAGCGGTGACATGGGGGAGCGGGGCAACCGGGGTGGTGGGAGCGGTGTCATCGTCCAATTCGCTGGTCGGGAGTACTGCCGATGATCAAGTGGGCAGCAGGGGCATATCCGGACTGTTGAACGGAAATTATGTGGTGTTGAGCCCTGACTGGGACAATGGTTCAATCGCCAATGTTGGGGCGGCAACGTGGGGAAGCGGAACGGGCGGGGTGTCGGGAGCGGTGTCGTCGTCCAATTCACTGGTGGGGAGCGCCGCCAGCGACCGGGTGGGGAGTTCAGGCATTTCCGTGTTGAACGGGAATTATGTAGTGCGGAGCTTCCACTGGAACATGAGCCGTGGTGCGGTGACGTGGGGGAACGGGACGAGCGGAATCTCGGGAGTAGTCACGTCGAACAATTCGCTGGTGGGAAGCACTCCCAATGATTCGATAGGTAGTAGCATTTCCGTCCTGACGAATGGAAATTATGTGGTGGCCAGCTTCAGCTGGAACGGGAACCGTGGAGCAGCGACATGGGGGAGCGGGACGGGCGGCATTTCGGGAGCGGTGTCGCCGTCCAATTCATTGGTAGGAAGCACTGCCAATGACCGGGTGGGAATTAGCGGCGTGGCGGTGCTGTCGAGTGGGAGTTATGTGGTGCGGAGTCCCAACTGGAGCAATGGAGCCAACGCCAATGCCGGGGCGGCGACGTGGGGAAGCGGGACGGGCGGGGTGTCGGGAGCGGTGTCGCCGTCCAATTCATTGGTAGGAAGCACTGCCAATGACAGGGTGGGAGATTCAATTTACGCTTATTCGCTGCCAAACGGCAATTATGTGCTCAGGAGCTACGATTGGAACGGGAAGAGGGGAGCGGTGACCTGGGGGAGCGGGACGGGCGGAGTCTCGGGAGTGGTTTCGGCCTCCAATTCGCTGGTGGGAACCACTGCCAATGACCGTGTGGGGTCTGGTGGCGTTTCGGTGCTGCCAAACCAGAATTATGTGGTGTCAAGTCCTGACTGGGACAATGGCGCGACTGTCAATGTGGGAGCGGTGACGTGGGGAAGGGGGACAAGCGGGGTCTCGGGGGTGGTGTCGTCGTCCAATTCGCTGGTGGGAATCACCGCTTATGACAGGGTGGGGGGCAGTGGCATTTATGGACAGCCGGACGGGAATTATTTGGTGCTGAGTTCCAGCTGGGACAATGGGGCCAACGTCAATGCAGGAGCGGTGAGCCTCGGAGAGGGGGCTGCAGGCACCACAGGCGAGGTAGCCCCCGTCAACAGTTTTCCAGGAATGGCAGCCAGTGGAGGCGAGTCCATGACATTCAGTTATGATATGACTAATTCCCGTGTTGTGGTGGGCTATCCTGCGGCGAACCAGGTGAGCCTGTTCGACCACAGTCCGGAGATATGGGTGAGCGGCCATGCCCAAACCATTGCGGATGGGGATGTGGTTCCGTCGTCGTCTGACCATACGGATTTCGGCGGTGCGACGGCGGGCGGCGGCAGCGTGGTCCGCACCTTCACCATCAGCAACGCTGGCATGGAGCCTCTGAATCTGACAGGCAGCCCCCGGGTGGCTGTCAGCGGCACCCACGCGGCGGATTTTACCGTCACTTTGCTGCCCGGCGCAGCTGTGGGCAGTGCTGCTTCCACCACCTTCCAGGTCACCTTTGCGCCCGGCGGCACCGGACTGCGGACCGCAACGCTTGGCATTGCCAATAACGACAGCAACGAAAGCCCCTATGAGTTTGCCGTCCAATGCATCGGCCAGACGGAGATCGAAAACTGGCGCAGCACGTATTTCGGCGGGGCCACGGAAAACGTTGGGTATTTGGAAGACTTCGACGCCGATGGAGTGAACAACCTATTTGAGTTTGCCTTTGGCACGATTCCGTCCAGCCAGGACAGCGGTGGATTGCCCCTGCAATATGCTGGCTCTTTTGCCGGAGGCGGCGTCATCGTGAGTACGGGCCAGCCGGTCACACAATTTGCCAGCCTCCCGGACAGCATGGATTTCCGCGTCCTCTTCGTGCGGAGGAAAGACTATGCTGCGGCGGGACTGACCTACACCGTGCAATTCAGCGCCGATCTTGGGGCGTGGCAGAACAGCACCGCCCAGCCAGCGGTATTGGCCGACGATGGCATCCATCAAATCGTCAGTGTGCCCTATTCATCTTTCATTGCCGAAAGAAGGGCAGGATTTTTCAAAATCACCGTGGCGTTGGAATAAATCGTGAAATGGGACTCAGCGGCGCAATGGAGGCAATGGCATTGCTGGGCGTATCGAAAGGACCTTTTTCCTGCGCTGAATGCAATCATTTATGGAATGGCTTTGCTCCGCCGGGAAAGTGGACCGCATAAACCCCCGCCTCATTCCGTCTGGAATGGGCCGGGATTGGAAGGAATTGGATTGGCTATTTCCGGTGCCGCTGGGCGAAGTCCGCGATGCGGTCGAGGGCAATGGCCAGCTGCTTCTCGTCGGTGGCATAGCACGCCCTGACAAATCCCTCGCCGGCCTTGCCGAAGGCGGTGCCGGGAACCACCGCGACTTTTTCCTCTTCGAGCAGACGGGTGGCGAATTCCCGGCTGGTCATGCCGGTGCTGCGGATGTCAGGAAAGGCGTAGAACGCGCCGCCGGGCTGGAAGGTCTTCAAGCCAGCGCCGTTAAGTTTGCTCACCACCAGATTGCGCCGGCGCCAGTAGGCCTTGCGCATTTCCTCCATGGGGGCCGCCCCGTGTTCGAGGGCTTCGATAGCCGCGACCTGTGCGGTGATACCGGCACAGAGCATGGAGTATTGGTGGATCTTCATCATGGCTTCCGTCAGTTCCGGAGGGGCGCAGGCGTAACCGAGGCGGAACCCGGTCATGGCGAAGGCCTTGCTGAAGCCGTGCATCAGGATGGTGCGTTCCTTCATGCCGGGCAGGGCGGCGATGCTGGGATGGGTGCGGTCATCGTAGAGCAGTTCGCTGTAAATCTCGTCGGTGATGACAATCAGGTCGTGCTTGATGGCGAGGTCGGCGATGCCCTGCAATTCCTTCGGATCCATCACGGCTCCGGTGGGGTTGGTGGGGAAGTTGAGCATGATCACCTTCGTTTTCGGGGTGATGCACCTTTCCACATCGGCCGCACGCAGGGCAAAGTCGTCCTCGGCCTTGGTTTCCACCACCACCGGTACACCGTAGGCCATGTAAATGGTAGGGCTGTAACTCACATAGCAGGGTTCATGGTAGATGACCTCCTCGCCCGGATTCAGCAGGGCACGGAAGGCCAGGTCCAGCGCTTCGGAGACACCCACCGTGACGATGACTTCCTTGGCAGGATCGTAGTCCACGTGGAACTTTTTCGCGACATACTTGGTGATGCTTTTGCGCAGTTCCAGCAGGCCGAGGTTGCTGGTGTAGGAGGTTTGGCCTTTTTCCAGGGAATAGATCGCGGCCTCCCGGATATGCCAGGGTGTGGAGAAGTCAGGTTCGCCCACGCCCAGCGAAATGACATCGCCGGCGTTGAGGACCAGTTCGAAGAATTCGCGGATGCCGGAGCGGGGGATTGCCTGGATGCGGTCGGAGATTTTACTTTTCACGCTGAGGGAAAGGTTGTCAGGGGAATCGGAGGGAGACTTCATGGCGTGATCGGCAGGCGGGAGCCGTCCGGGGTGGGGGTCGAGAGGAAGCCGTTCTGTTTGTAGATTTTCAGCTGGAAGTGCGTCACCGTGCTGAGGACGCCGCCAAGGGTGCTGAGCTTCTCCGCGACAAATCGGGCGACCTCCTGGAGGCTGCCGGCCTGTACCACTACGGCGAGGTCATACCCGCCGCTCATCAGCCAGCAGGTGGTCACCTGGTCGAACTTCGCCACGCGTTCCGCCAGCCGGTCGAAACCACCTCCGCGTTCCGGGGTCAGCCGCACCTCGATCAGAGCCGTCACTCCGCCCGGGTCCGTTTTCTCCGGGTCCACCACGGCCTGATAACCAAGGATGGTGCCATCTGCTTCCCATGCGGCGGTTTTGGACTTCACTTCTGCCGGCGTGAGATTCAGGCGGGCGGCGAGGTCCTCCGGGCTGAGCCGGGAGTCCTTGGTGAGCAGGTCGAGCAATGCGTCCATGGGAATGGGGTTGGGATCGGTTCGTGAATCGAAAAAACCCGCCGTAGCAGCGGAGGCTGGGATCCGGCGGGCAGTGCCTATAAACGGGAAATGCACCGGGCACAATGGCTGGACGGTGGCAAATCACCATGGCTTCACTGGTTATTCGGAGGGACGCCGCCCGCACCGATTCCGAGGTTTTTTCCGGGAGCGGGCAGCTAACGGAGATCCGTCCACTTCCAGGATCCATCTGCATTCAGTTCCAGGCAGGCGTCATGGCGGGAAGGATCCGGGGCATCGTCCCCGAACGAGATACAGGTGATGCCATGTTTGGCCATCAGTTCGAGGATGCGGTGGAACTCCGCCTCGCCCAGGGCTGAATTGAGTTGATCCAGCAAGGCAAAATCGGGCCGGGCCAGGATGGCCCGGGCGACGGACATGCGCTGCTGATCTTCGAAGGACAACACCTCCAGCCAATTTCTGGGATGTTCGAAGCCATCGTTTTCTTTGACCAAAGCTTCCAGTCCCACCTCGCGGATCACTCCCGAGATTTCGTCATTGCTCATCCGGCAATCGCTCCCGGATGGAACCAGCAGTTCCCGCAAGGTGCCGGAAGGCAAATAAGGCCGTTCGGGCAGAAACGCCAGTTTCCCGGGCGGCGGACGGACGATATTGCCCGTGCCGGCATCGTAAAGCCCGGCCGAGGCCCGGAATAGCGCCATCCTCGCGGCGTGCTGGGGGCCATGGACCAACACCCTGGTTCCTGGAAGAAAAGACGCGTCCAACCGATCGAGGAGCACGGTGCCCCCGGGGTCGGTGGAACGCAGGGTCAGGCCCTTATAGCCGAAATGATCGGAGATGGTTGAACACCCGATACAGGATGCTTCGTTCCGCACCGCCGCTTTTTCGGAAGCTTCAAGGAATTCCCCCAGGCGGGTGATCACTGAAGCGTAGGCGGAGATGGCCTGGAACTGGGTGACGATCAGGGAAAAGGCTCCCAGCAGGGTGGCAAACGCCATCGCCGCCTGGCCAATTACCCCGAACTCCACGCCGTGATCCATGAAAAGCGGGGCCACGATCAGGATCGGGATCAGCTGGATCATGTAGTTATAACCACTGGTGAAAAAGCTGAGATTCCGGTTCACCCGGATGATCCTGCCAAAATTCTCCACCAGTTGATCCAGCCGGTCCATCAGCCGCTCGCGGGTCCTGCTTTCGTTGCCCGTAAGCGCGATCCCTTCGGCATTCTCCCGCACCCGGATCAATTCGGAACGGAAGTCCGCCTCCACATCGGATTGCCGGTAATTCAGCCGGATGAGCGGGCGTCCCAGCCGGATCGTCATGGCGGAGCCCGCCGCGGCATAAAGCACCGCGGTCAGGAAGAGTTTGGGACTGATGGCCCAGAGCACTCCGGAGAACGAAATCGCCGTCAGGGTGCCATTCAGAATCATCAGCAAAAACGACAAGGTCGTGGTGGTCAGCTGCTTGATGTCCTCGCTCATGCGCTGATCGGGATTGGTGATTCCGGCAGTGGTGCCGAGATGCAGATAAATGCGCTGGTCAATGTAGCGGCCGACCGAGCGGTGGGTCAGGTAATCCCGCCAGAGCAGCCCGAGCCGTTCTTCGGAAAAGCGGAAGAACACTGCGACCAGGGTCGATCCGGCAAACACGCCGGCATAAAGCCACGCAAAGCGAACAAAACCTGCGTGGTCCCGGCTTTCGATGGCCGACATGAAGTATCTCCCGACGTAGCTGTTGATGACGTTCATCCCATTGATGCATAGCATCAACAGCAGTAGGGAAAGCCCCAGCAGTCTCGCCCTGCTGCCCACCGGGGACCTCATAAAAACCATTATCGCCCGTCCGAGCAGACTAAAGGTCTGGCGGGAGATCATTGCTTTTTGTTCTTTCATTCAAGGAGACGGAGAACCGCCACTGCCGCAGGATCAGGATCACAACAGCGTCCAGGAATCTGGCCGTGAAACAGGGGCGCAGCAAGCTCCTTGGGGGGACGATGGCTCCGGCCAGATACCTTCCCCTCGGTTCAGGTCAGCCTACAGGCGGGCCGGGGTGGTGCGGGAGACCTCCCGGGCCGGGATGTATTTGGGGCTGTAGCGGTCGTTCGGGCTGAAAAGGAAGCCGGGGGTGCGGTTCATGACCTCGTAGCTGCCGGGAGAGAAAACCGGAAGTTCCATGTCCGCGTTGGGATCATAGACTTTGCGGCCAGTGAAGGAGCCGGAGATGCGGTAATCGTAGTTGTGATCAAAGCCATGGGCGAGGCCGCCATCGGCTGGCATTTCGGGAAGGCGGTCCGGGGTTTTGATGCGGGATTCATCCATCACCACGAGCTGCGCGTTGTCCCACAATTGGCCCGGACGACGCAGGTATCCCCAGAAGCGTACCTTGTCGACGAAGTAGCGGCGGCCAATCCAGAAATCGCCGCGGGGTTCGGCAAGGATCGCCTGATTGCGGGCCTCGAGCAAGGGGCCGCCCGCAGTGATTTGGCAGGACGGGAGGAGCGGGAGCAGGGCAAGGAGGAGAAAGAGGGCGCGGCGCATGGGGAGCAGCATGATCGGGAAATGATGGATGGTGAAGCGGGAAATGCGAATGATGAACCGGGGAAAGGGGAAATTCAGCGGGCGTTTTTGTGGGGGGCCTCACCTTGCGGAGGGCATATCTGGCGGTATCATGGAATGGCCCGGATCACCCGTCAGCCGGGTGCCATGTTAGTCCACAATCTCCTCCGTGCCCGGCACAGGGGACGGGCGGGTGGCGGCTTCCTGGTGGTCTTCCGTAATTTGCCGGGCAATGGCTTTGGCCGCGTTGGCCCCCTGACGCATGGCTCCGTGCATGTTTGGATAGCAGAAAGCTCCCTGGCGGCCGGCGGTGCGAAGGTTGGGAATGCCGTCCACGGTGGCCTTGAGGGCTTGGAAGTGTGGCTCGAAGCCCAATTTAAAAATCGGATAGCCATGCACGGCCTGGAGGGTGTGCCACTCCTTGATCTGGGCCCGGGTGCAGATGTTTTCGATCTCCAGATCCTTGATGATCTGGTCTTTGACCGCATCGGTGACGCGCCATTTTTCATCGCCCATCTCGCAAGTGGTCTCGACGATGAGGACGCTGTGGTCGGGGGGATTGACGATCAGGCCGGCGTTTTTTGGCTCGCCGACGCGGTGGAAGATGCGTTCACGATAGTAGATATACAGGCCGTCGATGCACTTTGGTTTGTCCACGAGGAGACCGTGGATGGTGATCGGTTTGAACTTGAGATAATCGCAGGAATCCAGGACTTCCGGGGTTGGGGGCGGGACCATTTTCCTGACGAGTTCAGGCAGCGGGATGGTGTTGATGCAATAATCGCATGCGTGGCGGGTGAGGTTGCCGGTGACCGTATTCCTGACTTCCACCGCCGTGACCCGGCCGTTTTCCAGTTGCACCCCGGCTACGTCCTGATGGTAGAAAATGGAGGCACCCAGCGACTGGGCGTAAGCGGCGATGCGGCGGGTCATGGTTTCCGCGCCGGTTTTGGAATAATGGAGGGTTTCCTCGGAAAGGGCGCTGTCCACCGCATGGACCCGGTTATCCTTGATGCCGATTTTGGAGAGGATTTTTTTCAGGACGTCGACCGCGGTGAGGCGCGGCATCTTGGTGGTGATGAATTTGGCGTCGAGTTCCGTGGTGGGGAAACCCCAGTAGCGCTGGGTGAAGTCCTGGAAGAAAAATTCATAAAGTTGGCGGCCGTAGAGCTGGATCAGGGCCTCTTCCGCGTTGATGGGAGTCTTCGGGAAAAGCTTGAACCACAATTGGGTGCCGAAGAGGCTGATGACGCAGCGGGCGAGGGTGAGGGGCGGGATGCCCTTGATCATATCCCCAAACTGCAATGGATACCGGTAGAAGGAGCCGGCCCAGCGGATTTTGGAGTCGAGCTGTACCGCGAGGCGTTCTTCGCCCATGATGTTGTCGCGGATGTCGTGGAAAATTTCCTGGTCGAATTCATGCAGCATGTGGACCCCCAGGTCATACCAGTTTCCATGGTGATTGAAGCTGGTGGCCAAGCCGCCGGGGTGACCCTCTTTTTCAAGAAGGGTGACCTGATGTCCCTGCGCCGCCAAGGTGCGCGCGGCATACAGGCCGGTGGGTCCGCCGCCGAGAATCAGAATGCGGGCAGGCAGGGTAGGGGAGGAGGCGGACATGGGAAAGAAGCACGGGCCGGGCGATGGCCCCGTCTACGGCAAAGGCGGGCGGTGGCGCGTACTCCAGGATTGATGGAGGGGGGGCGGATGGGCAAGTGAAATTGTGCTGTTCCGGCGCGGCCGCGGCGGGGGGCAACGACTTCCCGGATGCGAGGATTACGACAGGCCCGGGATTTTCCGGGCGGGCGGTTCAGCCCTGTTTTTCCAAAGTGGAGACACGTTGCAGCAGGCCGCCGATTTTACGGATGTGGACCCATTGCTTGCGGATTTCCGGGGCGGGCCCGGCGGGATAGCCCATGTAATGGCCTTTTTCCAGGATCGACTTGGTGACGCCGGCCCGGGCTCCAATGACCAGTTGCGGCCCCAGTTCGAGGTGCCCTGCGATACCTGCCTGGGCGGCAATGACGGTGTGGTCGCCAATGCAGGTGCTGCCCGCGATGCCGACCTGGGCGACAACCACACAGTGGCGGCCCAGGACCACGTTGTGACCGATCTGGACCTGGTTGTCTATTTTGGCGCCCTGACGGATCCACGTTTTGCCGAAGCGGGCGCGGTCAATGGTGGTATTCGCTCCGATTTCGACATCATCATCAATTTGCACGATGCCGACCTGATCGATTTTCCGGTGGCATCCATCGATAAATTCGTAGCCAAATCCATCGGCTCCCAGCACCACCCCGGCATGGAGGCAGACCCGGTCGCCGAGCACGGTGTGGTGGTAGAGGGTGACCCGGGGATGCAGCAGGCAGTTGCGGCCAATTTTGGTGCCTTCTCCAACAAAACAGCCCGCTCCGATTTCGGTGCCTTCGCCGATTGCGACGCCCGCTTCGATGATGGCGCCCGCCTTGATGCAGACTGTGGCGGGATCCAGCACGGTGGCGGGATCAATCACTGCGGAAGGGTGGATGCCGGGATGGAAGGCCCGGGGCGGCGGGAGGAATTGTTTGACGACCTCCGCGAAGGCCGCCGAGGGGTTTTCGACCCGCACCAAGGCCACACCGGGAATCGCTTCCGAAAAACCGGCCGGCACAAGAACCGCCGAAGCCTTGGTCTTGCGAAGATCCGGAAGGTAGCGCTCGTTGCCAAAAAAGCTGAAATCACCCGGTCCCGCCTCTTTGAGGGCGGAAAAACCTGTCAAGGTAACGGCATTATTCCCCGGTTCAGCCACTCCTCCGCTGAGAGTGGCCAACTGTTCGAGAGAAATTTCCACGTGGTTTTACGGGCTGTCCGAAGGGGCGGCAGGCCAAGTGGGGAAAGGATCACTTCGGCTTCTTGGCGTCGGCAGCAGGGGCTGGCGCAGCGGGGGCAGCCGCAGGAGCGGCAGCTTCAGGTGGGGCGTTTTTATTCAGCTCGGTGATCACCTCAGTGCTGAAATCGACGGCATCCTTGCTGTGGAGCAGGAAAGGAACCCCACTGGGGGACATGCCGCTCTTGTCAAAGACCAGATCGTAGTTGTCCCGTTTGGCTTTGTCTTCCACGCGGCTCTTGATGTCTTCGAGGAGACCTTTGCGCATGCGCATCACCTGTTCCTGGAGTTGTTGTTCCCGGCGGCGGCGGAATTCTTCCATGTCGCGCTCCAGCGCGCGGGCTTCGGAGATGATTTCCTGGGCTTCCTTCTGCTTTTGGCCCTTCAGCTCTTCGTTGACGAGCTTGTCCTTGAGAATTTTTTCGATCTCATTCCACTTGGTGATGAGGTCGCGGTATTTGGCGCTGCGTTCGTCCAGTTCCTTTTTGGCCTTGGATTTGTCCTCGTTCACCTTTTTCTCGGCGTCCTTGGTTTTGAAATACTCCTGAAAGACACGTTTCATGTCCACGATGCCGATTTTCATCTCCTGGGCGGAAGCGGGCGTGGCGGAGGTCAACAATGCAGCCGCGAGAGCCGCGCTAAACAGGGAACGGGTGATCATAAAAGTCGGTCGGGGATGGCGTCGTCCGCTCGTTCGGAAGACAGGTCGACAGAAGCAGTCGCCCGCCAGGTGCGCAAGGTAAAATGCAGCCGTCCAGGCCATTCCCCTACGAATCGAAAAATGTTTGTTGCGGCCCCCCCCTTGCCTTGAGTAAATACCATGTTCCACTCAGGATTTTTTTCCCCATCCCCCATCATGTCTGAAGTCGTCACCACCACCGCCGATCTTTCACCCGCCCACCGCGGCCTTTTTGACAAGGCTGCCGCGTCGGTAAAGATGCAGAACGCCAGCTACGCCGTCCAGTTGCTCCTGCCCATCATCAAGGACGTGCCTACTTTCCTGGAAGGCCGCAAAACCTTGCGCACCGCCGCGGCGCTCGCCCACTCCGGCAAAAAGAAGCTGCTCGACACCTCCAGCCTTTCGGTGATGAAATTGAAAACCAAGGCTGAGAAGGACCCGGTCGGCGTGCTCTACGACCTGGAGGAAATCCTCGCCACCGACCCCTTCAACACGGCTGCCAATCAGATGATGTTCGACGCGGCCGTGGCCGCCAAGATGCCGCAAACCGCGGCTTTTGCCTTGGAAATGATGATCAAGGGCGCGCCCACGAACCTCAAGATCATGCACAAGGCGGCGGAGTATTTCATGCAGATCAACGACCCTGAAAAGGCGATCGCGGTCTTCAACAATATTTTGAAGGTCGACAACTCCGACGGCGAAGCCCGCCGTGGGGTGACCAATGCCAACGCCCGCTTGTCCATGAACAAGCAGAAATGGGATGGTGGCGACGGCGGAAACTTCCGCGACCTGCTTAAAAACAAGGACAAGGCCAAACAGCTGGAAGATCTCAACCGCATCGGGGCCACCAAGGAGCAGATGATGGAGCAGCTGGCCTACCTCGGGGCCGAATACGAGGCTGATCCCAACAACGTCGACACCTCCCGCCGCATCGGCGAACTTTACGAACGCCTCGACGACTACGCCAGCGCCCTCTCCTATTATCAGTGGGCCTATCAGCTCAGCAACGGCGATGCCTCCCTCGAAACCAAGGTCCACAAGATCTCGGACCGTCTGGATGAGGCCAATCTGGCGCACCTCCAGTCCGTGATCGATGCCGATCCGACCGCCGACACCGCCGAGGCCGCCCGCGAGCAGCTGAAGGAATTGCATCAACGCCGCATTGAAAAACTGGTTGCCTCCTCCCGGGAGCGGGTGGAACGCAACCCCACGGACCCCCAACTCCGCTACGATCTGGGCACTAACCTGTTCAACGCCGGCCACCCCACCGAGGCCATCCCGGAACTCCAGCGCGCCAAGAACAACCCGGCGATCCGCACCAAGGCCATGCTGGCCCTCGCCCGTTGTTACGAAGCCAAGAACATGCTCGACCTCGGCGTCCGCCAGCTCCAGGAAGCTGCCAGCGAAATCCCCACCCTCGACGCCATCAAGAAGGAAGTCCTCTACGTCCTCGGCAACATCCTCGAAAAGATGGGCCGCAAGGACGAGTTCCTCGAAGCCTTCAAGCAGATCTACGAGGTGGACTACGGCTACAAGGACGTTGCCGCCCGCGTGGAAGGCTCTTATTGAGCTGCCCCGGACCAAATCCAATCCACCACAAAAAGCCCGGCTGGAAACAGCCGGGCTTTTTTGCTCTTCATGGGAATTGCCGGGGCATTTTGTAATTTTACATCCGGCGGGGTCAGCGTAGGTGAAGGTCATGCTGAAACCCTTCCTTGCCAATGCTTACTGGGAGCACCTCGTCAAAGAGGCGCTGCCGGCTACCATCATTTATTCGCTGGCCGGTATTCTGCTGGCGCTGCTGGCTTTCCGTCTCCTGGACTGGCTGACGCCGGGGGATTTGAACCGGAAGATTTTTGAAGAAGGCAACATCGCCGCCGCGATCCTGGGAGCGGCCCTCGTCCTGGGGGTTTGCGGCATCATTGTGGCCGCCATTGCCGGATGAACCCTATCAGCTCCGATTTGATTGATCCCGAAGCCGCCAAGCGCCGTCGCAGCGCCTGGGTCACCATTGGCGTGGCGGCGGCTTTGGTGGTCGGGGCCCCGGTGCTGTTCTACCAATGCAGCCAGGATGAGGACCCCGTGGTGGAAGGGCAGTCCTACGCCAACAATCATTATGTCCCCGGAGCCGGATATTATCATGCCGGCTATCACGGGTTCTTCCCCTTCCGCTACAATCATTACGACGCCGGGCGCGGCAGTTATTTCTACGGCGGCGGTTGGCATTCCAGCCCGGATACGGCGCGGAATCTGACGTCCTCCGTCCCCAGCCGCAGTGCCGTGGCCAGTGCCAACAACCAATTCCACTCCACCCAGGCCTCCCGCCGCGGCGGGTTCGGCCGCACCGGCAGCTTTTTCTCCGGCCGCTCATGACCCGCCACCGCCTGACGCCCCGCCCCGATTGGGAAGCCACGGTCCGCAGTCAGGGACTCGCGTGGCATCATGATGAGGCGGAGACGCCCTACTGGGATGAGAGCGCGGCTTATGAACTCAACGAGGTCGAAGTCGGCCTGCTGGAGGAAACGGCCGCGGAAGTGCATCAGCTCTACATCGAAGCCACGGACCACGTGATTCAAAAAAACCGCTGGGCCGATCTCTGCATCCACCCGGACCATGTGCCGCTGATCCGGCAATCGTGGGAAGAGGATGAATTCACGTTATACGGCCGGTTCGATATGGTGCTGGACCGCTGGGGCCAGCCTATCCTGCTGGAATACAACGCGGATACGCCGACCGCGTTGGTGGAGGCTTCTGTGATCCAATGGCACTGGCTGAAGGACGTGAAACCCGGCTGCGACCAGTGGAATGGCATCCATGAACAATTGCTGGCGGCATGGCAGCGGCTGGCTCCCGGGCACGTCCATTTCGGCTCCATCGCGGATGGGTGGGAGGATGAAATCACCGCCGCCTATCTGGAAGACACTGCCCGCCAGACTGGCTTGCCCACGTCGCGCCTCGCCATGGCTGCCATCGGGTGGAATGAGGCGGAACGGCACTTCACCGACGAGGAGGAAACGCCGATCCGCACCCTTTTTAAACTCTATCCCTGGGAGTGGATGCTGCGGGAAGATTTCGGCAAACATATCGCCGGATCGAAATGCCGGTTTCTGGAGCCCCCGTGGAAACTGCTGTGGAGCAACAAAGCGATGCTGGCCATCCTGTGGGAGTTGTTTCCCTCCCATCCCGCTCTGCTGCCCTGCTATCGCGAGGCCGGACTGCTGGGCGACACCTACGTCAGGAAACCCGTTTTCAGCCGCGAGGGGGCCAATGTCAGGATCGTGCAGCAGGGCAAGGTTTCGGACGAACAGGACGGTCCTTACGGCGCGGAAGGTTTTGTTTACCAGGCCGTCGCGGAAAATGAATCCTGTGACGGAAACTGGCCGGTGCTCGGGGTCTGGATGATCGATGGCACCCCCGCCGGCCTCGGCATCCGCGAGGATTCCCAACGCATCACCGCCAACACTTCCCGTTTCGTCCCGCACTGGATCATGCCGCCGTCCTGACACCATCCGGCGGCAGGCAGCATGGCCGCAACATTCCGTTGCAAACGGTGAGGTTTTTCTGGCCAAGCTTCCGCTGTTCTTTCACGGTAGTGCTTTCTGCCCATGAAACCGAAACGCCCCAAACGCTACAAACCAGACCGGCTGGATGCCTCCGCCATTACGCCGGAACTGGCTTTGGCATGGCGCGCGCCCCGCTTCGGCACGGAGAATCCCGAACGGATGAACAATCCCCTTTGGGAATGGCTGGTTAAAACCCGGATTAATGCCTATTCCGCAGGAGATCGTTTCGGCTATCCCTCCCCTTTCGATGCCGGCCCTGCATGGTGCTTCGCCCGATTTGGCCAATCCGTCACTCCCTTGCCGGATGGACGGGTGATTTTGCTCGCGGGAGAACATGAGGATTCCTACGATCCGGATTTTCACATCTACAACGACGTCACGGTGTATCATCCCGACGGGAAGCTGGATCTCTTCGGTTATCCGGAGACCGTTTTTCCTCCGACCGATTTTCATACCGCCACCCTGCTGGATGAGCGCATCATTGTGATTGGCAATCTGGGTTACCCCGACAACAGGAAAGCCGGCATCACTCAAATCGCCGAACTCGATTTGAAGACGTTCGCGATCCGGCTCATCCGCTCCACCGGCACGCCGCCCGGGTGGATCCACAAGCATATTGCGGAACTGGCACCCGACCGGAAGTCCATCCAGGTGCGGGGTGGCTTGATTGATCCTGCGGACAAAGACAGGCCCAGTCTGCTGGAAAACCCCGACGCCTGGTCCTTGGACCTCGGCACTTGGACGTGGACCAGACTGACCGAACACCCATGGGAACGGCACATCTTTTATGCGGAAGGCGTCCGGTTTCTGCCACTTCGGCAAATTGGCAGTCTGCTTTCCGGGCAACTCTACCAGCCTGCCCTGCCTCATACGGCGATACCGGAACCGGAATCCTCTGATGATGAAGAAGCAGACGAGGAGTATGATGAAAATGGCCCTTACCATTGGGACGAGGAAGACTACAGCCAACCCGGCGATGTCTTCGACGGTACGCGCATTTCCGTGAATGGCGTGACGGTGCGGTACAAGAACAATACCGGGCAGGTCGTCCTGACCATCGAAGGCAAGCTCCCTCCGGAAACCGTCAGGCTGCTGATCGGTGACCTGCGCGGAAAGCTGGAGATTCTCCTCAGCCGGCCGGTTCTCACCCGGCAATTGTAGGCAGGGGATAGGCTGCCTTCAAAAGCCCCAGCGCGGCGGTGATCAATCAGGAAAGGTGGACCGCACGCTCAGGCCGAGCCGGGTCGAGATTTTGCGGCGGTTGCGGGCGAGGTAGTGGACGGCGGTTTTGGCGTGTTTCCGCCAAGCGGGGCGGGCGAGGCGGATGGCCCAGCGGCGGTAATCGCGCAGGGCCCAGAGGATGGTGATCCAAGCGCTGTCGCCGCGGTAGATGTCGCCGGTATCACTCATGGCGATGACCTGCCGGTCGGGGTCCAGCCGGGCGAGGGCAGGGAAGACGGTGTGAAGCCGGACATCCTGATAGGGGACGAAGACGAGCGGGACGAGCTGGGCGAGGCTGGCGAGGTGGGCGCGGGCTTTGGCGCAGAGACCGCACTCGCCGTCGTAGAAGACAAAGAGGGCTTTCATGGGAGCGGAAAATTGAGGAGCAAAGAAGAGGCGGAGGAGGCCGGGACTTCCTCCGCCGGGTTTGATTATTGGTGTTTATGCCTGGCCCCCGCGCACGGGGGGCAGGGTGGCTTTGGCAATGACCTCGGCGAGGGTGGTGACCGGGGCGACAGGAGGGGGCGCGGTATCGAGTTCGGCATTCCGCCGCAGGTGTTCGAAGACAAAGAGATTGAAGAAGTGCATCGCCCCCAGCACGAGGAGCACGATGCCCAGTTTGTCCGCCACCGCTTCAATGACCCCCTGACCGTCTGCCACCTTTCCGGTGAGCTTGAGATACAGGGCCACGAATCCGAAGTTCACCAGATAGAAGCCGACCACCAGCAGATGGTTCACACTGTCCGCCAGCGCTTCATTTCCCTTGAAGGCCGCGACGAGGAAAATGCGGCCATTGCGGTGCAGGGTGCGGGCGACCCAGACTGTCAGCAGGAGGCTGAGGGCGAGGTAGAGGGTGTAGGTGACGATCATGTGGTTCATGGTGGGGGATCTGGTGGGTGGTGAACCGGAAAGCCGGCGGCTTTCTTTCGGTAATTTCTGTTTAAACCGAAATTACGGAAAGTAAAGGCCGGAAACCGGTCTGTCGCGAATAACTTCCTGCCAGGGACTGGGTTTGGGCAGGACCAGCCGGGGGGGCGGCTCCTGACCGGAGGGCGGGGAGATCAGCCTCCGCCGATGGTGCGACGGATAAAATCGACTACCGCCGGGCCGGCCTTTTTGTCAGAACGGCTCAGCGTCAGGACGATGCGGCTGTGGCTCTGACCGCGCACTTCCAGCAGAGTGGAGGAAACCCCCTCGCGCACGAGGGCTTCGTGGAGACGGTTCGATTGCCGGATCATGGCCTTCTCCTCACTGCCGCCCACCATCACCAGAAACGGCGGGGAGGAACCGCGGATATAACTCACGGCCGAGCCTTCCTGCTGCCACGCCTGGATGGTTTTGGCGGGATCAATGATGCTCCGGTAATAATCCGGGCGGTGTCCCAGTGCGTAGGTGCCGGCATCCATCAGGTCGAGGCCGGCCCCGCTGACTGCGATGACGCCGCGCACCGTGCCGGGGGGCAATCCGGCTCCGGTGAGAGCACGGGGATCCAGTCCGGTGTAAGAGGCCAGTTGGGCGCCGGCGGAATGACCGAAAAGAAAGAGCTGATCGGCCCGGCCACCGTATGAAGCGATGTGCTGGTGGACCCACGTAGTGGCGCGGGCGACATCTGCCACCTGCTCCCGCCAGCCCACCTGTGGCTGCAGCCGGTAGTTAATTACGGCCACTCCCATGCCTTGGCCGGCCAGGTAGCGTCCGATGTTTCCGTAGACATCGGCCCCGCCTACCCGGAGCCCTTTGTCCCCGCCGGTCCAACTCCCCCCGTGGACAAAAATGGCCACGGGCCAGCCGGACTTTCCGGCGGGGAGAAAAAGATCGAGCCGCTGGCGGGGGGCGGGGCCATAGGCGAGATCAGCCTGGATTTGTGTCCCGGGCAGGGCTGATTTTTCGTACAGCAGGGCAATGCCGGCGCGCTCCACCACGGCACAACCGGTGGCCAGCAAGAAAGCCGCGCAGGCCGTCGCACGGGTTGACGCGGATTGCCAGTTAGGAGGGAGAGTCATCACGGAAAACAAGCTACAAGGGCAGAACGCCACCGGCATCCGGTTGGATGACACGCAAAACGCCGCCTTTCACGGGCGATTCCGCGCCGGCCCCGAGCCGCCAACATGAAACGGAAGAACGGAAGCACATTCCACGTTGCGCCGGGGGGATGCCCTGCTTAGATGACCCCTCCGCATTCCTGCGGTGTTTTCTGATTTATGACTTTGCGCTGCTTTTTCCGACTGGTCGCGGGACTGTGCGCCATCCCTTGCCTCCCCAGTTGTGTGGGTCTCCAGGCTGGCGGTGCCGCCGGTCCCCATAGCGTGGCCAACATCGGGCCGGTTTATCCCGGCATCGCCTCCTATGTGGTGGCAGATGCCAATGACGGCCGCGTCCTGCTTTCCTACCAGCCGGATCAAAAGCGCTCCGTCGCCAGTCTGTGCAAGATTGCCACCGCGGTGGTGGTGCTCGATTTTATCCGGGGTTCCTCCGGGGATATTGATGAAGTCATGACCGTGCCCCCCAGCGTGACGACCTTGGGCGTGCCCAGCCCCCTGGGCCTGCAACCGGGTGACGGGATCAGCGTGCGGGATGCCCTGTATGCGGCGATGATGGCTTCGGATAATTTCGCGGCGGAAGCCCTCGGCACCCATTTCGGGGTAAAACTATCCCAGGCCGGTCTGGGCGGGGCTCCGCTCCAAGCCTTTGTCAGCCAGATGAATGGTCTGCGCGCCAAACTCAACCTGAGCAACACGCGTTTCGCCAATCCCCACGGGCTGGAACTCCCCGGGGCTACCGGCTACTCCTGCGCTTCCGACGTCGCCCGGTTGCTGAATCAAGCCCTGACCACTCCCGGCTTCACCTTCTACACTTCCCAGAAGGAACGGCGCATCGCCTTCCTCCGCAATGGAATGGCTCAATCCCTCTCGGTCCGGAACACCAACGAAATCATCGGCCGGAATCGGATCGATGCCGGGAAAACGGGAACCACCAACCTCGCCGGTCCCTGCCTTGCCGTCACCGCCCCCAAACCGGCCACGGTGGTCAAGCGGTCGGATGGCAGCACTCTGGTCATCCCTCACCGCCTCACCGTCGTGGTCCTCGGGGCGCCTGACCGCTTCAACGCCACCACCCGTCTCCTCTCCGAGGGATGGAGCCGCTACGATGGCTGGCGCGCCGCTGGCAGCCCCGCCAGCAACCTTTCCGAATATCTCGGCGGCGCCCCCGCTGCCATGCCTGCTCTGGCTCCGCCCACCCAACCGGCCCCCCAGCCCGCCCCAGCCATGGCTTATCCTCCAGCTCCCGAATATCCTGCGGCGCCGGCTTACCCCCAGAACGCTCCTTACTTCCCACCTCCTGCTTACCCGCAAGGAGGGTACCAGCCGGTGCCTGTCTACTGAAGGCGGCCTCCTGCCCGGCTGGCCGGAATGCTGCTTGCGTCTTTCCCCCATCCCATCACTCTCTCCAAACTCCATCCCATCCCATCCCTTCCACTATTCCACCCATGAGAATCGGTATCTTAAACAGCGGGGGCGACTGCCCCGGACTCAATGCAGTGATTTACGGCGTCGTAGGCGCAGCAGCCAAACTTGGCTGGGAAGTCGTCGGTTTCCGTGACGGATTCGAAGGACTCCTCCCTCCCGGCGACTACATGATGCTCGAGCCCGAGAAAATGGCCGGCATCCTCAAGCAGGGCGGCACCATCCTTGGCACCACCAATAAAGGTCACTTCGCCGCCAAAGTCGGAGAAGGCAACGTCGCCGAAATCCCTCAGGAGATCATCGACAAGGCCAAGACCACTCTGAAGCTCCTCGAAATCCGCGCCCTCATCGTCGTCGGTGGCGATGGCTCGCTCACCACCGGCATGCAGCTCATGCGCAATGGCCTCCCCGTGGTTGGCGTCCCTAAAACGATCGATAACGACCTCGCGGCCACGGCCATGACCTTCGGTTTTGATTCCGCCGTCAGCACCGTGGTCGATGCCCTCGACCGCCTGCACACCACCGCCGACAGCCACAAGCGCGTCATGGTGGTGGAAGTCATGGGCCGCAACGCCGGCTGGATCGCCCTTTGGGGAGGCATTGCCGGAGGCGCCCACATCATCCTCATCCCCGAGATTGAATTCAATTTTGAAAACGTGGCCAACGCCATCCGCCAGCGCGAAGCCCAGGGGCTGCACAGCACCATGGTCGTCGTGGCTGAAGGGGCCCACCTTCCCGGCGGCGATGCCATGACCAAGGAAAAGAGCAGTTCCTCCGAGCACCGCCTCGGCGGCATCGGTGATTACGTCGCCAATAAAATCGCGGAAATGACCGGCAAGGAAACCCGTTCCTGCACCCTCGGCCACCTCCAGCGCGGGGGTAGCCCCACTGCGCTGGACCGCCTCCTCGGCGCCCGTTTCGGCGTCAAGGCCGTCAAACTGATCGAAGAAGCGAAATACGGGCACATGGTCAGCTACCAGGCCTATCATGTCGACTCCGTGCCGATCGAAGAAGCGGTCAGCGCCTGCCGCCTGGTGGAACCGGACAGCGAAGTTGTCCAAACTGCCCGTGCCGTCGGCATCTCCTTCGGGGACAAGTAGTCCGTCCCTGACGCATCCACTTCAACAAGGCCGGATCCTTCACAGGGCCGGCCTTTGTTGTGTGATCAGACGGCGGCGGCGAAGGCGGGCCATGGACTGACGGCCCCCTGTGCGCACCGGCCGGCATTTTTACGGAAGCTTTCCCACAGCCTCCCGCTGCAAGGGGAGGCAAGAAAGCATGCCTGACCTGCTTTATCCGGCTTGAGCCCGGCAAGGGAGAGGGCATGATTGATTCGCATGAACCGAAAAAGACTGGGACGCAGCGGGTTGGTGGTGACAGAACTTTGCCTGGGAACCATGACGTTCGGACTACAGGCCGATGAGCCGGCTTCGTTCGCCATCATGGACCGGGCGGCGGAGGCTGGGATAGATTTTTTTGATACTGCGGAATTGTATCCGGTCCCGCCGAGCGGGCAATTGTTCGGAGTCACGGAGGAGATTGTCGGACGATGGCTGAAGGCGAAGCCGCGGGGACAATTCATCATTGCCTCCAAGATCACCGGGCCCGGGCACGGATGGTTCCGCCCGCCGGTGCGGGGAGGGTTCACTACCTTGGACCGGCACCAGATCGTGAAGGCCTGTGAAGACAGCCTGCGACGCCTGCAGACGGACTATCTGGATCTCTATCAAACCCATTGGCCGGACCATGGGATGAGACCGGAAGAGACCATGGAGGGTCTGACGGCGTTGGTGAAACAGGGGAAAGTGCGTGCGGTGGGATGCAGTAATGAGACCTCGTGGGGCTTGATGAAGAGCCTCTGGACCTCCGAAAAGCACGGATTGGCGCGGCACGACACCGTGCAGAACAACTTTTCCTTGATCAACCGCCGCTGTGAAAGCGAGCTGGCCCAGGTGTGCCGCCGCGAAGGCGTCAGTCTACTGCCCTACTCGCCGCTCGGGGGAGGTGTCCTCACTGGCAAGTATCAGGCCGGAGCCTTGCCGGCGGGCGCCCGCTTTTCCGACTACCTGTCGCATGGTGCGCCCCGCCAACTGAATATGGCCCGCCGCTTCGTCAATGAGCGGTCCCTCGAAACGGTGGCCCGCCTGCATCCCATCGCCCAGGACCTCGGCATCAGCGTAGCCGTGCTGGCGCTCGCCTGGAGCAAACAACACGATTTCGTGGCCTCCACCATTGTCGGAGCTACCACCGTCGCCCAATTGGAGGAAACCCTCCCTGCCGCCGAAGTGGTGCTGGATGCTGCGACTTTGGCGCGGATCGATGCCATCGATGCCGCGATTCCCTGTCCCATGACGGAAGATGGACTGCGGCGGCTCTGATGCCCAGAGGTGAAAACCGGAGACTGCCTCAGGCTGCCTGACCGGAAATTCACTTGCCGGCCCTTTCCCTGAGCCCTAAAGGCAAATAGTTCCGATATCTGAAATCTCCTTGATCGCGGCGAATTTCACCACAAGGCGCACCTGCGCCCAGACAAAAATCACCGTATGTACCGCCGATTCACCCTTCTCTGCTGCCTGCTCGCCCTCGTCAGTTGCAAGCAATACTCCACCGTCACTGAAACCCGTCCCATCTTCCGCCCCACCGCCACCACGACCGGCGCTCTGGGTGCTACCCCGGCCTACCTCGTCAAGGCCCTGACCGAGGAATCCAAGGACCCGCTCGTGGCGCTGGGAGATCTCCTCACTGCCACCGAGACTGCCTCCCGCGAACTCGCCCGCCATCCTGATGACCTTGCGGCGCGGGAGGCCTACAATTTCACGCTCGCCCGGGTTTTCACGAAACTGCGCGACGCCAAAATTCCCGCTTGGGACAAGCCGCTCATGATCACCGGCCCTGGTGGCAATTGGGAACTGACTGGCACCAGCAGCGTCGCCAAAGCGCCTATTCTAGGCAAAATCGAATTCATTCCGGCGGACCAAATCGAAATCGGTGGAACCTACACCAAGGACCGCGCGATCAAGGCCGGGGTGGGGGCTCCCCTGATTGCGGTGTTGGGCGATGCCACCGATCTTTTGAAGAAGGACCGC
>CAIZWU010000040.1 GCA_903936775.1 uncultured bacterium | reverse complement strand
TTGAACCGTGCCGATCAACAAAACACAGAACACCGCGTGCAGGCCCAGCACTCCGGCATCCACGGCCTGCCCCAGCAACGGCGCCAGCAGCACGCCGCCAAGCATCATGGCTGCCAGATGCACCGCTACCCCAGTCCCCACCACCGAAAGCCACAATCCGGCCGCGATCGACGCCCGCCGCTGAGGCAAGCCCAACTGCGCCCTCACCAAACCCCGCATCAGATCCCACGACATCGCCACCGCCACGATGACGACCAGATGCAATCGGGTCTGCGGCACCGTGACATGCATGATCCAGGCCCCAGCCGTGATCACAAACTGCACCAGGAACAATCCCTTCCAGCGGCGGATAAAATCGAGGGTCAGGGGATTCATGCCGCCTCCTTCCGGGTTGAAGTGATCGCCAGGAAAATCTCCTCGAGCGGCAATACCGTCTGCGAGTGCAATTGCAGCCCACGTGCCTCCAGCGTGGCCACCGGATGCATCGCCATGTCCACCACCGCCAACGACCGGCCGGCCTGAGTCCGCCTCACATGGAATCCCGGCATGGCCGGCACCGGCCCACCGCCAGGTTGTGAGAATTCCACCATCCGGTGCCGCCCGACCAGATCTGCCGTCGAACCCTCACACACCAGGCGCCCGTCCGCCAGGATCCCGATATGGTCCGCAAACCGTTCCAGATCGGACAATTGATGCGAGGAAATCAGCACCGTCCGATTTTCATCCTGCACCATCCGCAGCAGCTCGTTGAACAAAATCTGGCGCGCTTCCGGATCGAGTCCGGTGGTCGGCTCGTCCAGCACCAGCACCTGCGGACACGGGCAGATCGCCAGCAGCAGCGACAGTTTGGTCCGTGCTCCGAAGGACAGCGCAGCAATCTTTTCGTCAGGATGAAGCCGGAACAATTCCAGCAACCGCCGGCAGAGGGCCTCATCCCACGCCGGATAGAAACTCTGCACATAACGGATCGCCCGCCCTACCTTCCCCCACGCGGCAAACGAAGTGTCAGGACTGGAATACGTCACCGCCAGCTTCATCTCGCGCTCCTGGGTTTCGTGGTCGAACCCCGCCGCCCGGATCGTCCCCGCATCCCGGCCCCCCATCCCGAACAGCAGGTCCAAGGTGGTGGATTTACCGGAGCCATTGGGGCCAATCAGTCCGTAAATCGCCCCCTGCGGAACCGTCAGGTCCAGCGGACCCAGCGCAAATTTGGCAAAGGCCTTGCGCAGGCCGCGGATTTCGATGGCTGGTGGGTTCATGATTGTTTGAGTTGATTGAGGGTTTCCTGAAAAAAGGCCGGCAGATCCCGCCGGGCAATCCCCGCCTCCTCCGCCTCCCGCGCCGCCAGCGCGATGAGCTCCCGCGCCTGACCCAGTTTCGATTCCCGGCTGCGGTCCGCCCCCCGCTCCGCCACAAACGTGCCCAGCCCCTGCCGCCGGTAAATGATCCCTTCCTTCTCCAGCTCCTCATAGGCACGCTTCACCGTGATCAGACTCACCATCAAATCCGCCGCCAGTTGCCGGAACGACGGCAGCGCCGCGCCCGGCACGAGGCGTCCTTCGCTGATCTCCCGCTTCAAACCCGTCACGATCTGATCATACAAGGCCCCCGGCGCCGCGGCCGAAATAGGAAGCAGGAACAGTCTGGGAGTTTCGTCGGACATTACGGTGAGGCTACTGTGTATATTGTATATTTACAGTGGTCAATTCAGATCTTCACCTCTGTTCAAACCTCAAGCTCCCGCGACACGGCCGCGGATTTCCCGCAAACTCCAGTTGCCAGCACACGTAACTCTTTTGGATAAAATCCCCCAACTTGCCCCCGCGATGAAATCTTCCCATCTGACTCACGGGGCTTGGAGCCTTGCCGCCCTCGGCACATTCGGCCTTGGACTGCTCCTCGCCAAGCCTTCCGGCTCCCGCAACGATACGGATTCCAAAAATCTTCTCACTGTCAGATCGGGTAATGTTTCCGGAACCGCCGGCGATGCCGCCGGCCTTTCCGCCAAGTCCGCCGGAGCGGGCAGCGACCGCACGGCCACGACCTCCCGCCCTGCCCTGCTCACTCCCGATCAGATCGAAGCCCTTGCCAAGGAAGCCCTCAGCGATCCCAATCCCCTGACGCGGAATCTCGCCTTCTCCAAACTCCTCGCCTCCATGACTCCGGAAAATGTGGGAGTCCTCATGGAATCCCTCAAAACGAACCGTGCCGGCGGCGAACAATGGCAACTCTTCCTTTATGCCTGGGGGGCCATGGACAGCGCCGGAGTCCTCGCCCATGCCGAAACCCTGCAAGGCCGGGATAAATCCCGCTTCCTCCAATCCACTCTCCCAGGCTGGGCCAGCAAGAACCCCGACGCGGCCCTCGCCTGGCTGGATACCGTGCAGGAAGGCGAGGAAAAAAACCGCTACCGGAGCAGCTTCGTTGCAGGGCTCGCCGATCACGACATCGGCCGCGCCACCGCCTACGTCATGGAACGCGCCCAGGCCGGCGACCAGCTCGCCGGCGAGTATCTCCAAACCGTGGCCGGAGAAGAACTCCGCAAGAACGGCCCCGCCGCCGCCACCGCCTGGGGCGAGAGACTCCCGGAAGGCCCTCTCAAAGGAGGAGCCCTTGATCAAATTGCAGGAGCTTACGTCCAACAGGACCCCAAAGCGGCCGCAGCCTGGGCCACCCAGTTCGCCAATACCAGTTATGGAGCCCGCGTCGTGGAGGAAGTCGGAGACGAATGGGCGGAGCGCGACCCCAAATCCGCCGTCGCCTGGCTCGGCAGCCTGACCGAAGGACCCGCCCGGTCGGAAGGCACCTACTCCGCCCTGCGCGAATGGACCCGCCGCGACCCTACCGCCGCCAGCGAATACCTCGCCAGCATGCCCCAGTCCCAGTCCAAAGATTCCGCCGTCAGCGGCTTCGCCCGCAGTCTGGCCTATGAGGATCCGGAATCAGCCGTGATCTGGGCGAAAACCATCACTGATGAAAAATCCCGGATTCAAACCCTGACCCGCGCCGGCCAATCCTGGTTCCGTCGCGATCCCACTGCTGCCACCACGTGGCTGCAAAGCGCCAGCCTCCCGCCGGAAACCCAGCAGGCCATCCTCAATCCGCCCCGGGACGACCGGGGCCGCCGCGGTGGCTGACTTCAGGCAATGCCCATGCCAAGAGGTACTGCCCATGGCAGGGTCTTGAGCATTCCCCATCCTGAACCCGCGGTGGCGTCTATGATCGAAGGCTCTCGTTCCCAAGAGTTAAATCAGGTGGTGGCCGCACGAACCAAACGTCTGCCCTCCTATATAGAGGCTCGGCATCGGCAGGGCTGACCAGACCTCCGTAATTTTGTATCGGAGCGGGCCCAGGTGATCAGGAGTCACGCACACCGCAGGAAAGGAATCGGACCCCGCACGCTGCGGCATCCACTGGGAAAGAACTAAAGACTTTACGTAACCAGGCCCCTGCCGGGCGTCAACGGAACCTGCGGAAAATCGTTTTAATGTGCCTGCCATTTTTCGAGAGTGAGGCGTTCCCCACAACAACCGGCACCTGCGGGCGAAGCCC
>CAIZWU010000039.1 GCA_903936775.1 uncultured bacterium | reverse complement strand
TGTTTCACCGCCCCTTTGATGACGGCATTGCCATCCTTGTCGATCGTCATGCCGGGAGGCGGGGGCTGGGGTTTCCACCCTAATCCGAGACGGGTCTTCAGTTCAGCCGGCAACTTTTCAGCAGGTATTTTGACCAGTCCGCTGGAGTGCTCCACCAGGACCGTGTTCTCATCCGGCACGCCGCGGACGGCAAATTTCTCCATTTTGGTGCCATCCGTCAACGTGATCGAATATGGAGCCCGGGTCCGTTCTTTTTCCCGGACGGCCAGCACCGCCGCGGCACGATCGGCTTCCACGGCCGGCCATTTGTCGATGGTTTCATCGATCTTCTTCTGCTCCGCAGCGATATTCAGAACACTGTTGTTGTGTTTCGATTCGAAGTCCGCTCCGGCGGTGCTTTCAACCTGGGCCTGCTCGATCTTGGCACGGACCATGGCAATGTTGGTGGACAACTCCCTGGTCCGGAGTGCGGCGTCCGCAGCCTCCCTTTGGAGTTCCTCAATTTCGCGGTTTTTTTGGACCTGAAGGCCAAAAACCACCGCGGCGGCGGCGGCGGCCAGCCATAGGATGCTCTTGATAGCAGAATTCATGATGGGGGGGGAAACTGGACTCAGGGGGTAAGGTATTGCTGGCGGTAGGCGGTCACCGAGTCGGCAAATGCCTTCAGGGACGTTTCCAGTTCGGTGCGGTATTTGACGAGCAGCTTCTCGGCTTCGCCACTTTTCTGCGCTTTGGCTTCGAACTCCATCCGCTTGCCATGCTGGCCGCGCACCTGCTGATTCAGCATCGAAAGCTTTTGATTCAGTTCCTGCAGTTCGATGGTCCCGGCGGTATTGGCCTCCCGGGTAACATTAAGGTTTTCCTTGAGGTTAGCAATTTGCTCCAGCTGTTTGGAGCATCCGGCCAGGAAGGGAGCGGCTCCCAAAAGAACCCAAAAGGACAATCGACGGACGAATGTTTTCATACTTGGGAAATGGAAGGTTGCAGTCACTTAATGACAAAGAGTTCACCTGGTAGAGCTTTTCACAACAGTTTTTGTTCATTAATATGCAGAGTTTTTTCGCAATGTCCTGACGCAGTTCTGCGCCAGTCTGACTCTGGAATGCGTCACCAGGTCGCTCCTTGCGGGAGCACGGCGCCCCGGACGCCCCTCCGCCGCCCCCTTCCCGCCCTGTTCCCAAGGCCTTGGATGCCTCCTGAACCCCACCCGGAACGTTTCCTGCTGAAAACATTCCAGCAAAATCACCCCTCCAAGCCGCTTCCGGATATGCCGACAGATATTTCCAGTCCACCCCTTGAATTGCCATACAGGGGAGACTACGATCTACAGATGGGCCACCGCCTGCGGAGTGCACCCCCCGGCCAAACGAAACCATAACTCATTCCGATGATGAACAACTTCACCCCCAGAGCCCAACAGGTCCTCGCCCTTGCCCGCAAGGAGGCGGACCGCTTCAACCACAACTATGTCGGCACCGAGCATTTGCTGCTGGGTCTGATCAAGCTGGGTCAGGGCGTCGCGGTCAACGTGCTCATGAAAATGGGCCTCGAACTGGAGAATGTCCGGATGGAGGTGGAGAAACACGTGGGCTCCGGGCAGGAACAGAAAATGGTAGGTAATATCCCTTACACACCCCGCGTGAAAAAAGTGCTGGCCCTTGCCAGCAAGGAGGCGCGCGCGCTGAACCACAGTTACGTCGGCACCGAGCACATTCTGCTGGGCCTGCTCCGTGAAGGCGAAGGGGTCGCCGCGCATGTGCTGAAAAGTCTCGAAATTGACATCGAACGCACCCGCAATGAGATTCTGAAGGAGCTCGACCCGAATTTCACGCCGACCGAAACTGAAGAGGAAGAGGGCGGTTTCCAGGAAACCTCCGCCGGCAACCAAGGCGGCAGCAAGAAGGACAGCAAGACTCCGGCGCTCAAAGCTTTTGGCCGGGACCTCACCGAATTGGCCCAAAAAGCCGAACTCGATCCGGTCATCGGCCGGGCTGACGAGATCGAGCGCGTCATCCAGATCCTCTGCCGCCGCACCAAAAACAATCCTGTGCTGATTGGAGAGGCTGGCGTGGGCAAGACTGCCATCGTCGAGGGCCTCGCCCAGGAGATCGTGGCCGGCAATGTCCCGGAACTGCTCCGCGACAAAAAAGTCATCACCCTCGACCTCGCACTAATGGTCGCCGGGACCAAATACCGTGGTCAATTTGAGGAACGCATCAAGGCGGTGATGGACGAAATCCGCCGCGCCAAAAACGTCATCCTGTTCATCGACGAACTTCACACCATCGTCGGGGCCGGATCAGCCGAAGGGGCCATGGACGCCAGCAATATCATCAAACCCGCGCTCAGCCGCGGCGAAATGCAGTGCGTCGGCGCCACCACCCTCAACGAATACCGCAAGTATATCGAGAAGGATGCCGCCCTCGAACGCCGCTTCCAGACCGTCAAGGTCAATGAACCGACCGAAGAGGATGCCACCAAGATTCTGATGGGCATCAAGCACAAATACGAAACCCACCACAAGGCGATCTATACCGCGGAAGCCATTGAGCAGTCAGTGAAGCTGTCCTCCCGCTACCTCACGGGCCGGTTCCTCCCCGACAAGGCCATCGACATCATGGACGAAGCCGGCGCCCGCGCCCGCATCGGATCCATGACCCGCCCACCGGAAATCAAGGAAATCGAAGCCGAAATCGAGCGCATCCGGATTGAAAAGGAAGGCGCCATCAAAGAACAGGACTTCGAAAAAGCCGCCGCCCTGCGCGACAGCGAGCGCAATACCCGCAAGCAGCTGGAGAACGTCATGGAAACATGGCGCGCCAGCAACGAGGAGAAAAAAGTGACCGTGGGGGTGGAGGAGATCATGGCCGTAATTTCCAAATGGACGGGCGTGCCGCTCAACCGCATGGAACAAAAGGAAACCGCCAAGCTGCTGCGCATGGAGGAAGAACTGAAGGGCCGGGTGATCGGTCAGGACCAGGCGGTCATCGCCATCAGCAAGGCCCTGCGCCGCAGCCGGGCCGACCTCAAGGACCCGCGCCGCCCGATTGGCAGCTTCCTCTTCCTCGGACCCACCGGGGTCGGGAAAACCTTCCTCGCCCGCAACCTCGCGGAGTTCATGTTCGGCGATCCGGATTCCCTGATCCAGATCGACATGTCCGAATACATGGAGAAATTCACCGCCAGCCGCCTGATCGGGAGCCCTCCCGGCTACGTTGGTTATGAAGAAGGCGGCCAACTCAGCGAAGCGGTGCGCCGCCGGCCATACAGTGTGGTCCTCTTTGACGAAGTCGAAAAAGCCCACCCGGACGTGATGCACCTCCTGCTCCAGGTTTTGGAGGAAGGCACCATCACCGACAGCTTCGGACGCAAAATCGACTTCCGGAATACCATCATCATCATGACGTCCAACGTCGGCGCAGAGTTGATCAAGAAACAAGGTCTGATGGGCTTTGGCGCGATCGGAGTCGACAAACACGACTTCAACTCGATGAAGGAAAAGATCGAGGAACAAGCCAAGAAGCATTTCAAACCCGAGTTCCTCAACCGTTTGGACGACCTCATCGTCTTCCATATGCTGGAAAAGGAAGACCTCATCCACATCGTCGATCTCGAAATCAACAAGGTTTTGAAGCGCGTCCGCGACAAAAAAATCGAAGTGGAGCTTGACCAATCCGCCAAGGAACTGCTCATCGCGGAGGGATACGATCCAGCCTACGGGGCCCGCCCGATGCGCCGTGCCGTAGAACGTTACTTGGAGGATCCCTTCGCGGAGCACCTCCTGAGGGGCGACGTCAAGGAAGGTGATTTGGTCCGCATCACGCGCCGCGAAAACGAAAAGAGCCTGAAGTTCAGCGTAAGCGAGGAAACCCCGCCACCAGCCACGGAAGCCACCGCCGGGGTAGCCGAGTAAATTCCAGCTCATTCCAGCACATCAGCGGCTCTGGTGAACCCGGAGCCGCTGGTTGATTTTGTGCAATCAGTCGGGCGGCGCCGCCCATCCGGCCCGGACCGCTCAGATTATGGAGTAAATCTGATCCGCAGGAAGTTGCGGCTTGATCCCACGGAACCCGGCGTGCAGGATGCTTGGATGGTTTCATTCTGCAGGGTGCTCGACAGGATGGCCAGGGGGGCCGGGGTCCAGGTAACAAGGTCAGGGGATTCCTCCGCAATGTAGCGCACTCCAGTCAACCACCGCGGACGCACCAGCGTGATGGTCATCGCCGAAAGATCGACCGCCAACGGAGGGTTTTCACTCCTGGAGTTGGGATTGCTGCCCATCGCGTATTCGGCGAAGTTGGTGTAGCCATCTCCATCGGGATCCGCCTCCACGGCCGCTTCCCCTGCGGCCATTTGGGTTGCACTGAACTGGCTCTGCTGCCACGACTCCAATGTCGGAGGGGCAATGGTCAGAGTCCCCTGCACCGTTCCTTCCGTCCCGCTGTCTCCTGCCGTGGCGGTCACCTCGTAGTTTCCGGGAGCGACCGGGGGAGCTTTCGACACCGAATTCCCTGCCTTGAGTCCGACGATGGGACCATTCAAACCGGCCCATCCCGAATTGGGATAAAACCATCCGGCCTTTGTCACCCGCAGCACCACGTCAGCATTGAGATCTGAGCCCACGGAGGGGATCGTCCCTCCAAGCGCGACGTTCAGTTGGTCGTAAGGGCCCGGAATTCCAATGGGGTCAAACCCGCTCGCCCCGGTATTGTAACTCACCATCACCATCACCTGTTCTGGCAGGGTGATGCCTTGGGGAAAGTCCAAGTTGATCCGGAATGCCGTCCCATGGAACGGGTATGGTTGCCCGTTGGGCAACAACTCGGGCCGCCACGGCACCAATACGGTGCGGGTGACATCCGTCAGAAGTTTGAACTGCATATCGGGGCCTACCGCATACAGAGTGACCGCGATGGGGTGCAGGTAACCTGCGGGATTTACCGCTGCGAGGGCCGGATATTGCGCCGCCGTTGCCCAATTGACCATAATGACCCCGCAGGATTCCGCTTTCCGGGCGTTCCCACCCAAGCGGACATAATTCCCCAAAGCATCCACTTTCTGGGAAGCAAAGGACAAACTGCTGTAAGAAAGCGGCAAAGTCACCGGAGTGTTGTCGAAAACCGTCTCTGACGATTCGACCGGGGCCGGCAGGGACAAGTTTCGATAGACGAGTGCGACCGGCGCTCCTGGAGGCACGGTATGCACCGGCGCCTCGATTGGAAGTCCCCTGTAGGCATGCCGCAACTGGCCAAGCACCACCTCAAATAACGATGCGTGTCCACTGGTCGGGGAAAGGGACAATCCGCCCAGCAACACGGCCATCGGGAAGAAACGAAGGGAACCAAGTAAACTCATGACCATATCAGATTTTAATCTTACTCAATCCGAGCTGGCGGGGGCGACACAATAATTATTCTGTAAAAGCGGCGCCACTGATTCAAAAAGAATGGGCAGCGCAAGGCTACAGCTTTTCACAGAACAAACCTTACCCCCCCCAGGATTTGGAACCTCTCCGGATCCAGATTTCCACTCATCTGTGCAGCCAATTTCCCGTCCTGCGTCCGGATGAGCGCTCCGGCATTACCGGCGACGGCGAAACATCATCAAAAAACCGACCGCCGCCAGAAGGGTGGCTCCAATCGTCTCGGGAACGGCAACAGGGTCGGTAATCACCACAGGTTGGATACCGGGCAGAGGCTCTTTATGGCGAATCTGCAGATCCTGGGCCACGCTGGATCCGCTGCTGAGCAGGCAGAGGAACAGGGCAACAGCTGAGAGGCGTTTCATCAAAGCGGAAATATTGTTGCATTCTATTCTAGACTCCAGCCCGCCGTCAATCGTTCTGAAGTATCGTTCCCGTAGGAAAAACCCGTAGCCTCAACAGCGTCAACGCTGGCCCCGGTGCCGCCATTGACACAGAGCCTGGACCTTTCCGGCACCGCGGCCCCAAGTCAGGGAGTCCCGGATGGACCAGGTAATATATCTTTTTGCGGCCCGGCAAGCGGCCCACAGATCCAGGCCCAGCGCCAGATTGGCCGCGATGGCGCTGGAATAAGTGCAGCCGGTGCCATGAGTGCTCACGCCTTTGATAAAGGGAGAGGACAAGGTCAGGGTCCCGTCAGCATCGTGGAGCAGATCGGTGGCCTCAGCGGTGGCGAGGTGCCCTCCCTTGAGCAGGACGGCACACCCGTAGCGGGTGTGCAGGACCGACGCCGCCGGGGCCAGGTCCGCAAGGGATTTCAAAGGGTGGCCCAAAAGCACCGCCGCCTCATCCAGATTGGGAGTAATGACCGTGGCCATGGGAAAAAGGATCTCCTGATAGGCCGCGATGGCATCCGGAGTGATCAGCGGATCCCCGCTGGTGGCCACCATGACGGGATCCACCACCAACTGCGGCCGGCGCCGTGCGGGCAGCAGTTCAAGAGCTTCGGCTGTCAGGTGGATGATCTCCGCGTTGTATAACATCCCGGTCTTTACCACCGCCACCGGATAGGCTTCCAGAAGAATCCGGATCTGATCGCGGATGACCGCCGGAGGCACCGGATGGATCAGGCTGACGTGACCCGGCACTTCACTCACTACGCAGGTCACGGCGGTGAGTCCGTGGACGCGGTGCGCCGTGAACACCTTGAGGTCGGCCTGCAGCCCAGCCCCGGCACAGGAGTCACTGCCAGCGATGGTAAGGACGACGGGGATGGCAGCAGGGGATTTCATGAGGGGACCTTGGAGCGAATCCGGGGCCGGAGCAAGCCAGCGCGGGCTTTTCCCGTGCATGCCATCGGGTTCCATGCCATGCATGACCACAGGGACTGCTTTCCAACTATCCTGTCCCCTCCCCTGCTTGTGAACCCTGCCCCCAGCGAACTGCCCGGTGTCGAAGTCTCCGTGGACGATGTGATGTACATGCCGAGCCTCGATGCCCCGGCGGAACGCCCCTTCCCTTTTGTCTACTTCATCACGATCCGCAATCTCTCCAAAATCACGGTGACGATCAAGGCGCGCAAATGGGTGGTGAAACAGCAGAACGGGGAGATCATGGTGGTGGAAGGCGACGGGGTCGTGGGGCAATTTCCCCGCCTCGAACCGGGCGGGGAATTCACCTACAACTCCTGCCATACCATCAGCCAGGACAGTGAAGCCACCGGAGCCTACTTTGCCGAAGGCGACGATCAGCGGCAGTATTTTGTCAGGATCCCCGCTTTCCTGATGGAACTGCCGCAATGGGCCTGAGTCCATCCAGCTTCACGGCACCCGGAAAACCTTGCCGGTATAGGGGCATTTCACCTTGGTGCCGGTAGGAATGTCCGTGACATCGACCTGCTGCCGGGTCTCCCCGTAGGGAGAATAGACATAGCCCTTCTTACCAGTAATGGGGAGACCGTAGGGCAAATCCTCCCGTTTGGCCGGCGCTGGCTGGGGAGCGGGAGGACCCGGCTTCTCCAAAGGACCCACCGCCGGGCTTTCCGGGGGTGGCGTCAGATCAACCCGTGGCTGCCGGGGATCGCCCGGCGAGACGGCGGGGGGCGCGGCGTCGGGACCGAGCAAATCCGCAGGCGGCACTTCGGCGCCCGCTTCCCAATTGGGAGGCGGCGGCCCGCCATCCCGCCGCATCGCCGCGGCCTCCGGGTGGAAACCAAATCCGCGCTCCACCTCATCCACCCATGGCGCAAAACGGGCCACCAGCGCGGCCGGGTAGGAAAGGTTGATTCCGGCAACCGCCCCGTTCCCCAGAATAATCTTTTCAAAGAAAGCGGCCCCCTCCCGGTTTACCCCCGTCAGCACAAAGCCGGTGTTCCCGCGCCGCTGGAAATCAATCCGGCGCCCCCGCTGATTGACCGAGGACCGCCACGCCTCCTCCAAGGGATCACCGGGCTGCGGGCCAAGGGAGGAACCCCAGGCCCTGATCACAAAAGCCCCGTCATCGGTGGCAAACCGGCAGCTGCTGCCGCGGCGGGGATCACTCTGGGCCCTCAGGCCTGGCGGAACCGGCACTTCAAAGCTAAAACGTTGATTCAGATAGGTGGTCCACTGATCGTAGGCGGGACGCAACGCAGCCCGGTCCTGCCCCCACTGCGCGCTGGACACGGCCGGCTGCCAAACCGCCCCCCAGGACAGAATCACCGCCAGACCCCACCCGGCGGGGCGGACCAAGTGCCACTTTTTCATCATGCCTCACACAACAGGAAACCGCTCCGGATAGCCAGCGGAATTCTCCCGTTCCGGCCTGAAACCGATCCCGCATTCCCAAGGTTCAGATCACGTTGTGACGGCGCAGGAACGGTACCAGCTCATCCACTCCGAAATCCGCCAGCACCTCGCCGTCCCAATCCATGGTCGGGGCCTTGGACTGGCCGGACAAATCCACCATCACCTTCATGGCAGCGGGATTCCCGTTCACGATGACTTTTTCGTACGGCAAATGGTGGGAATCAAAATACTCCAGCACTTCCTCGCACCATGGGCAGCCGGTTTTGACGTAAAGAATGGGGGTGATCTTTTCCATGACAGCAGCTAAAGGGCAGACCCGTCCCGCCGCAAGACTATTCCCGCCCCGCGGTAAATTGAGCCAAGGCGCCCGGCAACGCCTGCTCCCGGTAGGAAAAAAGCGATTTCAACTGTGCCCTGACCAACGGCAGGGCCACCCGGCTGAAGGGATCCAGAGGCAACGCCCAGTGTACTGTGTCCCGCACCTCCGTGCCGCCCGGGACTTCCACAAATTCATGCCGGTGCCGCCAAAACCGGAACGGCCCGGATTCCTGCCCATCCACAAAATAACGCCCCGGCTCCACGTGCAGAATCTCCGTCACCCAAGTGAGTTTGATTCCCGGCAGCACCCTCACCCGGTGCGTCAGGATCTGGCCCGGATAGACCGGACCATCGACCTCACCCGATTCGAACTGTGCCTCTGGAGGAGTCAGCACCGGCAAATTGGCGGCATTGGAAAAAAAACGCCAGACCAAGTCCGTCGGCCAAGACACCGTCTGCGAGAAGTAAAAGCGGTGGAGTTGCATCCCCGGAAGAACGCGTGCCGCAGGACGGAAGCACGCGCGAATCGGATCTTCCGCAGGAATGGCCCTGCCCGCCGCCCACCCGCAAGCCATGGCCATGACCCTTTTACCCGGCCTCCGGAGGATCCACGATGCCGCGTTTCACCGCGGCAATGAGTTCGTGGAAGACACGGGTCGCAGGGATGGAGTCGTCGGTGACGAGGTGAGGGAAATCCCCGGCGAGGATCGGCCAGTCGTAGCGGTCTTCCGGGATACGGCCATGACTGCCTTTCACGAGGCTGGCGTCGAGCGGGATGACATCCATCAGATAACGCATCCCGGCTTTTTTCTTGAGGAGCCGTTTGCCGACTTCAAATTTGGGATGCTTGAACGCCGGATCGAGAAACAACTCCACGGGGTCATAACCGGGTTTCCGATGGATATCCACGCAGCGGGCAAAGTCAGGCGCCACCGCGTCATCCAACCAATAGTAGTAGGTGAACCAACTGTTTTTGTCCGCGAGGCAGATCAGATCCCCGCTGCGGGGGTGGTCAAGGCCGATGGAGGCTTTCCACACCCCATCGATCACACTTTCCACCCCGGGAACGGCGGAGAGGACTTCGCGCACTTCCGGCAGGATGGACGGGTCGTTGACGTAGATGTGGGCGATCTGGTGATCGGCCAGGGCAAAGGCTTTGCTAGCCCCGCAGTCCAACAGCTCCAGGCCCAGTTCCTCACGGATGGTGATCCAGCCGTGCTCCCGCAGGACCCGGTTCAGGTGCACCGCCTGGTTGACCGGCGTGATCCCATACTCGGACAGCAGGACGACGCGGATGGCGCGGTGTTTATAGAATTGAATGAGGTCACCGACGATGTGGTCGATGGCTTTCAGATCCTCCACGATGGCGGGATCATCGGGGCCGAGGCGCTGGAGGTTGTAGTCGAGGTGGGGAAGATAAACGAGGCTCAGATTGGGCCAGTATTTGTCCTCGGTCCACTTGGCGGATTCGGCGATCCATTCCGAACAGGGCAAGCCGGCCATGGGCCCCCAGAAGGAGGGAAACGGGAATTCACCGAGATCCTCCTTGATGCGGTCGCGCAGGCCGGGAGGGCTGGTGTAGATATCAAAAATCTTGCGGCCATCCGCCGGGTAGGCAGGGCGCGGGGTGATGGAATAATCCGCCGTGGAATACATGTTATACCACCAGAACAGCTTGGCCACGGTGTACCCCGGGTATTCGCGCTTCAGGACGTCCCAGAACTTCTCGCCTTTGACCAGATGATTGCTTTGTTTCCACATCTGCACCTCGGCCTGCTCCCGGTTATACCAGCCGTTGGCCACAATGCCGTGGTCGGACACGCGGCGTCCGGTCAGGTAGGTGGTCTGCATGGTGGTGGTCACCGCCGGCAGCACCGGCCGGATCGGGGCGATCTGTTTGTGCTTGAGCCAGGCCAGAATATTGGGCGTGGTTTCCGCGCTGATGTGGCGGGCGGTGAGCCCGACGACGTTGAGGATGGCGGCGCGGCTCATGTGGGGTCAGGTCAAGGCGGGCACGGCGGTGCGGCCCCGCAGCCATTCAAGCGCCTGCTGCACCAGGGCATCGTCCATTTCATGCACCTCACGGGCTTCACCGGGTGCCGTCACGAGGGTGATGCAGAGTTCGCCGCCGAGGTGTTCCCGGAATTCCTCAAGGCCGCGCAGGACCACCAGCTGGCCGGCGGAATTGACAGCCAGCAGCTCATCAGCCCAGAGGATGAATCCCACCCGCTCCATCAAGGCCAGGATGCGGTCGCGGTCCTCCGCGGTGAGCAATCCGGCGAGACAGGCATACTGCAGATCGGCCGCCATGCCGATGGCCACGGCCCGGCCATGACTGACGCGGAAACCGGACAATTGCTCCAGCTTGTGTGCGATCCAATGGCCAAAGTCGAGGGGCCGGGCGGAACCGAATTCAAAGGGATCGCCCCCGGTGCAGATGTGCTGGACATGCAGTTCGGCGCTGCGTTGGATGACGCGGTGCAGAATGGCTGGCTCGAGGCGCGCGAGGGCGGCGGCTTCGGTTTCCATTTCGCGGAAAAACGCGGCATCGCGGATCAGGGCAACCTTGATGGCTTCGATAACCCCGTCGCGGCGGTCTGCGACCGGCAGGCTTTCCAGAAAGCGGAAGTCGTTGATGACCGCGAAGGGCACCGCAAACGTGCCGACCCAGTTTTTCTTGCCAAAGTGGTTCACCCCATTTTTAACCCCCACGCCGCCATCGGCCTGACTTAAAGTCGTGGTGGGCATGCGGACCAAGCGGATGCCCCGGTGCGCGGTGGCCGCGGCAAAACCCACCAGGTCCAGCACCGCGCCGCCGCCGATGGCGATCACGTAGCTATGACGGTCAATGCCCGCATCGTTGATCGCAGCCCAGAGCTCCTCGACCAGCGGCCAGTCGTTTTTGCAGGGTTCGCCTCCAGGAATGATCCGCAATCCCGCCAGCACCAGCAGACCGTCCTGGGCGGCAAACCAGGCACGGATCGCAGCTTCGAGGCCCGGTTGGCCGGCGGCGACGGCTTTTTCCAGCACAATGAGGACGCGCCTGACCCGGTTGGCCTCGGCTTCGGCGGGGCACAGGACATCGCGCAGCAGCGTCTGGGCAGGGTCAAAGACGCCCTCCGTGAAGAAAACACGGTGCGGGAGGGAAAGGGAAACGCGACGCTCAATCATGAAGCTATGACAACGGCGGGGGAACCGCCGGCCTTACGTTGCGGCGTATTTTCGCTGGAGCAACCGGCACAGCGGCCAAAGCACCAGACAAATCAGCGCCATCCCGTGCGCCCCACCCGTGCCCATGACCACACAGGCAAGGCACGCCTGGCCGGTGCCGAGCGCGATCAGCAGCGCTGCATCCACCAGTGGGATCGCCGCCAGCATTTCCCCCACCCAGCGACCCACACTCCACTGCGGCCGCAGCGCCCGCAGCAGGCCGCCGCCGGGACGCGATTCCCGCCGCGCCAAAAGGCTCAGCAAAATGATGTATGCCCACACCACCGCCGCCGCGGTCAGGATTCTCCAATCGAGGACCCGACCCGCCACGGCCGCTCCCGACAAAACCAGCAAAGCCCGGCAGGCCCCCATCACCACGACACTCCACGGCGTTTCCTTGTGGCGGAAGTCGTAAGCCAGAATGGCCACCGCGAGGCAGACGGGAAGGAACCATGAAGCCGGATTGGCCACGATGAACAACCCCAGCCCCAGCGCCATTTCAGCCAAACCCAGGGACCACACCGCCCGCTCCGTCATCGCTCCGGAGGGAATCAGCCGGTCCGGCTTGTGGGCCCGGTCCCATCGGGAATCGCAGGCATCGTTCAGGGTGCAACCGCCCGCATAGAGCAGCGTGCCGCCACTCAACGCAGCGCATAGTCCAAGCCAACACCCGCCGCCGGCCAAAGCCCATGCCATCAGGACATTCGACCACACCGTGGGGAGGTTGGGCACGCGGGCCAGCGTGAGGATCTGGTGGAAAGTGGGCATCGGACGAATTCGATTAATAACCCAGCACGCCGGCGACCGGCACCCCAACGGGCAGCAATTTCCGGCCGTTGAGGAATCCCAGTTCTATCAGGAAAGTCATCCCCGCGAGATCACCACCAAGACGTTGCACCAACCCGGCAGCAGCGGCAGCGGTGCCTCCGGTGGCCAGCACGTCATCCACCAGCCATACCCGCTCACCGGGACTGATGGCATCGGCATGGATTTCGATCTGGTTGGAGCCGTATTCCAGATCGTAGGACACTCCTTCCGTTTTCCATGGCAGCTTGCCTTTCTTCCGCACCGGGATAAAACCGCAGCCCAGACGATCGGCCACCGCTGCGGCGAAGATAAACCCGCGGGCATCGATGCCGACGATTTTGGTCACCCCCTGCCCCGCCACGGTTTCTGTCAGGGCATCAATGGTCAGTTTGAAAAGCCCCCCATCCGACAACATGGGCGTGATATCCTTGAAAACGATGCCGGGGGAAGGAAAGTCCGGCACATCGCGGACCGCGGCCAGGAGCGGGGAGAGATCAAGTGGAGTCATAGCTAGGCCAAACCTGAAACCGGATCGCCCACGGCGCAAGCCCACGGGAGGGTCGCCCGCCGCCTGAATTTTCACGGCCGCCGGGTGACACCACGCCCCACCTGCCAGTAAACCGGTCCTCCCCGGATAAACTGCTGGTAAACCGCCTCCCGGTCCGTGGGGGCCTTGAGGACCTTGAGAGCCTCCGCCAGAACCCTTTCCGGGGTGGAACCGGCGGACGTATCGCGGCGGCGGAAGGCCAGCGTCAGCCGTTCCTGCCA
>CAIZWU010000038.1 GCA_903936775.1 uncultured bacterium | reverse complement strand
TCCCGCAGATCACCTGGGCGGCCCGGTAACTTTTCCGCAGCATAGCTCATCAGCAGCCGGCCAGCATCTATCAGGGGCACTCCGGCAGGTCCCGCGTCCTCTATCAAGTGCTGCAAGGCGGTGCGGAAGGTGAAATGATACGTCCGCGCCGTGAAAAATCCGGCCCGATGGCTGGCGTCCTGCACGCTGTCCGTGAATGCCAGCATCTTCGGATCGCTGTTCAAAAGGGAGCCGAAGATTTCGTCAATCGCCACGCTCGCAATGGTCGCCCCTTGGCTCCCGATGAAAAAGATTTGCTCTGAGCTTCCACATCCGGGGCATTTCTGGTCCCCGATCACCGCATTGTCCCGCTCCCTCCGGATCACGTCGGCACTCACCAGCACCGGAAAGGTGGGGGAGCCATTGATGGGACACATGCCTTGGCCGCTGCGGATCGTCAGCACTCCCGGGCCGGTGCTGAGATACAGTTGCTCCGTATCGAGGAGTTGTTGGGCAGTGGCGTGGGCGGCCTGCTCGCTGATTCCCGGGACGATGAGCCGTATCCGGGGATCCCGGTTGCGGCCGTTGCCCCGGAACCATCCTTCGTAGATGGCTTTCGATTCCGTGGTAAGGGCATAGCCATTCACCCCGCTGGATCCAATTTGGCTATCCTTGTCCCGGTCGTGCATGGCCACCCAACCGGCCGCACCGCAGCCGGCGCAGTGGAACGCGGGGAGCACCACTTTCTCCGGCACCGCCTCATCCAGCCAGGCGAACACCGGCTCCGGTGCCACCATACGGCCGAGACGGCGCAGCTCCCGCACCCACAGTTGGACTTGAGTCGGCAGCAGGGGGAAGTCCTTGCCACTCCTCATCTCCCGCGCATGGGCGATCATCCCGCAGAAAGCCGCCACCACATGGTGTCTGGCTTCCATGGACAGGTCACTAAGCCGGAAATCCTGCCGTCCCATATGCTCCAGCAGTTCCTGCCATGTCACGAGTTGCGTGCTGCCGATTTCCAGCAGGCGGCGGAACAGGGATTGACGCTTCAGCCACTGCCCCAGATCCAAGTTCCATGCCAGTTCAGCCGGTCCATCCGCTCCTTCAGGCAAAATGGGCGCTCTCCAGATGGCCGCCTGGCGCACCGCATACTGGCCAGCCGTTTCACCGCCTTTCGGGAGACAATCCTCGACCGCTGGCAGAGGATGGTCCTGATCCGATTCAAAGGACACAATTTCCGAGACTTCCAAGCGGTCCTCGTCCACCACACAATCGGGTGGAAAATCGTCCTCGAACAAGTCAGCCGCAAACTGGCGCAGCCGGTCCGGGCCGCCTTCTCCCGCAATGGTGGCAGAGGTTCCCACCACGCAAAAGCCACCCTTGGGAATCTCCAGCCGCTCCTTGAGCCGGCGGATCAAACAGGCCACGTCGGAGCCCTGGGCCCCATCGTAGGAGTGCAGCTCATCCAGCACCAGATAACGCAGCGCCCCGGGAAGGTTGTGCTGCCAGAGGGCTTGATCCGACGGCCGGAGCAGGAGGTAATCCAGCATCTTGTAGTTCGTCAGCAGGATGTCCGGGGGATTGGCCTTCAGGGCATCATGGTCATCTATCGCGTAGGCCTTCTTGTGCTCCGCATCCAGCCAGCCCATGGTGGTCTTGGTCGTCCCCGCCTTGGCTCCTTCACCATACCCCGTGTAAAGTCCAACCTTCAGCCCCGCTTTCAGATACTCCGGCGTGCCGAGAATCTGCCGGGCAAACCGGTCCGCTTGGTCGTTGGCCAAAGCATTCATCGGATAAAGCACGATGGCTTTGATCCCCAATTTGCCCGCCAGCCGGTCCCGCAGGCACGCATCCAGGATCGGAAACAGAAAACACTCCGTCTTGCCTGACCCTGTCCCCGTCGTCACCAGGGTGGATTCCGGGGGAGAGTCGCCTCCGGCGAACAACCGCTTCCAGGACCGGTATTGGTGTTTGAAGGGATGGAAGGCTGGCTGGACCAGAAACGGCACCTTTTCCGAAGGGTCTGCTGGCCGGAAGGGCCGGCGGAGCTGCATCCAGGGACCTTTGAAAATACCGTCCTCCGGGTCGTTCAGAAACCGCTGCAAAGCCTGTTCCACCGCCTTTTCCCGGAAATTGAACGTCGCGCCCAGATAGTGGAGCACCTGGCGGCGGACATCGGGGGCGAGGGTAATGGGGAGCATGGGGGAGTTTCAGATGAATGACTTGGAGAACCCGCGCAGTGTTTCGTCGGTCACATGATCTGGCAGCGGACTCATGGTGTTGATCGGCTCGTTCCAGTAAAGTGCTAGGGATTGAACGTCGGCATGGCGCGCATCATGAATTCATCGAAGAGCGGCACCGTGAAGGCCATGTCGCCATGGGCCGGACTGTAGATCATTCCTTTTTTGATCAGCTTCGCCCGGTTGGGGCCCAGAGCGTTGACCTTGACCCGGAGCTTGTCGGCGATGTCGCCGGTGCGGTGGGCTCCTGGTCCCAGATCCGCCATCGCCCGGAGAAAGTTTTTCTCACTGGGGGTCAGCCGGTCAAACCGCACCCGGAAGAAGTTCTGATCCAATCGCGGGATGACCGTGAGGGTCGCTTTTCTGACGTCATCCAGCGTGATGGGGCTGTGGTCTGCGATGTTCCAGGATTGGTAGCCCCATTCCTGGAGGAAATAGGGATACCCTTGAGTCAGACGGTAAACTTCATGCAGGGCCGCCTCATCAAACTTGACCCCGGCTGCTTGAGCCGGTTCTCGCAGCGCCTTCATGGCATCCTCTTCCGAGAGTGCGCCGACGTCCGGAAAATTGAAGAGCCGCTCCGCATACGATTTCGATTCCCCTGCCAGACCGGGCAGGATCGGTAAGCCGGCCCCCAGCAGGACGACTGGCAGTTGCTGCTGCTGGACCTTGTGCATGGCCATGATCAGGGCACCCAGCTCCTTCTGGCTAAAGTATTGGACCTCATCAATGAAAATAGCCACGGCGGCATGCCGCTCCTGCGCGGCCTCACCCACCGCAATGAAGAGATTGGGCAGGTCGATCTCCAGGTCACCGCTGTCAGCCGACCCCGCTTCAGGATCGACATCCAGGCCCACGGTCACATCCTCATAGGTCAGCTTCAACTGGCCGAGGAAACTGCGCAGCACCCGGAACCCGCGCTTCACTTTGTCCCCGGCACCGGCGATCCGGTCCAGTTCGTAGAGCAGGTTTCTCAGGTAGGGGGCGATCAGCGGTCCCAGCGGTTTGTTTTCGTGGGCTTCAATCACCACGGTCCGGTAGTCAGCAGCCTTGGCCATCCGCTCTATTTCATTGAGCAGGACCGTTTTGCCCACCCCCCGCAGACCGGTGAGCAGCAGGCTTTTTTCCGCACGTTTTTGCCTCACCCTTCCAAGGAGGATGCGGGCCAGATCCAGGAGCGGATCCCGGCCCACGAGTTCGGGCGGGGGTGCGCCTGCTCCAGGCGAGAAGGGGTTTTTGATCGGGTCCATGCCAGTAGATTTACTCGATTATACCCATTTATACCTGATTTCCAGTATAATCATCTATAAATGGATACACTTGAGTCATGGCCCTTCATCCGGCCGGATTCCGGAAGCCTTTGGATTGGAGCCAAGTCTTCCAGGATTGTTCGGGGATGTCCTCTTTCATGTGGGAATGGTCTGACTGAAAACCTCCCATGCCTGGCGGTAGTCGCTTTCGCGGTCTACGCGGGTGTAGGGGGGATGGAAGGTTTTGGTGACGGTGGAGAGGCCGTTGTCGATGGGCCAGGTGGCGGTGAGGGGGGCGGTGGGTTGGCCGGTGTCGGAGCCGGTGGTCTCGCGGCGGACGGCGCGGAGTTGGGTGCCGCCAGGATCGGTGCGGGTGGTATTGGGGAGGCGGCGGCCGTGGGTGTCGAACTCGTCCACCAGCTCGTAGCCGCGCATCACGGGGAATTGGACGCGGTAGATGGTCAGCAGTTCCTCCAAGGTCAGACCCAGCGCCAAGGCCACCAGCACGTCGATCTCCAGCAGAGCTTGGCGGCGGGCGAAGTCGGTGCGCAGGGGGCAATGCCAGGACCAGTCGACTGGGAGATCGGACCAAGGCAATTCCGTGCCGTTGGTCAGGCGGATGTCGTCGGTGGTCCACTGCTGGGAATGCAACAGGTCGCGATGCTCGGAGGCATACTCGGTCCAGAGACCGGTGTAGGCGCGGGTCAGGCAAGAAAGGCGGAGCATCCGGCTCGCGGCGGCATACATGCAGGGGCCAGTGATGAACGGCAACTGTGCAACAGTGCTCGAGCGGCAATTGGATTTTCCTGTGGCTTTTAACAGAAAGTCGAAGACCACGGAGGTCGCGGCAGCATTGAATTCAAGTAGGTCGGTTATATTGAGAAATGCCAAGCTGAATGCACCGTCCATGTGGGTGAAACCAGCCGGCATCAATGCGGAAATAAGAGTTCGCTCATTGGCAGGCTGAACCATTTTGCGATTCACATGCCGACAGCGAGCGGTGATTGGCGTTGGAAGTCTTCCCTCGATCACTATCCGCTCGGATTCTGATGCTGAAGACTGACGAAGGCGGAGACCGCTGAACTTTTCATGCAAGGCCTCGCCGGGGTGTTGCTGCAGCCAAGCGACAGCAGCCAGCACATCACCGTCGACCTTGGAGAAGTGGGCGAAGCGGCGGGCGCGGCGGGCTCCGGGCTTGGTGGTGTCGGCTTGGTGGAAGTGGAGCTTTTGGCCATCCAGCAGGGTTTCCCAAGGGGCTTCATCCCCGGGCGGGATATGCCAGAAGCCCGGCAAGGCAGGCGCGGGCCATTCGGCGATAGCTGCATGGAACTTGCCCCGGTCTCCCAGCGCATCCCCGGGCCGATACGCGGCCTGCGGCAGGTAGTCCTCGGCGATCGCGGTGAGATCAATGACATCATAATGGGCGCTTTCGGTACACGTCGTTCGTGCTGTTTTATTCAGCGGTGTTCCGTTAAAGAAGTGGGGCCCGCTCAGCACCCATTCCTCGGCGGACTTCGGCTGGAACGCGGGCGCTTCCTGACGGGTGATGATGCCGTCGCGCTGGGCGTTGGCTTCATGGAACATTTCGGTGGCATAGTAGTCCTCACCGAGATCTCCCAATCGCTTGGTGGCGGTAGAAAATTTCCGGAGCACATCCAGAATCGGTTTGCTGTGAACCTGAGGAAGGCGGGTTTCGAGCGGATCGGTGCCACTTTCCTCAAATAGGGCAGCAAAATTTACTAGGTCTTCAGCAGTCACTCTGATTAGGCGATGGGCGTGGCCTCTTATATCCCAATGGCCTTCGTCGGTTTTAATTCCGGGAATGGGATCCGTTGGTCTCTTATGATTCCTTGCGGCCTCCAAAGTCGCCGGCAAGTATAGGTTGTAGGCCATTAAGAAGTTCGGCGAGGACAGCCCTCCGGAGAAAACGTTTATGCTAAATCTAAGTCTGCCGTGGTCATTTGTGCCAACAAAAAGCACGAACTGATTTTCGAATTGGAAGTGACCGCGCAGCCGCTGGAAGTATCCCCGACGGAACGCCCCGCCTTTGGGATCATCAAACACTCCTTCAGGATGAAGGAGACCACACATACCGTCTTTCCCCAGCACCTGCCAGATACGGGCGATAAAGTTTTTGTAGAGGTTGGTCTGCATCCCCACCAAATCGGGATACTGGCTTGCCGCACAAAGAAAGGTGGTGGCCCCAAGGCTGCTCTCCAACTCTTCACGATAACGCCGTTTCTCCATGTCTCCCCGATTCAGGATGGGCACGCGCTCCCGCGTGATATCGGCGCTTCTTGATTCTTTGACACCGAGCTTGGGTTCCAACTCCTCCAACACCAGCGCATCATTCCATCCGACTTTGATCCACGGCGGATTGCCTGCGATAAAGTCAAAACCCCGCGCCGTTTTGGCGGCTCCAAGAACTTCCGGGAAGGTCAGTTCCCAGTGCATGAAGTGTTGTTTGCCGGCGACGATTCGGGCTTCCCGCACCCAAGGCAGAACAGCGGACACATTCTCGATGTCCAGCTCCCGTTTGACGGAGGCGTTTAGAAGCTCGCTGATGTTCAGCCCGGAGCGCAGTTCCATAAAGCCGGCTTCCTCAGTGCCGAGGTTTTCCGCATCCAGCAGGACGCGCAGGGCCGCCAGCCAGGAATCGCGGGCGGGCAGCTCGGCGGTTTGCTCCAAGGGCCAGAACCAGAAGGCGCACCAAGCATCCATGACCAGCTTGAGCCGTTGGAAGGCCCCGGAGGTGGATTCCAGCTCCGCCTTGACCCGCTCCCGGTCCGTCAGTTGCGGATCGCTGGAGGCTCCCATGCCCCGCAGCAGCGGAGCATCATCCAGATCCAACTGGCCGGCAGCGGCAGCCAGCGGGGAGGGTTGGTAGCCGGCGCCGGAATGGGAAGCCTGACTGGCGGAGTAGGGCCAGACGGAAGCGGCTACTGCGGTGAAGGAAAGGGCGGCGGAGCGGCGACGGGAAAAGGCGTCCCAGTGGAAATCGATGCGCCCGCAAAGACTGATGGCGAGATCCACCTGCTCGCGGGTCCATTGCGCGGCGACTGACCTTGTATGCCATTGCTTGGCGGTCTCGCAGGCTTCCGGCCAAAACTGGCGCATGAGGGTTTCCTTGTGCACGGGCACCATCTCAGGATCAAAGACAAGGAAGTGATAGATCTCCGAAGGCTTGCGGGACTCACCAGGTTTCAGCACGCGGGGCGGGACGGCGTTTCTGCCCCGGTAAGCTCCATCCTCCAGCTGCTTCCGGGTATAGACGGCACGGCGGGCTCCGATGAGGGAATTCCCCGCCCGGAGCCGCAGCCCGAACCACGGCACGGCGCTCTGGGTGCTGGTGGTGGAGTCGCCATCGTGGTCCTGCCCTTCGTCCGGCAGCTTGTGGATGGTGCCCAGCCAGAGGGAGAGGCTGCCCAGTTCCACAGCGGTGGGATTGAGGTCCACGCCGTAGATATTCCGGGTGGCGATGTAGTGCATGACCCGGCGCAGTTCTTCCTGATAGCGGATGGGATCGATGCGCTGGCCCACCTGTTCCTGCTTCAGCTCCAGATACCGCTCACCCATCTGGCGGGCGGACTCGACCAGATAGGCCCCGGAGCCCATGGCCATCTCACAAATGGTGAGGGTAAGGATGCGGTCGGCATCCGCCGGGGTGTAGTCCTTGAGGAGTTCCCGCAGGGCTTCCCGGACCAGACACTGGGCGAGGGGCTCCGGGGTGTAGTGGGAGGCGGAGTTTTCGCGGGCGATGCCATTGAGATGGAGGATGAACGTCCCCTGAGGCCAGATGCGGGGCTGGCTGGTGCCGGGGACGGTGACCATTTCCTCGCGGGTGAATTCATCCATGCGGCCCTTGGGCACATACCATGACGGGGTGGAGGCATCCTCGATGCTTTTGCCGGCGGGCTTGACCTGGATGACGCCCTCTCGCTCGGTGACAAACATGCCGGACCAGGCGAGCAGACCTTCATAGACGGCCCCGAGCTGGTTGATGCCGAGTTCCGCGTAGTTCACCCGGCCTACGGAGCGGCCATCCGGATTTTGCCCGAGGGAGAGATAACGGACGACTTCCTGGAGGCATTTGTTGCGGAAGCGCACGCGGTTGAAGAGCGGCGTGGTGTCCGGGGCGAACAGGGTGGCGGTCAGGGGACGGACGGTGAAGGCTTTGGAGTTTTCGCTGACAAGGCCGAGCGCGGCCTGCTCCGGCGCGGTGGTTTCGTCGATATTGAAGCCATCGTGCACGAGGCGGAAGAGCCGGTGGAGGTGCTGGTGGAAGTAGGTGCCGGTTTCCGTGGTGGGGGTGAGTTCCACGAGTTCCAGATCCCGCAGGGCTTCCAGGGAATAACCGAGCCGGTAGTAGTCATCGGTGACGGGCAGGATGCCGAGTTCCGCGCCGCGGGCTTCCGCATAGAAAAGGAAGAGGAGGCGGTAAACGTAGGTGAGGGCCTCACGGCGCAGGTCGTCGGCGGTGACTTCCTTGACCTGACCGGTGGGGGATTCCTGGGGCCGCAGGGCGGTGTAGGAAAGGTTCTGCTCCCGGCGGAGGTTGATCCATTCGTTGGCGAGGGATTCGATAGCGAGGCGGACGGCTCCTTGGAGTTTTTCGGAAACCCCGTGGGCGAGCTTGTGGCTCTTTTCCTCCAAGCGGTCGTGGAGGACGGAATCGCTCTCGCCATCCGGGCAAAGGGTGGGGGCGGAGAGGACGAGGGCAAGGGACTCGAAGCTGGAGTTTTCCCGGCGTCCGAAGGCGTCATCCAGATCAAAGCGGAGGTAACGGCCCTGGGCGAAGGTCTGGCGGTCCAGCAGGAGAATCTGACTGCCACCCAACAACATGACCCAACGCGGGGCTTCCTCTTCCTGAAACAGGCGGGTGACACACTTTTCCCAATTCCCCTGACAAAGGCGCAGGGTGCCGGTGGTGTCGGGCTCCGGGAGGAGCTGTTTTTCCAGCGGGGAGAGATCCAGGGGCTCATCGCCTTGGCTGCCCTCGGGCAGAGCACTCTCCGGGAGGGCGAAGGCGGTCTCGCAGGCGACCAGCCAAGGTTTTCCATAGCGGCTCACCTTGACGAGGGCCGGCACCCTGCTGTGGCCGCCTTCGACGGGAAGGTTCAGGGCCTCGATGGAGTAGCCAAGGGCATCCAGGATGCGGGCGTGGAGCGAGGCGAGGTCGGTGGTGGCATGGAAGCGGGCGGCGGGCTCGTGAGAGTAGTCAAGGGCCTGGGCTTTGGATTTGAAATAGAGTTCGCCGAGGGATTGAAGCCGGCGGGAGGGAGCGGAGGAGCCGAGTTCCCGCCACTGGGCCCGGATCTCCCGGACATCGGCGTCCATGCCGGTATCGAGGTAGTGGCTGGAGTAATACTCGCCGACGTTGTGGATGCAGGGATCGAGAGGCATGAGGGGTTATTTGGTGCTTTCGATCACGAGGACCAGACGGGTGACGGGTTCGTCAGCGGCGACGTAGTGGGCATCCCGCCAGTGGACATTGCGGTCCTTGACGTAGCGGTCCATCTCCTCGATCTCCCGCTTGGTTTTCTGGGCCTGCACGGAGCCGCCGGGGATGCTCTGGAAGAGGTCCATCTGGAGGGCGGTGCGCTTGTGATACCATGCGTTGAGGCGATTTTCCTCGACTTCCAGGCGGGGGAGGATCTCGGTGCGGCGCTGCTCCCGGAGCTTACGGAGGTGAGCAAGGCTGGACTCCACGGCAGCGGTGATGAGGCCACGCATGGCTCCGGCGTTGAAAGAGGACTCGCGGCCGGTGTTGGTGAGGCCATGGAAGCGGGCTTGTTCCAAGGCTTCTTTGAGGGGGCGGTGGAGATACCCCCCCCCGGGGAGGAAGGAAATGGCGTGGGCATCCGCTATCAGAGGCACCCCGGAGCGGGAACTGACCTGACCGATGAAACAGAAGCACTTTTCGCCCGCGGCAAGATGAGGAGAGGCGATGATAGGAGCCCTGCCCCGGGACATCTGCATGACCATGCGCTCCATGAGCCAGCGCATCACGGGGTGGGTTTCATTGTGCAGCAACTCAGCCGACCAGAAGCCGGAGGTCTGGAAGGCGGCCTCGATGGCCTGCTGGACCCGGTTGGTTTTGTGGGTGAGGCGGAACTGGCCGTGCTCCGGCCATGCTTCTTCGGGGATGGCATTGGCTCCCAGCACAACATCCCCGCGGGCGTCACGCGCTCCCAGACGGCGGGCGAGGTCCTTGGGGGCGGTGAGGATCACTTGTTCTGAGCTGACTTCCAAGGGCTGGTAGTGCAAGGCTTTGCCGGCGGCGGTGGTGCGGAGGAAGTCGTAGGATTTCGTCAGGAAATCGCGATCCGCATAGAGGCGGTGCCGGCTGGAGGCGCCGGCGGTGGGGGCCGCCGGTGCGGTTTCGTCCGCGAGCATGGCCAGGGCGAGCTTTTGCGCTTCCAGCAGCATGGCTTCGAGGCTGTTTGCCTCCTCGTTGTGGTGGGCGGAATCGGTGCGCTGGAGGATCTCGGTATCTCCGGCGAGCAGTCCCTGACGGGCGAGGTATTGCTCTTCCGCTTCGGGATCATACAGCCGGAGGATGCTTTCCCCGGTGCGGGTGGAACGATTGATCTCCTCCACCTTTTGGATGAGGCGGTCGAAAAGATCGGTGTCGCCCTTCAGGAGGCCGGCCTTGGTGCGGACGATGAGGTAGCGCAGTTGGGGTTCCTGGTGCTGGCCGAAGCGGTCGATCCGTCCATTCCGCTGGATGAGGGTGATGATAGACCACGGGAGATCGTAATGGATGATGTGGTGGCACTCGTGGTGGAGGTTGACGCCTTCAGAGGCCACGTCGGTGGCGAGCAACAGCCGCATCTTGCTGTTCCCGGTGCCGAAGGCCTCCACGGTGTCGGAGAGCGCATTGTCCGGGAAACCGCCGTGGATGGTGGCAAGCACCTGTTTGGGCTGATCTTCAAATTTAGCAGAATAAGGAATGCGGAAGTCTTTGGCCAAGGCTTCAGCGAGGGCTTTCTGGGTGACGGTGCTTTCCGTGAAGATCAGGACGCGGGGACTTTGGGATGATCCATCCCATCCAATGGTCTTGAGTTGCGTTTTGAGAAGCTGGTAACGTGAGGACGCGCCGATCTTCAGACTGGAGGCTTGGCTGACAAGGTCATTGAGGACGGGAATGGTGGGGGAAGCCGGCTCATCGGCGACGACCCGGTCCCGGACTTTGGTGATGGTGGATGCCAAGGCCTCCGGGCTGGAGAGGAAGCGTTTGTAGAGGCCATATTCAAGGAGGCGGTCCCCGGTCTTGTGCTCTTTGACGACGCGGCGGAGTTTAGCCAGGCTGTCGTAGATGTCTTCTTCCTCAGAAGTGGCATCCGTGGAAGTGCTGGCGAGGGGAAGGACTTTCCGCTCGGAGAAGTTCTCGCCGGCCTCCTGACGGACATCCTCCTTGAAGCGCATGAGGAAGAACGGCGCGACATCGCGGGCGTCATACTCGCGGAGCCGGGGATCAGGAATGGCCGAGGGATCCAGCAATGAAATCAGCCGGGCGAAGGTCTCACGCTTTCCATTGTGAGGGGTCGCGGTGGTGAGCAGCATGCTGTCGGTGGAGCGGGAGAGCAGCTTCGCCAGACGGTAGCTCAGCACGCGGTCGGCAGAGGAGGCTCCCGCGACGTTGTGGGCTTCATCGATGATGACGATATCCCAGCGGGTCTTCTCAAGGAAGGGACGGTAGCGGCCGACATCCTTGAGGGTGTCGATGCTCATGATGACCCGGTGGAAGACCTCAAACGGGTTTTTGGAAGCGGGGATCTTGAGCCGCAGCTTGGCAATGCCGGCGGAGTCCAGCCGGACCAGCGGGATGGCAAACCGGTTCCATAGTTCGGACTGGAACTGGTTGAGCATGGACTTCTTCGTCAGCACCAGGATTCGATTTCCCCGGCCCCGGGCAATCAGTTCGGAAACGATCATTCCGACCTCGATAGTCTTTCCCAGTCCGACGGCATCGGCCAGAAGAAGCCGGGGCCTCATTTGGCGGAGAGCTTTTTCCACCGCATCCAACTGATAGCCCATGGGCTTGAAAGCGCCCAGTCCGTGAGGGGTGGCGTGCAGATCCGTGCAGGGCATCTGGCGGAGCTGGGCTTCGAGGAACAACTTCGCCATCTCAAAACCGGGGGACTGATCGGCCTCCAAAACCGTGTCTCTTGGGTCAATGGGCACAATTTCCTCCAGTTCCGTCAGAAAGACCGCCTCATGGCCACGGACGAGATCGTCAGTGCCGACACAAGCCAAAGCGAACTCAGAATTGAAATCATTGGCCACTTTGACCCCGGTGACCAGCCACTCAGCGTCCCGGCAAAGAACCCGCATTCCGGGGGCGTAGGATTTTCTATCGGTGGGCATGGGGCTGGCGGGGGATGGGGATATAACGTAAACAGTTCGCCTCTTCTGTCCCAGCATGGCAGCTCAAGTCAAGGAAATGCTAGATTTTCAGCGGCTGGAACCATTCATTTTCCAATTCGTCTCCAGTCCCAAACAGCTCACCCGGCTTGGCGTAGCGGAATCTGAAAAAGTGCGGGACGATGTGGGCTGGACGGCCCCATTTCAGAGTCTGAAAGAAGTCAGGTTCAGCAGGGCGCGGCGCTGGGTTTCCACCGCCATGTGGGTATATCGCTCATGGGCTTTGTCGCTGGTATGGCCGGCTACGGCTTTCCGGATCTCCTGGGACACGTCAGCATTGGCCAGGTTGGAAACAAACGTATGCCGCAGCGAGTGGAACGAGAGGGGGGAAAATCCACGCCCCTTCCCTTTTTTGACCCGCGTCTGCGCAGGCACCACGTCGGCTTTGACCATAATGCGGTGAAACGCATTGCTCAACCCGCCGTGACCGCCGGTGCCGGTGGATTTGAGAGTGGAGAAAAGCGGGGCATCGGGCTTGTCGGTGGCGGGAAGCGTCTCCAGCCATTCCACGATCTGGGAATGAAGGGCCACGTGGAGGGTTTTCCGGGTTCTCCGGGTTTTCATGGGGCGGAAGGTCAGGCATGCGCCGGCCAGATCGACGTCGGCCCACGTGAGATTGGCGGCATCGGCGAGCCGGAGTCCGGCCAAGGCTCCCAGAAGTATCATTCCGCGCCAGGTTTCGTCCGAAGCATCCAGAAGCTTCTGGACCTGCTCCAAGGCGAAGGGCTGTTTTGACTCCTCGTCGGCCGGAAGTGCCTCCAGCGTTTTGGCTGGGTTAAGGAGGATGAGCCCCTGCTTGTGGGCCATATCGAAGGCGATCTTGAGGATTTTCACGTCAAGGTTCGCCGAGCCGTTGCTCTTTCCCTGTTCAGTTTGGGCGGTGCGGTATTTTTCGATGTCACTGGCCGTTACTCCCCTCAGAGACTTATCCGCCCGGATTCCTAAAAAGGCGATGAAACCGGTCACCGGCGGCTGGTAACGGGCAGCGGTCCCGGCGGAGCGGGTGGTACCTTTACCTGCAAGCCATTCTTTGAGATACTCGCGGACCGAGGGATCATAAAGCCGCTCCCCAGTGGATGTCTCCACCATCTCGGCTAGGATTTTCGTGGCCACTATGCGGGTCAACTCGCCGTTCGACGAGGCAACGGCGGCATCTTCGATCTTAATGGCAAACCGCTCCGCCAGTTTCCGGTCCTTCTCCTTCGTTGAGACCGATTTCCACACCCCATGCTGGTCTTTGTAGCTGAGCTGCCAGAACGGCGAACGGGGATGCAGTTGGAGAGAGGCCATTTGCTATTAGTCCTAAAAAAAGTCCTAAAATGCACCCATGTTTCAGGAAGTCCAGATTTGATTTTCACTGGGAAAATCACCCTCCGCCCCCGTGGCGGATAGAAACCCCCGTTCTATCCGTTGAACTATGGAGCCAGTTGATTATCAGGGTGTTGCACAAATTTAAATCGTCATTACCAGTTAGGTTATGCCGAAACTTATACCGCGTCCCCAGCCGTCCGTTGCCGGTTGGCTGCGCTGAACGTGACCATTTCACACCCGTCTGCAACATGAATCAGCCACTGGCTTCGACTCAAACTGCTCTCATCACCCAATCTCAAATCACTGGACGAGGGGGCAGGACTCGGCGGGGGCTGTAAAGCTGCTGACTTCGATGGCTGGAATACTTGTCCGCTCAAAATTTTCATTTTGGCGGAAGCTGGGGGATTTTTTATCTGACACTACGGGTCTGCCCGGGGCGCTGGCGGGCACCCACCGCTTGATTAGCGAAACAGTTCAGGAGCGGAGCGGATTTGTTTGCCCGGAGTGGATCTGATCGGAATTTTGCGGCACCTTATGAACCCAGCCAAAGCACGGAAAGTGATCGGGGATGAGCGGTTACCCGCCTTTTTGAGATGCCTGAGGAAGGAGCGGGACGTGCTGGCTTGCCAGCCTGTGAACGAGGCGCTGGAGGCGAGGAAGGGAGCGTCCGGGTTCACCTTGGACGTGGTACCCGGGCCGGAGGGGAAGCTTCTAATTTCCATTGGCTTCCGGGCGGGTCAGGAAGCGGCTGAAAGCTTTTGCCGGCATGAAACAAAGACAGCATCGCCGGCCATCTCCGTTGCGCTCCGGAGGCTCCATCTTCCTCTCCCCAGATCTTCCCTCCTCGCAGGTTCACCGCTGGAGGGCGGGATCAGGGGGCTTGGTCGGACTGCGGGGAGAGTTGGAGGACGGCCTCGAGGGTTTTGATCAAATCCGAGGAGCGGCCCGGCAGGCCGTCAAGGCAGCGGACCATGGCATCTGCAGCGATGCCCCGGGCCCGCCGTGGGCGTAGTCATGGCCACCCCGCCATTTGAGGTATCCGAGGGCCAGCACCGCCAGCACGATCACGAGGCGCCAGCCTTTCAACCAACGCCGGATCAGATTGGGTTCAGCAGCGGGCTCCCACGGTTCGGGAAATTCCTCTGAGTCCGCAGCCAGCACCGGGGCCGCGGGGATCAGCAGGGGGTCACGATCCGGAGGGACCGCCGGACCGGCCAGCGGATCAGCCGGAGCGGGGGAAGAGGATGGAATATTCCTAGGTAACATTATTCTAAAGCGCTGGTCTGTCGTGTGTTCTGTGAAATCCGTGGCTTCATCCCCAAAGGCTGAGACCTGAGACCTGAGGGCTGCGACCCCGGCAGGGTCGG
>CAIZWU010000037.1 GCA_903936775.1 uncultured bacterium | reverse complement strand
GTGTGCAGCACGGCCAGCCCAAAAAAGGTGGTGGCAAGAATTTCGAGAAAAGTGGGATTCATGGGAAGGACTGGTTCCGATAGCATTGTTTGGACCGGTCACAAGGGAATGGGACGGTGGGCAGAAAGGACAGGCCAGCCGGTCACCTTGATGGCATAAAAAGAAACAGGCGGACTGTTTCCAGTCCGCCTGTCGTAATTTTTAAATGCTTTGGCGCAGCGCTCAGTTCAGCGCCGCTTCAGCGGCCACGGGTCCGTCGACATTGACCCGGCGGCCTTCGCGGTCGAAACGGACCCGTCCGTCGGTGAGGGCGAAGATGGTGTAATCCTTGCCGAGACCAACATTGGCTCCGGGGATCCACTTGGTGCCGCGCTGGCGGATGATGATGTTGCCGGCGATGACGACCTGTCCGCCGAATTTCTTGACTCCAAGGCGCTTGCTTTGGCTGTCGCGACCGTTCTTGACGGAACCTTGTCCTTTCTTGTGGGCCATAAAAGTGGGGTGGGGGTAAAATTAGAGGTTGATGGACTCGACCTGCAGACGGGTCAGGTGGCGGCGATGGCCCTTGGTCTTGTGGAAACCCTTGCGGCGCTTGAACTTGAAATTGATCACTTTTTTGTCGCGGTGCTGGTCGAGCACGGTGGCAGTGACGGTCGCGCCTTCCAAAATGGGGTCGCCAATACGGTTTTCACCGTCGGCACCGTAGAAGAGGACTTGATCGAGCGTGATGGAGCTACCGACTTCGGCATCGAGTTTTTCGACGTCAAATTTGATGCCTTGGGAAACGCGGTATTGTTTGCCGCCGGTTTTGATGATTGCGAAAGCCATATGCCTGAGCCGGGTGGAGTGAAAATGCCTGCCGGACAGCCAATAAAGCCGGGCGGGAGGGCCGGGAGATTCCCACACCACCCCGCCGGGCGCAAGTGGTTTTTACGGTTTCAGCGGGGCTTTGGATAAAAGGCGAAAACTTTCCTCCCGCGCCCGGTTCCCAAGAGGGCCGGGGGTGCCAACAACCGCCGCCCTGCCCGGGGCCATTAAATTATGAGTCATTTCAAGGAGCAACCCTTGCCCGGGAGGAGGTTATGGGCACTGTGGGGCTGCATGACGGGATTTTTACTGATGTTGGGACGGCCAGTGGTGGACTTGGTCCGCTATCTGGGCGAACTGGCACAGTTGGTGGGGGACGTCTTTTTGTCCGTGTTTCGTCATCCGGTGCGGTGGAAGTTGGTGCTCTACCAAATCGTCAACATCGGATTCGGCTCGCAGTTGCAGGTGATGGTGACCGGGGCATTCACGGGAGCCGTGTTTGCGGCCCAGGTCTATTACAAGTTCAATCAGCTGGGGTTTGAGTCGGTGGTGGGCGGGATTGTGGCCCTGGCGCTTTGCCGGGAACTGGCGCCGGTGCTGACGGGACTGATGCTGACGAGCCGGGTGGGGGCGTCGATCGCGGCGGAAATCGGCACCATGAAGGTGACGGAACAGGTGGATGCGCTGCGGTCGCTGGGGGTGCATCCGGTGGATTATCTGGTGAGTCCCCGGCTGCTGGCGATCGTGTTTTCGATGCCGATTCTGATCGGGGAGTCGATTCTGATGGGGATGTGGGCCGCAAAATTGATTGTGGTCTCGCTCTACGGGGTGCCGGAGGCGTTCTACAATGATCAGTTGGACAAGAATACGGACATGACGGATTTGATGTTCGGGATGACCAAAGGCGTGGTCTTCGGGATCCTGATTGTGCTGATTTCCTGTCACCAGGGATTGAAGGTCAACCGGGGGGCGGTGGGAGTGGGCAGGGGAACGACCGCAGCGGTGGTGATTACTTCCCTTTCGATTCTGGTGGTGAATTTTTTCCTGACGATGGCCTTGAACTTTGTCTGGCCGGTGGCCCGGACTTAGCGCACTGGTCCCAAGTTCCCTGACGTCCTCCCATGGCAGCCCTCCCCGATAATCCCTCCGATCCGGTCTTCATCCGGGTAAGGGATCTGCATAAACAAATCGGCCAACAACAGATCCTGAAGGGGATGACGCTGGATATTCCCCGGGGGTCCGGAGTGGCGATTATCGGAGGCAGTGGGACCGGTAAAAGTGTTTTTTTAAAACTGGTGATGGGACTGATCCGGGCGAGCAGTGGGAGCATCATGGTGGATGGGGTGGAGATCACGGGATTGAACGAACGGCAGCTCGGCCCGCACCGGCGGAAGATCGGGCTGCTTTTCCAGGATGGGGCGTTGTTTGATAGTCTGACGGTGGAGGAGAATGTGGCTTTTCCCCTGGTGGAGGCGGGCTGGAAGGACCGGCAGAAGATCAAGGCGGCCGTGCTGGAGACGCTGGAGTCGGTGGATCTGGAGGAACATCTGCACAAGCTGCCGAGCGATTTGAGCGGCGGGATGCGGAAGCGGGCGGCCCTCGCGCGGGCGATCATCACTGATCCCCAGGCGGTTTTTTACGATGAGCCGACCAGCGGGCTGGATCCGGTGGTGGCGGACAGCATTGATCACCTGATCCGGCGCACCCAGCGGCGGCGGGGGATCACCTCCGTGGTGGTGACGCATGATATGAAGTGCCTGCGGGCGGTGGCGGATCAGGTGTTCTATCTGCGGGAGGGGGTGGTTTATTTTTCGGGAACCCCGGCGGCGCTGCTGGAGAGCGCGGATCCGGTGATCCGTCAGTTTGTGGAAGGCCGTTCCGGCGAGTCCAGTTGAAGCCGCGGTGATTCCCTTCCATCTTTTTCCCTATTCCATCCCATGAACGATACTTCCAATCGCACCACCCTGACGGCAGGGCTGTTTGTTCTGGGGGGACTGATCCTGCTCGGCACCCTCATTTTCCAATACGGCACCCTGCACCACCGGCTGCGCAAGCCGTATCAGTTGTATGCCAATTTCCTCGATGCGCAGAATCTGATCAAGGGATCGCCGGTAAAACGCGCGGGGGCGACCATCGGGCAGGTGGTGACCTCCCCAAAACTGGTGGAGGGGTTGAAGGGGGTCCAGGTGACCCTGGAGATTTATCCGGAATTCAAGATTCCAGTGGGCAGTCCACTGCGCATCAGTTCGGTAGGGTTGATGGGGGACAGTCAATTGGAGGTGGGGCAACCGCCCGAGGAAATGCTGACCGGGGAATATCTGAAAGAGGGGACCACTCTGAATGGGGTTGGAAGTCTTGATTTGACCACGACGGCCAACAAAATCACCGAGGAAATCATGGTCGTGATGCGGGATCTGCGGACGGGGCTGTCGGATTTGAGCAGGACGGTGAACCGCTTGAATGAAGGGGTGCTGAGTGACGATAACCTGCAAAATTTTTCCGGCGGATTGCGCGAGTTGCGGGAGAGCATCCACAAGATTGACAATGAGGTGCTGGGGGATGGCAATCTGAATGCCGTGAAGGAGGCCCTGGCGGATTTCCGGGCGGCCATGGACAAGGTGGATCAGGCGGCAGCGCGGGCCGACGGAGTGATCGTCAAGGCGGACAGCGCGATGGGGAAAGTGGACAAAGCCATGGACAGCCTCGGGCCAGGCCTGCGCGGCGTGGAGAGTGCCACCACCAGTCTGAAACAGGCGGCGGTGGCGATGGAAGGATTGCTGAAGGACGCCCGCACCGGCGATGGGCTGATGAATGCCCTGCTGAATGATGAGGTGTTGCGCCGGGATTTCACGGCCCTCGTCGCCAACCTGAAGCAGCACGGGGTGTTGTTTTACAAGGACAAGGAAGGCAAGGAGAAAGCTGCTCCTGTGGCCCCGGCCGGACGGTCGGGGACGAAGCCTTACGGGACAAGATAGGGGCGGAAAGGGCTCACGGAGGAAACTGCCGGCATGGCGCAGGCGGATGGCGCGACCAGAAACGGCGCCCATTCGGCAGGAAGGGGAGCCTGCCAATCGAGGGGCGGCTGGTCCGGCAGCGTCAGGCCCAGCTTGACCGAGTGGAGGGCATGGCGGCGCAGCAGGAGGGCGGCCTCGGCGGGCGCGGTCCAGCCGTGGTCGATCTGGCGGAGATACCACTGGGGGTCGGGGCCATAGAGTTTATCGCCGACCACCGGGTGGCCGTGGTGATGGAGATGCACGCGGATCTGGTGCATCCGGCCCGTGTGGGGCAGGGCGGAGACGAGGGTGAAGCGGTCGCCGGCGGAGGTGGGATGGATGAGGCGCTGGAGGACGCGGAAATGGGTCAGGCAGGGGGCGCCGTCCGGGTGGACTTTCTGCATGAGATAAACCGGCGAGTCCTCCACGTCCCCCCGGCGGAGGATGGGGGCGTCGGTGGTCCACTGGTCTGCTTCCGGCCAGCCGGTGACGAGCGCGGCATATTCCTTGCGGATTTCGCGGCGCATCATGGCCTTGTTGATGGCGCGGGCGGTGGCGGGGTTTTTCGCGATCAGGACTAGGCCGCTGGTTTCCCGGTCGAGGCGGTTGATGATGGAGAGGGCCGCTCCGTTGGCGAGGTCATAGGCGAGGAGGGCCCGCAGGCCATGCCAGAGGGTGGGTGGTCCGTGGGGTTTCGAGGGATGAATCTGGAGCGGGGCGGGTTTGTTGACCACGATCCAGTCCGCGGACTCATCCACCACGGAAAAGTCCAGCACATCGGCAGCGGCGCGGTCCTGCATGGGCATATTCTAACGGGCGGCGGCCAGTTGCTGCAAGCGGCGCACGCGTTCGGTATCCGGCGGGTGGGCTTGCCACCACCGGCCATTCCGCTGGCCGGTGGCGGTGCGGGCGCGGGCATAGCGTTCCCAGAATCCCACCGCGGCCTGCGGCGGGTAGCCGGCGCGGCGGAGCAGATCCAGGCTGGTGGCATCCGCTTCGAATTCGCGGGCCCGGCGGCGGGCGGCGAGGGCGGTGACATTCACCGTCAGGATAGCTCCGCTGGCGCCCGCGGCAGACGTCAGGGGACCGTTTCCCTGCTGACCCAGCACGACGCCGAGGGCGGCGCCGGCGAGCAGGGTGGTCCACGATTCCACGATTTGGATGCGATGGTGCCGGTGGAAGACGTGGGCCATCTCATGAGTCAGGACGGCCGCCAGTTCGGCGTCCGATCTGACAAAAGGGAGGATGCCGCCGTTGATCTCGAGGCGTCCGTCCGGCCAGGACAGGGCATTCATTCCGGCGGCGTCCCGGATGGAGAACTGCCACCGGACCGCCTGGCCCTGGTCATCCACCGGCACCGCCGCGGCGAGGTTGGTGGTGACGCGGTCCCAGCGGGCGGGGTCCGCGGCCCGGACCGCGGGTGGCTGGCTGGGAGTGGCGGGGCGGGGGGGCGTGGCACACTGGCAGAGGAGACTCAGACCGGTGAGGAGCCCGGGGACGTGAAGTTGGCGGAGCAGTCGGAACACAGAATCGGAGCTTAGTTTGGAGGGGAACGTGGGGAAAGCAAAGGCCGCAGAGGGGGGCTGCTTTTTCCTGGTGAAAGCCGGCTGGGAGGCGGGTATGGGAAAGGGCTGATTGTCAGCTATTTTTTGTTATGTTCAAATCCCTGCTTAAATCCGTGTTCTACCGGTTCGGCTACAGTATCTGCAAGGTGCGTCCGGTGGCGGCGGCGGGGGCCGCGGGAGCAGACGCCGGGGGGACCCGGTTGATGCCCTTGATTCATGCCCGGAGTCCGTATCAGGATTTTCCGCTGGCGGAGTATCCCCCCGATCTGCAGGGCTGGGGCAGCCAGTCGGTGGCTTTTGACACCCTGCTGGCGCGGCTGAAGCCCCGGCGGATCATTGAAGTGGGCACGTGGAAGGGCGGGTCGGCGATCCACATGGCCAAGGTGGCCCGGGGGCTGGGACTGGCTCCTGAGATCATTTGCGTGGATACTTGGTTGGGAGCCGTGGAATTCTGGACCGACCAGCAGGACCCGGAGCGTTATTTGTCACTGCAGTGCCGCCACGGCTACCCGACGGTTTATTACCAATTCGTCGCCAACGTGCTGCATGAACAGTGTCAGGATCTGATCACCCCGTTTCCGCAGACCGCGACCATTGCGGCACTCTGGTTCCGCCGCTATGGGGTGTCCGCAGACTTGATTTACGTTGATGGCAGTCACGAGGAGGAAGACGTGTATGCCGACCTCGTGGGGTATTGGGATCTGGTGCGGCCGGGCGGCGTCCTGGCCGGGGATGACTGGGGTTGGGACGGGGTGCGGCTGGCGGCGACACGGTTTGCCCGGGAGCAAGGGGTGGTGGTGACCCAGCTGGCGGACAAGTGGTATCTGGAGAAGGCGTGAAAGCCCGCCTGACCCGGGCTTCGGATGGGCCGGTGCCGCTGGGCGTTATTGCCCGGCAGGGACGGGCTCCACTGCGGGAGTGGGAGCCGGGACCGCGGCAGGGGGCGGCGTGGGAGCGGCGGCCTTGGCAGGCGCGGCGGGCGCCGGCGGAAGGGGCGTGACCGTCTTCATCAGACGGAAGAGATCGCTGCCGGTGGAGAAGACCACGGTCGTGTCAGAGCTGGCGGTTTTGCCGTAGGTTTCCAGGGTTTTCTGGAAAGCGTAGAACTCTGCGGCCTGCGGGCTGGCGTTGAAGGCTTCGGCATAGGTGGCGCTGGCTTTGGCTTCGGCGGTGCCGCTGATTTCCTGGATTTTGCGGTAGGCTTCGGAGGTGATTTTATTGAGTTCGAGGCCGCGCGTACCGCTGATGCGGGCGGCCTCGCCTTCCCCTTCGGAGCGGAAGCGGGCCGCGATCTGTTCGCGCTCGCTGATCATGCGGGCGTGGATTTTTTCGAGCACTCCGCTGCTGTAGTTGAGGCGTTTAAAGCGGACATCGAGGATCTCGATCCCGAATTTTTTCACCACCGGCTGGGTTTGCTTCAGGATCATCTCTTCAATAGCCACCCGGCCTTCGCGGATGTTGATGAGGGGGGCGGTTTCGGCGCCTGTCGGCAGGGCTGACGCATTGATTTTACGATCCTTGTCGGTCCGGATCAGTTCGATGAGATCGTGGTTGGCCACGGTGCTGCGGGTGCTGCTGCCGAGATTGTCATCAAGGCGGGACAGGGCGGTGCGCTCATCCCGCATACTGACAAAAAACTGGAGGGGATCCGTAATGCGCCAACGGGCAAAGGTGCCGATTTCGAGGTATTGTTTATCCCGGGTAGTCATGGAAACCGGGCGGCTGTCCCATTCGAGGACGCGTTTGTCGAAGCGGTTCACGGTATCGATAAAGGGTGTCTTCAAGTGGATGCCCGGTTCCGTGATGGTGAGGCCTTTCACCTTGCCGAATTGGGTGATGATCACCTGCTCGGTCATGGAGATGGTGTAAAAACTGTTCCATAACAGAAACGCGCCAATGAGCACGAAGGGAACGAGAGCGGATTTGAAAAGGGTATTCATGGGTAAGGCGGCTGGGAATTAGCGGCGGACGGCGGTGGCGGGGGTGGCGGCTGGAGTGGCGGGCCGTGGCGGCGGGATGGTGCCAGGGGTGAGGGGAAGAAAAGGGAGGACGTTGGAAGCGGCTTCATCGAGAATCACCTTGTTGCCGAGCCGTGGCAGGATTTCGGACATGGTTTCGAAGTAAAGACGCTGGCGGGTGACATCCGGAGCATTGGCGTAGGCGGCGTAGATGGCCTTGAAACGGGCGGCATCGCCGATGGATTCGTTGATGCGCTTCAGCGCGTCGCCTTCCGCTTCGCTGAGTTTCTGGTCGGCCTCGCCTTTGGCACGGGGGACCGCTTTGTTGTATTCCCCTTTGGCGACGTTGATCAGGGTTTCCCGTTCCTGCTGGGCGTTGTTCACTTCCTCAAAGGAGGCGCGGACGGCGGGCGGGGGGTTCACGCCTTTGAGCTGTATCTGATCGATGGTCAGGCCGAGGTCGTAGAGTTTGGCGATATGGTTGATTTTGCCGAGGGCTTCGGTTTCAATTTCCAGCCGGCCGATGGTGAGGACCTCATCCACGGTGCGGTCGCCCACGATTTCACGCATCACGGATTCGCTGACATCCCGCAGGGTCTCGGCGGCTTCGCGGACTTTGAAAAGGTAATCGGCGAGGTTGGTGATGCGGTATTGGACGACCCATTCCACATGGGCCGAATTGAGATCGCCGGTGACCATGCTTTTGACGTTTTCCTCTTCTCCGCGGGCTCCATATTGAAAGTCATTGGTGGCCCCGGGGGTGCTGAAGCCGAATTCCATCTTCAATTGCCGCTGCACGGGCTGGATGTCCACGGTCTCGATCCCAAGGGGGAGTTTGTAATGCAGACCAGGCTTGATTCCTTCTTCCACGAGACGGCCAAAGCGTAATTTCACCGCTTCCGACTCCGCCGGGACCTGATACCACAGGCCATTCAGGGTGAGGAAAACGAGCAGGGCGAGAATGCCCAAACCAATCGCCTTGGGCGAGAATTTGGGGAGATTAGGGACATCAATGACGGGTCGGGACATAAAAGGGAAGCGGGTGAAATCGGCTGACTCTTAGCACAGCTTGCCGGGCCGGGCACAATAATTACGGCCCGGTTTTGTAAGAGGAATCACGCGTTGCGCGCCCGCCCGCTTTTGAGTAGCCTCCCGCCCCTTTCCAGATTGACTGCGATTTATGCTGCCGCCCACCGACGACTACCTCCGCTCCGAATCCTGCCGATATGTGCCCGGCTGGGAGGAGGCGCTGGTGCGGCTGGATCTGATCGTGAAGGGGGGATCGGACCGGTATTATTACCGGGCCACGGCCCATGGGGGCGCGGGACCGGAGTCGGCGATCATCATGGTGTATACTGACAAGCGGGCGGACAATCCGGCCTTTTTTTCCGCTACGGAGGTATTGCGCTGCTGCGGGGCGCGCACCATGGAAATCTATCACCACGATGCGCTCCAGCGCCTTGCCTGGATGGAGGACCTGGGGCGGGAGGACTTGTGGGAAAGACGGCAGATTGATCCCGTGCTGGCCTATTACCGGGATACCTTGAAGCAGGGCGCTTTTCTGCACCGGCGCCCTGCCGCAAGTCTGCCGGCGGAGTTGCAGGAGAGCCTGCAGCCGGCCTTCGATGCCCGGCTTTACCAATGGGAGCAGGGGTATTTTTTTGACCAGTTCGCCAGCCGCTTCTCCACTTTTTCCCCGGAGCAATTGGATGCTTTGCGCCACTCCGCCTCCTTTGCGGAGCTGGCGGAATCCCTTGCGGCTCTCCCCCGGTCGCTGGTGCACCGCGATTTCCAATCCCAGAACATCATCGTCCGGGATGGCCGCGCCTGGATGATCGATTACCAAGGGGTGAGGGAAGGGCGGCCCGAGTATGATGTGGCCTCGCTGCTCTATGATCCTTATGTCACCCTGAGCACGGCGGAGCGGGCGGAGCTTTTTGCCTATTATCAAAATCTACGGCGGGAGACCGATGGGGCGGAAGTGACCGCGGAGGTGCTGGCGATGGCGGCCTGCCAGCGGCTGATGCAGGCATTGGGGGCCTACGGAAAACTTGGGGTGGGCGATGGCAAAACGGCGTTTCTGCGCCATATTCCAGCCGCCGTGGCTAATCTTCAGGAGGTGCTGGCATCCTCCGGCCTGTTGCCGGGACTGGCAGAGGCTCTGGTCATGCGTGACAGGGTGCAAGATTCTTCCCCGACATGAGCCCGCGCTTCTCCCTGCTTCTGTTGCTCGCGGCCGCCGCCTTCGGCGTGCTGCTGCACCGTGAGCAGCAACGCGGGTCGTTCGAAAGCTTTGACCGCCGGCACCGGGAATTCCTGCGGGCCAATCCCGGCAGTGCGGAGTGGACCACTATGGCCGACGAGCCCCAGGTCATTCTGGCCCGGCTGGATGATCCTGACCTTCCTCCGGCGCAGCGGGCCTTCGAAGCCTGGCCGCCCCGCGTGGACGAATGGCAGGTCGTCCTGCAGAACTTGACCGAATGGAGACCGCAGGCCGTCTCCTTCGGACTGCCCTTGAGTGTGGATGCCCCGTCCGCCGGATTGCTGAAAACCATCGCTGCAGTCCCGGGTTTTACCTTGGCAGTGGATGCCGGAGCGGCGCTCCGGAGTGGGTTCATGCCGCCCGAGTTGCCGGCTGGGTTGCCGGTGCTGCGGGTGCAGGGGGAATTGGCGGCCATCCCGGAATTTGAAACCATGCGGCCGGTCGCGCTCCCGGTGCGGGTGGGCATCGGGCAGGTGGATCTGGGGCAGAAAATCACCGTGGAGGGGGAATGGTGCCGGGTACCCCTGTTGGCGCGCACCGGAACCCAGGTCGTGCCTACCCTCGTGCTCCAATCCCTCCTCACTTGGAGCGCCATCCCGCCGGACCGGCTTCTGGTGCAACCCGGGACCGCCATCGTGGGGCCCAAGGGCATGGCCATTCCCATTGATGAAACCGGCTGTTTCCGGTTTTACGTTCCATTGTCGGCCCGGGCGGGAGCGGTCCAGGCCGACGAGTTCCTTTTCGGCAAAACCCAGGCGGAAACCGCCTATCCGCCGGGCACCAAGGAACGGGCCTCGCTGGAGGCTGTAGCCGGCAGTCTGGTCTGGCTGGGCACAGACGACCAAGCCTCCCGGCTCCTGAAGTTGCCGGACGGCAACACGGCGTCCGTGGCCGATCTCACCACCCGGGCTCTGGCCGCTATCCAGACCGGCCGTTTCATCCGCCCGCTCCATCCATCGTGGCAGGCGGTGCCCCAGGCCGTCGCGGTGCTCTTTGGCCTCTGGATGGTGCGGTGGAAACGCCGGAATCTTTGGAAGGGGCTGGCCATGGGGGCCCTGATCCTCCTGACGGTCAGTTTACTGGCCTTCCAGACCAATCATACCTGGGTGCCCCTCACCCCGGCGTTGTTCCAGTTGGGACTGGCTTTCGTGGTGGGCTGGCTGTTGCCCCGGCCGAGCGTAGCCTGATCCGTTTTTCATCCGTGCGGCCGGCGCAATCCGTGGTTTCTTTTCCCCTCAACCTCTTCGATCCATTCCCATGTCCCTCCACACTGAAATCGCCGATCAACTCAAGGATGCCATGCGCGCCAAAGACGCCGTGGCCATGAATACCCTGCGGGCCCTGAAATCCGCTTTGAAATACGCCGCGATCGAAAAATTGGGCGCGGAAGGGGAACTCGAACCCACCGAGGCCATCGCCGTCGTCCGCAAACAGATCAAACAGCGCCGTGATTCGGTGGAAAGTTTCTCCGCGAACAATCGCCCCGAACTGGCGGAAAAAGAACTCGCGGAAATTGCCGTGCTGGAACGTTTCCTCCCCGCCGCCTTGAGCGCGGAGGAGATTGAAGCCCTCACCAAGGCCGCCATCGCCGAGACCGGGGCCACCGGAAAAGCCGACATGGGCAAGGTGATGAAATTGCTCCAGGAACGCACCGCCGGCCGCGCCGACGGCAAAACGCTGTCCCAGACGGTGTCGCGGCTGCTGGGCTAGACCCAGCGCGCTGGATAAGCAGGGTGCTCTTTGCCAGTAGGCTCCGCCGCGGAAATGTGAGCCCGTGCTCTATTTCGACCATAATGCCACTACTCCCGTCTTGCCGGAAGTCAGGGAAGCCATGCTGCCATATCTGGGGAGGCGTGGGGCAATCCCTCCAGCAGCCACCGTTTCGGGTCACCGCTGAAATCGCAGATCGAAGCGGCCCGTGAACAGACCGCTGCTTTGGTGGGCGCCAGGTTTCCCCGCGAAGTGCTCTTCACCAGTGGCGGAACGGAGAGCAACAACACCGCGATCCACGCCGCCATCCTCTCCCGTCCGGAGCAGAAGCACACGGTCACCTCCCTCGTGGAGCATTCTTCCGTCCTGACTTATTGCCGGTTTCTGGAGAAGCACCGATGATTACCGCAGGCTGGTGATGGCGCTTCAGCCTCCCTGCGGGGAGGATAATAAGGCAGACTCGACAAAGGCACATTCTTTTTCTAAATTCCCCTATGACCATTGCCCTGCCACCTGCCCTGCATCAGCTCGTTGAGCGGCTCATCCGCACCGGCCGCTATGCCGATGAAGGCGATGTCGTGCGCGAAGCGCTCCGTATGCTGGAGCATCAGGAGTTTGACGAGTCGCCCGCGTTGGAGGCTGCTCTTTTGGAAGGGGTGCGTTCCGGCCATCAAGTCTACGATCACTCAACGCTCGACCGCGTTCGTCAAAACGCCAGCGCATGAGTCTTCCCGTCGTCATCTCGCTGCGGGCAGAGCATGACCTCACCCTGCAATACCGCTGGTATCTGGAAAATGCGGACGAGGAAACAGCCGAAAGATATCTGAAAGCCGTGTGGCTGCACCGCGGCTTCAATAGCGGTGCGTCCTGCGATGCCATGCCAAGCTTCCCGGCGATGGCCAAAGTGACCCATCCGCCGGAACCGGAATTCGCTTTCCTTGATAGTGATCGAGCCGCATATCTGTCGGTACAGCTTCCGCAAACCGATCCTGTTTCATGGTGGACCGGGACTTCAAAAATCAGCGCCGCGACGAGGGTGGAGTTCTTGCCCCCGGAGAAACCGACGAGCCACGGACGGGGATCTTCAAGATACAAGGAATGGAGGGATCCGGTCAGTTTGGAATCCACCCCGGGGAGGGTCGTCTTTCAAAAGCTTTATCGGGGTGACCCCTTGGGCAAGCTTCAAGCCAGGATCCCCTGCACCACCTTGCCGGACACATCCGTCAGGCGGAAATCACGGCCTTGGTAACGATAGGTGAACCGTTCGTGGTCGATCCCCAACAGATGGAGGATCGTCGCGTGGAAGTCGTGCAGGCTCACCGGATTTTCCGCCACCCGGAAACCGAACTCGCAGGTGCTCCCATAGCTGACGCCGGGTTTGACGCCGCCGCCCGCGATCCAGAAGGTGAAGCAATCACGGTGATGCTCCCGGCCGTAGTTGCCGGTCTTTTTACTGATGCCGCCCTGAGAGTAGCTGGTGCGTCCGAACTCGCTGCCGAAAATGACGAGGGTGTCCTTCAACATGCCGCGTTGTTTGAGATCCGTAATCAGAGCGGCGGCGGCCTGGTCCACTTCCTTGCCCCCGATTTCAAAACCCATCGGCAGGCTGCCGTGGTGGTCCCAGCCGGGGTGGAAAAGTTGGATATAACGCACGTCGCGCTCGGCCAGGCGGCGGGCGATGAGGCAGTTGCGGGCAAAGCTGCCGGGCTTCTGCACGTCTTCGCCATACAGGTCGAGGATGTGTTGCGGCTCCTTGCTGATGTCGGTGGCTTCCGGGACGGTGGCCTGCATCCGGTAGGCCATCTCAAATTGCTCGATTTTGTTGTCAATCACGGCATCGCCCTCGGCGGCACGTTCCATCTCATGCAGCCCGCGGAGACTGTCCAGCATCCGGCGGGTGGCCTCGCGGGGCACGCCCTGCGGATCTGAAAGATAAAGCACCGGATCGGTCCCACTGCGGAACGGCACTCCCGCATACCGGCTGGGGAGGAAACCGGCATCCCACATGCGTGAGGACAGGGGTTGGTCCACCGGCCGGTTGCTGGTGAGGGTGATGAAAGCCGGCAGGTCCTGATTGACGCTGCCGAGGCCGTAATCCAGCCATGCCCCGATCGACGGGCGGCCCGGCAGTTGCGCCCCGGTCTGGAGAAAAGCGAGGGCGGGATCGTGGTTCACCGCGTCCGAGAAGAGGGATTTGATGAAAGTCAGATCGTCCGCTATCCTGGCCAGGTGGGGAAACGAATCCGTCATCCATGCGCCGGATTGTCCGTGCTGGGCAAAACCTGTACTGCAGCCCACGAGGGGAAAGGATGACTGGCGTGAAGACATGCCGAGCGGCTTTTTACCTGCCATCACGGAGTCTGGAATCTGTTCCCCCAGACGTTTGTTCAGTTCCGGTTTGGGATCAAAACTCTCCAGTTGGGACATCCCGCCCGTCATGGTCAGGAAGATCACCCGCTTCGCTTTGGCTGGAAAATGGGGTAATCCGGGCAGAGCAGCCTGCGCCTGTCCCGACAATAAATCCGCCAGAGCGATCGCGCCCAGTCCGCCGGTCATCCGGGTCAGCCAAGCCCGGCGCGAAAGGCCGTTGGCGGGGGTGTAGCGGTGGCAGTGCATGGAAGTTTTCAGTTTAACAGTTTTCAGCTGGCAGGAATAAAGTCCGGCAGGAGTAATGAAATTTTCCCTCGTTACGGTTTCATAGTGGTTTCGGTGAAACCGAACAGGAGGCGGATCAGATGGGTGGTGGCGGTGACTTCGATGGGATCAAGGCTGGCATCCGCAGTGCGCTCCCCATTTTTGCTGAGGAGGGTTTTCGCTTCAGCGGGGGTGACCAGGGGCCGTTCCTTGGCGAGATAATCGGTCAGGGCAGCTAATTGTCCGGCATCCGGCCGGGCGCTGGTGAGGAGCCGGAAGGCATCGCGGGCGCGGGCGCTGTCATCGGCCGGATATTGGCGGACGAGGTTCTCGGCGAGGATGCGGGCGGCTTCGATGAACTGCGGATCATTCATCAGCACGAGGGCTTGGAGCGGCGTGTTGGTGCGCTCGCGGCGGACCTTGCAGAACTCCCGGGTGGGGGCATCAAAAACCGTCAGGGTGGGGGGCGGCAGGGTCCGGCGCCAGAAGGAATACAGACTGCGGCGGTAAAGATCGGCACCTTTGCCCTGCTGATAGGTATGCTGGGTGCCGGATTCCTCCCAGAGTCCGGCGGGTTGATAGGGATAGACGCTGGGGCCGCCAGTTTTGGAAACGAGCAGGCCACTTACGGCCAGGGCCATGTCGCGCAGGGCTTCCCCCGGCAGCCGGACCCGCGGGCCGCGGGAGAGGAGCTGGTTCTCCGGATCACGCTCCAAGGCTGCCGCGGTGGCGGGGATGCTGGATTGCCGGTAGGCGGTGCTGAGGACAAGTCGGCGGCAGAGGGCTTTGACGTCCCAGCCCTTTTCCATGAAGTCGACCGCCAGCCAGTCCAGCAGTTCCGGATGAGAGGGCGGCCGGCCCTGGGTGCCGAAGTCTTCAGAGGTGGGGACGAGACCGCGGTTGAAGATCAATTGCCAGAAACGGTTCACCGCCACGCGGCTGGTGAGGGGGTGTTTGCGGTCGGTCAGCCATTGCGCAAAACCGAGGCGGTTGCGCGGCAGGGTATCGTCGAAAGGCAGGATCGCGGCAGGCACTCCCGGCTCCACCGGGTCGGCAGGTTGATCAAATTGCCCCCGCGCCAGCACATGCGAAGGCCGGCGGGGGCCGCTCCATTCCTTCATCACCATCAGGTCCACCGCTTGCCCGCTCAGTTGATTTTCGAGAGCCCGGGCGGCCGTCAGTTGTTCACTCAGAGCGCGGGTTTCGGAATCAATTTCCCGCAGATACCACTCCAGCCAGTCAGCCGGTGTGGAGGTGTCCACCTTGAGGGAAATCTGGCGCACTTCCGGGGCCGTCAGCTGGCATTTGAAAAACTGGAACTCATCCACCCGGCCATCGGTGTAGGACGCATCATTGGTGCGGCCCCCGAGGGCAAAGGCCAGATGCCCATCGTCCTTGGAGGTGTCGTCACCCCAGTCAGCCCGGTAAACAATGTCCCGGTAAAGCCCGTCGCGGATCACGGAGGTTTCCACCTTTTCCCCATTCAGATAGAGGGCCATCCCGTCCGTCCGGCTGGACCCATCGTAGGTGACCGCGAGGTGGGTCCAGGCGTTGACTGGGACAGACTGGTTCCCCCGGATGCGGATTTCATTTCCCGGGGAGAAATGGCACAGGGCAAACACAGGATGGCCGTCCTCCAGGATCAATTCGACCCCGCGGCTGGCGGCGTCGATGCCGGCGCGGCTGCGGTGGGCCAGCACCGCCCGGGTGGAGGGCTTGCCAGGGTTGACCCAGAGGGCATAACTGAAGGCATCGTGCCGGTGCAGTTCCGGCACTCCCATCATCGAGGCGCTGTTCTCCGAGGTGATGATGAGACTTTGACCGACCCGGCCTTCCCCCAGGGTGGCGTTGATGCGGGTCTTGCCCGGCACTTTGGGCTGCATGCTGTCCTGCAGGACTCTTTCTTCCAGGCTTTCAAATGGATACCAGCTTTCCGGAGCCCGGGGGCCGGGGGCGGCGGCTGGCCCGCCTGCCAGCACGGCCGTGCCGGACTTGCTGGCGTGGGCCGTGACCCATGGCTCGCCGCGCGGGGGACGGTTGGAGGCGAGCCAGGTTTTGAAGCGGATTCCGGCGGCCGGCCGGCCTTCCGCCAACGCCTTCTCCAACCGGGCAATCTCTGCTTTGGCGGCGGTGTGTTTAATCTCCGCGTCCGGGGTGAACAGCAGGATCGAGGGCGGCGGGGTGCCTCCCGTGTAAACGCAGAACAGGCCCAGTTCATCGATGTTATTAAAAAAGGCCGCCAGACTGTAATACTCCTTTGTGCTGATCGGATCGAATTTGTGATCGTGACAGCGGGCGCATTCCGTGGTCATGCCCATGAAGGCCAGGCCGTTGGTGCGCACGCGGTCCGCCACCTGCTCAATGCGGAATTCGTCCGGATTGCTGCCGGCTTCGTTCGATTGCTGCGGCAGTCGGTTGAAACAGGTCGCGATCATCTGGTCGCGGGTCGGGGCCGGCAGCAGGTCCCCTGCGGTCTGCCAGGTGATGAATTGGTCCCAGGACAGATTCTGATTGAAGGCCTGGATTACCCAATCCCGATAGGGCCAGGTGGCGCAGTCGGCATCCTCATGCCGGCCGTAGGTGTCACCATACCGGGCGGCGTCCAGCCAATCACTGGCCATCCGCTCGCCGTAGGCGGGTGAGGCGAGGAGCCGGTCCACCGCCTTTTCGAAGGCGTCCGGGGCCTCGTCTGCGAGGAAGGCATCCTGTTCGGCGAGGCTGGGAGGCAGACCGGTCAGGTCGAAGGTCGCGCGCCGCAGCCAGACCTCGCGGCTGGCTTCCGGGGCGAATTGCAGGCCTTCCTTGTGAAGTTGAGCGGCGAGGAAGGCATCCACCGGATCCTCGCTGCGCCGTTGGTCAGGAGCACCCTCCGGAAGCACCGGCACCGGCGCTTTCACCGGCGGCTCGAAGGCCCAATGTCTGGCATAAGGCGCGCCTCCCGCCACCCAGCGGCGCAGCAGTTCAATCTGGTCAGGCTTGAGTGGTTTTTTCGAGTCCGGCGGAGGCATGATTTCCTCCGGGTCGTGGTTCAGCAGCCGTTGGTAAAGTTCACTGCCTTCCACATCCCCCGGCTTGAAGGCACCGGCGGCGAGGGCGGCATCCCGGTCATCCAGCCGCAGCTTGGCCTTCCGGGCTTTCTCATCCACTCCATGGCAGGAAAAACAATGGTCTGCCAGGATGGGCCGGATATCCTTCACATAGTCCGGCACCGCCGGTGCGGGGTCTCCGGGATTGGCCCGGGCCGCTGGAGTCAGTCCCTGCAGGAGGATGACTGCGGCATACGGGAACAACAAAACCGGACAGGTGCGCATGGAAGGTAGGAGGGGGTGCGGACTATCACTGCGCTCGACTGGTCCTGCAACGAAAGCAGCCCTCATAGGTAAAAAATGAACATATTTTCACGGTTAACTACGCGGCTTTTTGAACTACCGGATCTTTATTGTCCTGGCAGGTATGCCCGGCAGGGGTGCGCCCGCCCGCAAGGGTTTCCCTTTCGGGGGGCGGGATTCCGGCTTAGACAACCAGGCATGAGCAATAATAACAACAAACCGCTGTCGACCCGGGGCAAGGCGCTCCGGCTGAATCTGGACCCGGCCACTTATGGGACGTTCGCAGAGATCGGGGCGGGACAGGAAACGGCGGCGGTGTTTTTCCGGGTGGGCGGGGCTTCGGGGACGATCGCGAAGTCGATTTCCGCTTATGATATGACCATGAGCGACGCGATTTACGGACCGAGTCCGCGGTATGTCTCGCGGGAGCGGCTGGGGGCGATGCTGGATCATGAGTATGCCCTCCTGACGGAACGCCTGGCCCCGAAACGGGGGGACACGACCACGTTCTTTGCCTTCTGCAATACGGTGCGGGCCCGGGCTTACAGCGACAAGGGCGGGGCCGAATGCCAGGGCTGGGTGGGGATCCGCTATCAACATCGTCCGGGAGGGGCGCCGAACGACATTTTGCTCCACGTCCGCATGCTGGATGACACTTACTCCGAGCAGCAGAAATCGCTGGGCATTCTGGGCGTGAACCTGATCTGGGCGGCCTTTAATTACCGTGACAATATCCAGACCTTTGTGGAAAGCCTGATCGATGAACTGCGGGTGGAGTCGATGGAAATTGACATGCTGAAGTTTACCGGGCCGGATTTTTCCTGGATCGATAACCGCGAGGTGGCGCTGCAGTTGGTGGAGAGCAATCTGACGGAGGCGGCGTTTTTCACGTCGGAAGGAGAGGTGATGCAGGCGTCCGAGAAGCTTTACCGTCAGCCGGTGCTGGTGCTGCGCGGGTCCTTCAATCCGGTCACCCTGGTGCACACGGACATGCTGACCGCGGCGGCGGTGGAGTTCCGCTCCCGGTTGAAGCAGCCCGGCCAACCGTGGATCGAACTGATGGAGTTTTCCATGAATAACCTGTTCGCGGTGCGGAGTGAGGTCACCCATGCGGAGTTTCTCGCCCGGGCGGACGTCCTGCAGAAGCTGGGCAAGAGCGTGCTGATTTCAAAGTTCGGGGCGTTCCACCGGCTTGGCACCTACCTGAGCCGTCACACGAAAGAACCCGTGGGGCTGGTGCTCAGCGTGGATGTGTTGGAAAAGCTCTTCCAGGAAAAATGGTATGAAGATCTCCCGGGCGGTATTTTGGAGAACTTCGGGCGCCTTTTCAAACACGCCCTGCGGCTCTATGTCTATCCGGTCCTCGACCGCGGGCACGGGCACCTGCGGACCGCGCAGAAGGCGCAGGTGCCGGACCACCTCCACAGCCTCTTTGAATACCTGCTGCAGAACGAGCTCATCCTGAACACGGCCCCGCATGCCACCCGGGCGGTGCTGGATTACTGGACCACCGACGTGCGCATCATGATCGCGGAAAATGACCCCCGGTGGCGGGCGCTGGTGCCCCCGGAACTGGTTCCGGATTATGAGCGGATGATCGCCTCGGGGCAGTAAAGTCCGCCCCCTCTAGCGGAGCAGTGGATTGTTGGGCCGGGTGTAGGTCGCCTGGACCACGCTGATGTTCCGCATCGCAAAGGCGGCCGCGCAGTAGAGTAGATAGTAGTTCCAGCGGCGGATGAAGCGGTCGTCGAAACCGAGACCGCGGACTGCGGGGAGACGGGCGTTGAAGGTGGTGTGCCATTCGCGCAGGGTGCGGGCATAGTCGAGCCCGAGGTCGTCCAGTTTGTGCAGGAAAAGATCACCGGTGCGCTGGGCGGCATGGCTGACGCGGCCAATGCTGAGGAGCAGGCTGCCGGGGAAGATGTGTTTTTGAATCCAGTCGATGCCGCGTTTCATCTGGCCGTGGCGGCTGTCCGGGCAAGTGATATATTGCAGGGCCACGAGGCCGTTCGGCGAGAGGACCTCGTGGATTTTGGCGAAGTAGGTTTCGAGATATTTGTCGCCGAGGGCTTCCATCATTTCGATGGAGACGACCTTGTCGAAGGTGCCGGTGATGTCGCGGTAATCCTGCAGCCGGAGGTCGATCCGGTCGGCGATGCCTTCGCGCTGGAACCTCGCGGCGGCGTAGTCATGCTGCTTTTGGGAGATGGTGACGCTGGTGACGCGGCAGCCATAGGTGTGCACCGCGTGGCTGGCAAAACCACCCCAGCCGCTGCCGATTTCCAGGACGTGGTCCGCCGCCGTGAGCTTCAACTGCTGGCAGAGCGCATCGTATTTTTCGATCTGCGCTTCCTCCAGGGTTTGGCCGGGCGACTTCCAGCGGGCACTGGAATACGTCATGGTGGGATCCAGCCAGAGTTGATAGAATTCATTGCCCAGATCATAGTGTTCGGCGATATTCCGGCGGGCGGTGCTTCTGCTGTTGGGCCGCAGCAGATGCTGGATGCGGTTGGTGACCTGGAGGAGGTTGAGTCCGAGCTTTTTGGTGCGGGAACCGGAAAAGGCAGGCGATTTATCCAAGTTCAAGATGGCCCAGGCGATCAGTTTTTCGATGTCATCCGTATCGCAATCCCCCTCCACGTAGGCTTCGCCGAAACCGACATCGCCATGGAGCAGCACCCGGGTAAAAAAAGCCGGACGCAGAATAGTGAGGGTGGCGGAGGAGGCATGCCCTTGGGTGCCGAGATGGCGGACGGTCCCATCCGGCAGCTGGAGCCGCAGATGTCCGGAGTCCATTTGCTCCAACGCTGCCATCACCAGCCGCTGGTGCAGGCCTGCCGGGGGGATCACGGCGGAAACGGAGGCCAAGGGGTCGGAGACAGCAGATTCAGAGGTGGGCATGGCTTCAGTGAATAGGGTTTGGGAGCGGAAATCAGATGCCGGGAAATTGGCGCTGGTGGGGAGGGAAGGCAGGAATCAGGCGGGGCGGTGGGGATGGTAAACGTCCTGCTGGAGCTGGGGATTGGCGGATTTCCGGTGGAAGGGGAGTTTGCGGAGCCAGAGGCGGAAGGCTTGCCAGTGGATTAAAAAGATCACTTTGAGGGTGATCAAAGGGAATTTCAAGGTGAGCCAGAGCAGGCGGGAGGTGGTCAGCGGGCAGCGCCGGCCGGTCAGCGCGCTGAGGAGGACCTGGGGACCGGCGGGGCCGGACCGGTCGTCGATGTGGATATCGAGCTGCTCGCCGGGGATTTTCAGTTTAAAATCGAAGTGGAGGTCGAGGGCGCTGTAGGGGGAGACGTAAAAGAGCTTCGGGGTGATCAGGTGAAAGGCCCCGGGGGCCGAGGGCGCGCGGAGCAGATAGGGCTTCATCTCGCGGAAGGTGTTGCCCACCTGGACGACGGCGCAGAGGGGGGCGGCGGTGGCGCGGTCTTCGATAAAATAGAACGAAACCGGATTGAAGATATATCCGAGGACGCGGGGCAGGGTGATGAGGACCATGCGCGGGTTGTCAGGAAGGGCGGGAGGATCGGGCTGGGAGCGGATCCACGTCAGAATGTTTTCCTTGATGGTAGCCTGCTCCAGCCCGGGCAGGGTGAGGTGGTCGCGGTCGCGGAAGTTGTAGAGGTTCCAGCGGTTGTGGGAGAAACCCCGCACCCGGGCCGCCGTGGCGTCGGTTTCGTCAAGGTCGAGGCTGAAGAGAAAAATGTTATAACTGAACTGGTGGGCCTTGGGCGAGAGACGGCGGTGCATGACCCTGCACTCGTAGAGGCAGGTGCCGGGGCCGTGGAGAGAGAGCATGGGTTTCTGAGCATACGGCCTTCAGGACCGGGGGATTACGGTTTTTCAGGACCACCCGGCGGGGAGGTTTCCCTGCAGGATGGCGCGGGCGCAGTCGAGGCCGCTGGTGAATCCGTCCTCGTGGAATCCGTATTTGAACCAAGCGCCCGCGTAGTAGGTGGTTTGCTCAGGGTGGAGCGTATTGAGGGACGGGAGCTCGCCTTGGGCTTTGATGGCAGGGAGATCGAAGAGGGGGTGTTCGTAGTCGATGCGGCGGAGCACCCGGGCGGGGTCGATGCGGTCGTGACAGTTGAGGGAGACGAAGTAGTTTTCCTTTTCCGAGACCCGCTGGAGGCGGTTCATCCAATAGTGGGTGGTGGGTAGGCTTTCACCGTTTTTCCCGGTATCGAGCCGGTAGTTCCACGCGGCCCAGCAGCGGGGCGTGCGGGGCATCAGGGAGGGGTCGGTGTGGAGAGTGGCCGTGTTGGGTTGATAGAGAAATCTGGAGAGCAGCCGGTTTTCCTGCCCGGTGGGGTCGGCAAGGAGGGCGAGGGCCTGGTCGCCATGGCAGGCGAGAATGACTTTGTCGAAGACCTCGGGCGGGCCGTCGTTAAAGTGCAGGGTGGCGGAGTTGGGGGTCCGGCTGACGCGGGTCACGGCGCGGTTCCGGTGAATCCGGCCGGCAAAAGGCGCGGTTATTTTCCTGACGTAACTTTGGGAGCCGCCGCTGACGGTCCACCACTGGTGCTGGGTGCTGAGGCCGAGGAAGCCGTGATTGTGCCAGAAGCGCAGGAGCGTGAGGGCAGGGAAGGCCTCCATCTTTTCCGGCGGAGTGCTCCAGACGGCACTGCTCATGGGGACGAGATAGTGCTGGAACATGTCCTCGCCGTAGCCGCGGGCATCGATGTATTGACGGAGGCTCATGCTCGACCATTTCGGCTCCGTCAGGGCGGCCACCGCTTCGGTATTGAAGCGGTTGATGGCCAGGAGCAGTTTCCAATGCCGGGGGCGGAGCAGATTCCTCCGTTGGCCGAACAGGAGGCCAAGGCTCCCACCGTTGTATTCCAGATTCGTGGGGACATGCTGGACACTGAAGGACATTTCCGTCTTTTGGGTGGCAACATCGAGTTCCTGGAAAAGCCGGACGAGGTTCGGATAAGTGGCGTGGTTGAAGACCATGAACCCGGTATCGATCGGCACCGGCCGGCCGGCTTCCTCCACGGTGATGGTATTGGTATGGCCGCCAGGGTAGTCGTTTTTCTCGAAGAGGGTGAGATCGTGGTGGGGGTGCAGGAAATGGGCGGCACCGAGTCCGGCAATGCCGGTACCGATGATTGCGATGCGGGACATGGGGCGGGAGAAGGGCAGGGTGACGGGTTTTGGCGGGAGTACGGATTACCTGCTGCTACGCGATACACGGCCTTTTGGATGGCCGGCTCAACCCATTAAATCGGAAAAAGGTCCCCCATGCCAACCGGCGGACCATTAAACGCGGCCCGGGCCGCAGCTCCGCTCAATCAGGCCTTGGTGCCTTTTTCCCACTTCAGGCCCCAGTCCTTTATGGCCCCCACTACCGGGAGAAGGGCCCTGCCCTTTTCGGTGAGCTGATAGGCGAGGTGACGCGAGCCGGCGGCATCGCTGACCTGGATGACGACCTGGTGCTCCAGCAGACGCTTGAGGCGGTCTGTTAGGATGTTGGTCGGAATACCCTCTGGCGAGGCGAGGAAATCCTTGAAACGGGTGCGGCCCAGGAGCAGATCCCGGATCACCAGCAGCGTCCAGCGGTCGCCAAAGAGATCCAGCGCACAGGCAACCGGACAAGGCAAACGGCGTGGGGGGGGCTCAGTTTTGGACATGGAGGCGGGAGCAGGGCGGTGTGACCGGTTATGCCGGGAGCACGAATTACCTGTTGATACGGGACAGCAGGCTATTTGGATGGCAGGCTATACCCACTAATAGGTCAGCAGGTCCCAAGCCAATCGGGGGGTAATTAAAGGCGGCCCGGGCGGCGGCTCAGCTCAATCCGGCCGGGCCGGGTCTTATCTTTGAGGATCGCTGCGAAACTGCCTTTGCCATAACGCTGGCGCCACCGGTCCGCCTTCATCTTGTCCTTGCCCAGTCTTGCCGCGATGTCCTGATTCTCCAGACCATCCGCGTCCCATAGAAGATGGCCGCCCGCTCCTGGGGGCCCCAAGGGACTGGAGCGGCCCTTGGTGAGGCGCTCCTTCGCGCTCAAGGCAATGGTCACGGCCACTCGCATGGCCCCATCATGCCCTGACTTTTATAACAGAAAAACGGCAAGGCGGACTACATTAGAAGACCAAAATCGTTCAAGCGTCGATAAATCGCAATAAACAGGGTGGTCTTCGTTGGGGTTACGCCTTGACAAAGGCACTGGATCGAATGAAGGCACGCGGCCTTCTCGAAATTACCATAATGCAACCGGGTTCTGGGGGCCATGCTTTTTGAGTCAAGCACCGCACCCCTTCGTTGTCATTTTAATCTGAGCCATCGCCCGCCCATCCAAAAACCAGGTGGTGATGGCACCGAACTTCCGCATGAAACGCCGACTTCTCTCCATTTTCTCCCTGCTTTGCTGCGGGCCGGGCTTCGTCGGCCAAGCTTGGGCTTTTCCCCCGGCTCCTTATTACACGCTCTACGGCATGGTGCGCGACCAGGTCGGCCAGACGGTCACGGCGGAGGGCGCCGAGGTGATCCTGCTCAAGGGCGGGGTCGAAATTGGCCGCACGCCGGTCGCCGCCGGCGGCTTGTTCAGCCTGGTGGTCTCGATGAATGGAGCGTTGTTTTATCCGATCGAGGTTTCGGGAAACCTCACCGCGGGCAAGGGTGGCGAGCGGGTCAAGCTCGACCTCACGCTGGGCGAAGACCTCGATAAGGACGGCCTGCCGGATACCTAGCAGCCTGTCGGACTTGGCTCCGGCCTGAAAAACCTGGAAATTCGGATCCGGCCGCTCTGTTGAGGCGGGAAACTTGGAACTTATAGCAAATGGTTCGTGGGCTTGTGCCGGTTTCCGTGCCAGAGTTGGGGATGGCCGCCCGCTTCCAGAATATTGACAGAGAGACCCCCATGCTGCTCCCTGCCTGCATTCAGGACTGGGTGCCGGACAATGACCTCGCGCACTTCATCATCGACGCCGTCGCCACCCTCAATCTTGACAACTGCAGCATCAATCACCGCGGCACCGGAGATGCCCAGTTCCCGCCTGCCATGATGCTGACGCTCCTGATTTACTGCTACGCCACGGGTCTCTTCAGCTCCCGGCGCATTGAGCATGCTTCCTTTCAGAATCTTTCGGTGCGCTTTATCTGTGCCAACACCCACCCCGACCACGATACCATCTGCGCCTTCCGCCGCAAAAACGGCCCTCTCATTGCGGAAACCTTCCTCAAAACCCTCCTGCTTGCCCGCGAACTCAAACTCCTCAAAGTCGGCACCGTTGCCATCGACGGCACCAAGGTCCTCGCCCACGCCAGCAAGCACGCGGCCAACAGCTATGGCAAAGCCGGGGAACTCATCGTCACCCTTGAAAATGAAGTCGCCCAACTGCTCGCCAAAGCCGCCGCGGCCGACAGCACTCCGCTGGAAGAGGGTCTGACCATCCAAGGTGAAGTAGTCCGGCGCGAGACCCGGCTCGCCCAACTACGCACCGCCCGCGAAATCATCGAAGCCCGGGCCCGGGAGGATGCTGCCCTTGAAAAAACCGAACGCGCCTCCGCTCTCGCGGAGCGCCAGGCCCGTCAGGCCCGCGGAGAAAAACTCCGCGGCAAAGGCCCCGCCGGACCTGGGAGCGTGAACGAAACCCCTTCCCCCAATGCCCAGTATAACTACACCGACCCTGAGAGCCGCATCATGAAGACCGGGAGCGGTTTTGAGCAAAGCTACAACGCCCAGGCCGCCGTGGAGATCGACAGCCGGCTCATCATCGGCCAGCGCGTCACGGACGCTCCGAATGACAAGGAACAGCTCGCCCCCACCCTCGCCAGCATCCCGGCAGGATTGGGAAAGCCTTCCATCGCCCTCACCGATAGCGGGTTCTACAGCGAAGCCGCTGTTGCCGGCATCAAAGCCCTTGGAGCCGATGGCCTCCCCCAGACGCAAATCATTGCTGCGGTGGTGCGCACCGGCCATCACCGCAGCGTCGCCGATCTTGAAAGCAAAGACGATCCCCCACCGCCGGGGCCCGGTGCCACGGCCCGCGAGGATATGATCCACCGGAGCGCCACCAAAGCTGGAAAAGCACTATACAAACAACGGCAACAAACCGTGGAACCCGTCTTCGGGATCATCAAATCCGCGATGGGGTTCCGCCAGTTCCTCCTGCGGGGCAAAGGCAAAGTGAGCCTCGAATGGAGTCTGGTGAGCCTGGCCTATAACATGCGCCGCCTGCACACTCTGGGCATGCGTGCCCTGCTGCTGCAACGGGCCGCCTGAAAGCCAGGGGAATACTCTTCTCCGGGGGGGGGGGCGGTCCGGTGGATACCGGGGCATGGCGTCCCCAAACACTCCAACAACGAGGAGCAGAGAGCCACCGCCCTCAAAGTCGCCCCGCCTTGGAAATCGGAAGGATCGGATCCGGAATGCGGTTTTTAAGTCCGACAGGCTGCTAGGCAAAATCGAATTCATTCCGGCGGACCAAATCGAAATCGGTGGAACCTACACCAAGGACCGCGCGATCAAGGCCGGGGTGGGGGCTCCCCTGATTGCGGTGTTGGGCGATGCCACCGATCTTTTGAAGAAGGACCGC
>CAIZWU010000036.1 GCA_903936775.1 uncultured bacterium | reverse complement strand
AGGACAGCCCGGCCACATTGCTGTGACCGGGCTGTTAATCTGGCAACGACCTACTCTCGCGGGACCTGTCGTCCGACTACCATTGGCGCTGCGGCGTTTCACTTCCGTGTTCGGGATGGGAACGGGTGGTTCCACCGCGCTATGGTCACCAGAGGCAGGCCGGGGGAGTTGACCACCGTTGAGATGGGTAATCCGGGCTGGCCATGGGGGCCTGTTTGAGCGGGGGAATGGAAACGAATGGTGTGAAAGAACAGCAGCGGAAGGCTACTGAAAGTGGAGGATGTGGGGTGGGGACGGTCTGGGTGACCGGTTCACTGGCAACTGCATATGGGGTGTGGGAAAAAGATGGGGAGTATTACGTTTATTCACCATTCCTTGGCGTAGGGCTGCTTGCGCAGTCCATGCTGAGGAGGAGGTAATAAGAAGAGTGGGGAAATCAAGCCGGACGGATGATTAGTAGCAATGAGCTGAACACATTACTGTGCTTACACCCTTGCCCTATCGACGTGGTAGTCTACCACGATCCTTCAGGGAAAACTTATCTTGGGATGGGCTTGGCGCTTAGATGCTTTCAGCGCTTATCCCTTCCGCACGTAGCTGCCCAGCTATGCTTCTGACGAAACAACTGGAACACCAGAGGTGCGTCCATCCCGGTCCTCTCGTACTAAGGATGGAACCCCGCAATTTTCCTGCGCCCATGGAGGATAGAGGACCGAACTGTCTCGCGACGTTCTGAACCCAGCTCGCGTGCCACTTTAACCGGCGAACAGCCGGACCCTTGGGACCTTCTCCAGCCCCAGGATGTGACGAGCCGACATCGAGGTGCCAAACTTTGCCGTCGATATGAACTCTTGGGCAAAATCAGCCTGTTATCCCTAGCGTACCTTTTGTCCGTTGAGCGACGTCGATTCCACTTTCCAACGCCGGATCACTTTGACCTGCTTTCGCATCTGCTCGACTGGTGGGTCTCACAGTTAGGCCGGCTTATGCCAATGCACTCAACACCTGATTGCCAACCAGGTTGAGCCGACCATCGCGCTCCTCCGTTACTCTTTAGGAGGATACCGCCCCAGTAAAACTGACCGTCTGCCATGGTCCAACGCCCGGATTCACGGGACCGATGTTAGATGTTCCAACCCCCAAGGGTGGTGTCTCATTGACGACTCAGGCTGCCCCGAAAGGCCGCCTTCAAAGTCTCCCACTTACGCTGAGCATGAGAGCCGAAACAACAGTGACAGAGTACAGTTAAGGTGCATAGGGTCTTTCCGTCCTTCCACGGGTAGGCGGCATCTTCACCGCCAATACAATTTCACTGAGCACCCCCTTGAGACAGCGCCCAACTCGTTACACGATTCGTGCAGGTCGGAACTTACCCGACAAGGAATTTCGCTACCTTAGGACCGTTATAGTTACGGCCGACATTCACGGGGACTTGGGTTCAAAGCTTCGGCTTGCGCCTAACATCTTGCCTTAATCTTTCCGCATTGGTCACGTGTCACATCGTATACGTCGGCTTGCGCCTTGGCACAATGCTGTGTTTTTGATAAACAGTCGGTTGGGCCCATTCACTGCGGCCTGTTTTGCAACAGGCACCCCTTCTCCCGAAGTTACGGGGCTAGATTGCCGAGTTCCTTAAGGGGGGTTCACTCTTGCGCCTTGGTATATTCTACCCACCCACCTGTGTCGGTTTGCGGTACGGGCACCTTAGCATACGCCGGAACTTTTCCTGGAGGCTCATTTGAAGGATCCGGTTTGACCGAAGTCTCCCCGTCAGCTTGCGCCCCTGCCACTTTCAATCGGCAGGCCCTCTCTTGAACCCCGTCATTCCGGGTTAAGTTTCGGTGGTGCAGGAATATTAACCTGCGGTCCATCGCCTACGCATCTCTGCCTCGGCTTAGGTCCCGACTAACCCTGGGACGATTAGCGTGGCCCAGGAAACCTTGGGTTTACGGCGGGCCGGGATTTCACCGGCCTTCACGTTACTTATGTCTGCATGCTCTCTTGTCTGCACTCCACTTTCAGTCGCCATCCAGCTTCTGCGCACAGACAATGCTCTCCTACTACACCAAAGACCCTAGGGTCGATGGCATCCAGAGCTTCGGTATTATGCTTGATCGCCAATCATTTTCGGCGCAGGACCACTCGATGAGTCAGCTATTACGCACTGTTTAAATGGTGGCTGCCTCTAAGCCAACATCCTCACTGTCTCTGTAGTCCCACCTCCTTTCCACTGAGCATAATTTAGGCACCTTAGCTGCTGGTCTGGGCTGTTTCCCTCTCGACTACGAAGCTTATCCCCCGCAGTCTCACTGCCGCACTTCATTGACTGGTATTCGGAGTTTGATTAGGGTTGGTAGACGGGTGTGTCCCCTAGCCTATTCAGTGCTCTACCCCCAGTCATCAGCATGCGACGCTGCACCTCAATGCATTTCGGAGAGAACCAGCTATCACGGGGTTTGATTAGCCTTTCACTCCTACCCTCAACTCATCCGAGAATTTCTCAAGATTCACCGGTTCGGCCTTCCACGACATGTTACTGGCGCTTCGTCCTGGTCAAGGGTAGATCACCTCCGCTTCGGGTCCAGTGCCGGCCACTAATTCGCCCTATTCGGACTCGGTTTCCCTGCGCCTGCGCCCCAGAAGGGCTTAAGCTTGCCACCGGCACTAACTCGCAGACTCATTAAGCAAAAGGCACGCCATCACCGAATAAATCGGCTCTGACACCTTGTAGGCACACGGTTTCAGGTTCTATTTCACTCCGCTCACAGCGGTTCTTTTCACCTTTCCCTCGCGGTACTGGTTCACTGTCGGTCGCTAGCTAGTATTTAGCCTTACGGAGTGGTCTCCGTGGATTCACGCGTCGTTTCACGTGTGACGCGCTACTCAGGAATTCCCTAGGGTGACTGCGGTTTTCGGCTACGGGTCTCTCACCCTCTATGGAGCGGGTTTCCATCCGCTTCGCCTAACGTTCATCAATCCCATATCGGGCTCCTACAACCCCGGAGGCAATGCCTCCGGTTTGGGCTTTTCCGCGTTCGCTCGCCACTACTTGCGGAATCGATTGTTTTCTTTATATTCCTCCGGTTACTGAGATGTTTCACTTCACCGGGTCTCGCGTCTCTTTCCCTATGTATTCAGGAAAGAACGATGTGATATTATTCACATCAGGTTACCCCATTCGGAAATCTCCGGATCAACGCGTATTTGCCGCTCCCCGAAGCTTATCGCAGCTTATCACGTCCTTCATCGCCTGCTAGCACCAAGGCATTCACTGTGTGCCCTTTATAACTTGATTTCCCCGGCTCTCTTAAAGCCGGCGAAACCCATTCTTAATGTTCGCCGTAATTCTCCCAGGTATCATTTTCCAAGAGTGTTGATGTCTCAGTCCGCCCCTCAGGGCGGATGTTGATCCTGTATCTTTTTCTTTATTACCCAATATGCAGTTGTCAAAGAACCGGTTTCACCCGGTGATTCACTTGTTTGATTTGGCTGTTTGCGTTTCCTTTCACCGTCCCGGACTCCATTGCAAATGGTGGACCCAGTTGGACTTGAACCAACGACCCCCGCCTTATCAAGGCGGTGCTCTAACCAACTGAGCTATGGGTCCATGATTTGTGTCATGGATCGTGCACTTCAGCGGTTGCGATCGTTTGTTCGAGGTTAGCCCCATACCAGTTCCATCCGGTTTGACCCGAAAAGTGGAGGCATGGGGATTCGAACCCCAGACATCCAGCTTGCAAAGCTGGCGCTCTACCAACTGAGCTATACCCCCTGATTTTCAGGGTGTTCGCACGGGTGCGGGTGGGGTGGAATAAAAAATGACTGAATGGTGCGCTGCGTCTCCGGAAGGAGCGGCTTATTAAGGTTGGTGCCGGCATTTCTGCTGAGGACTACCTTTGACTCAAGCCAGCAAGCTGACCGGGGTCCGAAGGTATCGACCTGAACTGTCTCTATTTTAAGTTCCGGGGTTGGTCAGTTTGCACTGATGTCCGGAACGGGCAGTTCTGATACTCCATAGAAAGGAGGTGATCCAGCCGCAGGTTCCCCTACGGCTACCTTGTTACGACTTCATCCCAGTTACCAGTTGTGCTTTAGGACCCTGTTTCCTTGCGGTTAACGCGGATACTTCGAGCGCGACCGGCTTCCATGATGTGACGGGCGGTGTGTACAAGACCCGGGAACGTATTCACGGCAGCGTAGCTGATCTGCCATTACTAGCGATTCCAACTTCATGCAGGCGAGTTGCAGCCTGCAATCCGAACTGGGCCCGGTTTTATAGATTTCCTCCTCCTCGCGGGATCGGTTCTCATTGTACCGGGCATTGTAGTACGTGTGCGGCCCTGGGCGTAAGGGCCATACTGACTTGACGTCGTCCCCACCTTCCTCCCAGTTGAACTAGGCAGTCTGTCCAGAGTTCCCACCATTACGTGCTGGCAACAGGACACGGGGGTTGCGCTCGTTGCGGGACTTAACCCAACATCTCACGACACGAGCTGACGACAGCCATGCAACACCTGTGCAAATTTAGGATTGCTCCTATCCACGGCTTTCACCGTTTGAGAGATGCATGTCAAGCCCAGGTAAGGTTCTTCGCGTTGCATCGAATTAAGCCACATACTCCACCGCTTGTGCGGGTCCCCGTCAATTTCTTTGAGTTTTAATCTTGCGACCGTACTTCCCAGGCGGCACGCTTAACGCGTTAGCTCCGGCACGGGAGGGGTCGATTCCCCCCATACCAAGCGTGCACCGTTTACTGCCAGGACTACCGGGGTATCTAATCCCGTTCGCTCCCCTGGCCTTCGTGCCTCAGCGTCAGATACTGTCCAGACATCCGCCTTCGCCACTAGTGTTCCTCACGATATCCACGCATTTCACTGCTCCACCGTGAATTCCGATGTCCCCTCCAGTTCTCAAGCGCGGGAGTATCAAAGGCAGTTCCGGAGTTGAGCTCCGGGATTTCACCCCTGACTTTCCGCGCCGCCTACGCACCCTTTACGCCCAGTGATTCCGAACAACGCTTGAGGCCTCTGTATTACCGCGGCTGCTGGCACAGAGTTAGCCGCCTCTTCCTCTTGTGATACTCTCAAAACCACAGGCAGTTACTCCCTGGTTCTTACTCTCACATGACAGGAGTTTACAATCCGAAGACCGTCATCCTCCACGCGGCGTCACACCATCAGGCTTTCGCCCATTGTGAATGATTCGAAACTGCTGCCACCCGTAGGTGTCTGGACCGTGTCTCAGTTCCAGTGTGGCTGGTCATCCTCTCAGACCAGCTACCCGTCATCGCCTTGGTGGGCCGTTACCCCGCCAACAAGCTGATAGGCCGCGAGTTCATCAGAAGGCGGCAGCTTGCGCCACCTTTGGCCGTCAACAGATGCCTGTTGAGGCCACACAGGGTATTAATCCACGTTTCCATGGGCTATCCCCCTCCTTCCGGCAGATTACTCACGTGTTACGCACCCGTCCGCCACTGGACCGTACTTGATATAATCTCATACGACCCCGTTCGACTTGCATGTCTTATCCACGCCGCCAGCGTTCGTTCTGAGCCAGAATCAAACTCTCCGTAAAGAATTGCTTGTATCATTCTGACCGATTACTTAAAACCAGTCGCAATGCTCAAATTAAAGTTTTGACGTTCACATCAATCAGCTCTTCAGCCAATTGACATGGACCGCGCTCCGAGGGCTTCACCCCTCTGTTCCCAAAAGCGCAGCGCACTATTTCAGTCATTTTTATTCCTGCAATAATTGATCTGTTACTACTCCTTCGGCAGCCCCTTTCAGGACCCGCACTCAGGTTTTTCCCAGCCAATTAAAGCCAAATCTTGCAAAGAACTCCAGTTTCAGGGGGAAAAAATAGCCGCGGGTGAATTTCTTCACTCGCGACTGTCAGTTCCGACCGCTGATCGCCTTGTTTCGGACGACCCCTCCTAGTACCCCACATCCAGAACTTCGCAACTCTTTTTCATTCCTTTTTTGCTTTTTCTTACGGCCACCAGGGTAAACCGCGGGCGGCCCACGGGATTTTGAGCCACTAACTGAGTTCGGGGCGGCAAAATGCCCTCAAAAATTTTAGGCGCCCCACTGCTGGAGTCATGGTGGTCCAGCCGAGTGAATCGGAAGGTGGTCGGACGGCAACGATATAGGGTCAAAACCTCCTGCCAGGTTGCAGCCCGGTGATTCGGGGCTTAGCTGGAGAATGCTTGCGTTTCCAGTGTTTTTTGCGGCGGGCGGTGGAGCCGAAGAGCAATTTTTGCTGATTCTGACGCTGGCTCTGCTGCTCGCGGTTGGGACTTCTTTATTCCTCGGAAAACTGAAGCTGCCGCCCCTCCCCGGTTATTTTCTATGCGGGGTGTTGCTGGCCGTGTCCGGACTGGTCAATCTGAAGGCGGGCAGTCCAGCGGCCGATTTGCTGGGCCAAATGGGGAATGTTGGGATTATTCTGCTGATGTTCACCATCGGGCTGGAGTCTTCGCTGCACGAACTGATGCAACTGCGCCGCACCGGATTGGTGGCGGGGTTGGCGCAGTTGGGATTGACCACGGCGTTGGCGGCGGGGGTGCTGGTTGGGCTCGGGATGAGTGGGTCTGCCCTGGCCCTGAGTTCCTTTCTGGCGGCCCTTTCCTCCACGGCAGTTGGATTGAAGTTGTTCCAGGATTTCGGGTTGGCGAATCATCCGGGAGCACGGATGACCCTGGGGGTGGCCCTGCTGCAGGACATTGCGGTGATTCTGCTACTGGTTTTGCTGCCGGGGATCACCAGCGGGCTGGATCTCTCGGAAGCGGCGAAATTGACCGGAATCCTGACGGTGAAGGGACTGGTGTTCCTGACGGCGGCGGCTTTCCTGAGCCGGTATGGCATTCCGCAATTGCTGCGGGTGGTGAGTCATTCACGGAGCAGGGAATTGTTTACCCTGTCGGTGCTGGCCCTATGCGCGGGGATTGCCTCGATGGGGAGCCTGCTGGGGCTGAATTCCGCCCTGGGTGCCTTTGCGGCTGGTTTGGCGGTGAGCGGTTCGGTTTACCGTCACCGGATCATGGCGGAGGCGGTGACCTTCCGCGATTTTTTCCTGACGATCTTTTTTGTGTCGGTGGGGGCGTTTGTGGATGTGCCGTTCTTCCTCCGGCACTGGCAGATGCTGCTGGTGGGAGCGGCCGGGATTCTGGTGATCAAGGCGGCGGTGCTGACGCTGGCGGGCCGGTGGGGCGGAGTGCCCCTGCGGGGGGCCCTTTTATCAGGAATCGCGCTGTCCGGGGTGGGGGAATTTGCGGTGGTCGTGGCCAACAAGGCGGCCGCTTCGGGACTGTTGAGTCCCTTGGTGGTCCAAACGCTGCTGATTGAAGTAGTGCTGACGCTGGGGCTGTCCCCCTTGATCATGCGGGTGATCATTCCTGCCACGCGCCGTTGGGAGGTGGTGCGCAGTGGGACGGCCCAGAAACCCGAGAGCGGGAAGGATTTCAGCAAACGGATGCGCGAAGTGCGGGATCATGCGATTTTGTGTGGGTATGGGACGGTGGGCCGCATGGTGCATCAGGCCTTGGACCGGTTGCAAATCCCAGTCGTGATCGTGGAATTGAATGCTCAAACGGCGCGGCGCCTTATTAAAGAGGGGCACTCGGTGCTGTTTGCGGATATTTCGCAGGCGGATACCTTGGAACTGGCCGGCGTGGACCGGGCCCGCGTGATCGTGATCACCTTTCCTCACGTGGAATTGGCGCGGACGGCTTTGACGATTGCCAAGGAGCGGAATCCGAAGATCGCGACCCTGTGCCGGGCCCGGTTTCCCTCAGAAGTGGAGGCCTTGCGGGAAGTAGACCCGGGAGGGATTGTCCATGATGAGCGCGAAGCGGGACTGGAAATGCTCCGGCTGTGCCTGACGGCGTATGACCGGCATGAATCGGAGATCGCGCTGGCGACCAGCAATCTGGAGGTGGCGGAGGAGCAGCAAATGCCCCTGCCCCATCCGGGACCGGGTGGGGATGCGCCGGCGGAAGCAGGGAAACCTCGAGAATGACGGGGAGTGCCTCGTGAAACCGGGCAGCGGGGGTTTTGATCCCGGGGCGGCACACTTGGCCCCTGCTCTGATGCCGACTCGTCTGCGACAGAGTCAGGCTACGGGCTGGTAATGCTGGAGAATGGTCTAATAGACGCCTTCCACGATCTTCTTCTCCAGTGCCCCGAATGGCCGGACGTCACCGACGCCGTCCCATGGGTATTTTTCGCAGGGTTCGCGGCGGATGGCTTCGTCGCGTTCGAGGAAACGCGGCATAAAAAATTCCTTGGTCAAGGTAGTGAGCTCCACCCGGCCGTATTCGCCATAATCCATCACGCGGCCGGTTTCTTTGCTGTCCACAATGCGCAGCACGGCGCGGGGTTGCGGGGCGTAGTAGGTCACGCTGTAACCCTTGTCCTTGAGCGTGGCGGGCAGGCTGCAGGCGAGTCCCATCAGGGTATTGCCGTAGGTGGGGACAAATTGTGCTTTGTTTTCCAGCACTTCCTCGCTGAGGAAACGGACCATCTGCGGGGTCATGCTGGTGCCGCCGCAGAAGCAGCCCTTGATGCCATAACCGGGGATGGAAATGCGTTCGGCGAGCGCCTCGAGCAGGCGTGGGGTGGTGAAGAGGCAGGAAATGTTGCGGTGTTTGATGATTTCGACCGCCTGATCGATGACGTGTTTCATGTACTGCTCCACCTCGTCGTATTTCTTGCGCACGATCAGTTTTTTCACGTAGCGCGGGTCCAGATCAACGAAATAACAGGAACCTCCCCGGTAGTTGGCGAGGTGCTCGATGGCGAGACGCAGGCGGCGGGGGCCGGTCGGACCGACCATGAGCCATTTGCCGCCGCGGGGGAAGTAGGTGTCGTCCAGGTTATCGCCGAATTCCTCGTAGTCGACTTTATAGTCATCCCAGCCGATACGCTGCTTTGGCAAACCGGTGGTGCCGCCGGTTTCGAAGATGTTGAAGGGCCGGTCGCCGAAACCCTTGGGCACGAAGCGTTCATTTTGCTCGTCGCGCAGCCAGTCGTCCTGGAAGTGGGGGAATTTATTGATGTCCGCAAAGGTGGTGACTTCCTTCCGCGGGTCCCATCCGGCCTGCGCGGCCCAATCCAGCCAGAAGGGGCAGCCGGTTTCCGGATTGAAGTGCCACTGAATCATAGCACGGAGATGGGCATCGAGATTTTCGGCGGGAGTCATAGTGGGAAGGGAGAGTATGCAGATTACGTTGGAAAGGGAAAAAGGGATGGGACAGGAAACCCGGACATCCCGCGGCGCAAGGCATCGGACGCACCGTGAAGGTGCGATCTGTCATGGTTTTTCCGCGGTCCGCGCCAAGGAACCTGCCCGACCGGCACCAGTCATTTCCCGATTCCCCAAAAAAGCAGCACCAAGTCCATGATGAAAAGCAGGACGATGGCGGCCTCCAGCCACAGCATGACTCGATGGTTTTGATCCTGTTTCAGCATTTCGTAGAGGCTGTCCAGGGTCCTGAGTTTTTCATCGATCGCCCGGTGCCAGTCCGCGAGGTGGAAAACCCGGGCGGTGTTTTCATAAACCCGGGCGAGGTGCCACTCTCCGAAAAACTTGGTGATATTCTGGAGTTCGTCGCTGAATCGGGCCAAATCGATCCGCAGTTCCTTCAGTTCGTGCAAAACCCCTGCCTTACGGGGACGCCGCATGCCGGACAGGTCCCGGTAGGCGCGATCCAAGGCTTCATCGATGTAAACATCATAGGCTTCGAGTTCCTCCAATTGCACATTGGCCAACTCCATGACGTAGAGCGTTTCCGCGAAGCCGGCCGGGTGATCGATGACCAGGGCTCCGTCCCAGTCCACCACTACCAGATCATGCCGGTAATAACTCAGCCAGTGGCTGGTGGATTCGGCGATTTCCTGATCCGACAGACGGACGCCGCCCTCCTCGCGGGTCAGGAGCGCGGCCACCGCGGCCCGGTTCTGCTGCAGCCATTCCGCCGCCGGCATGCCGATGCCCGGTGAGTCGGCGTGGAGGCAAAATACTGTGTAGGCCTCACCCTCCGGCAGGCGTTCATGGGGGCGGATGGCGTGGCTGGCCAGTTCGTTCCGGGCGTTTTCGATGGTGTCTTTCACCCAGGCATCCAGCCTTTCCCCCTCCTCAAACACCGGGTCCTGCCAGCGCGCCAGTTCCTCCGGGTTTTCCACCGAAAAAGCCGTCCGCAGAGTAATGCTGAGCGCTCCGATCGGCAGTAGTTTGAGGGCGACTTGAAACGTCATGTCCGTTCCGCCGCTGCTGCGTTTCAATTCCGGCAGCGCCGCCATCAGCGGGCGGAAAAAAACCTGCCCGCGGGGGCCGCGTTTCCGGGCGTCGATCTGATAGGGCTCCAAGGGACAACCCAGCAGCGTCCGGACCGGCTGCCGCTGCATGTCATAGGCGAAATCAAAGGCGTAGAAATAAACTACCTCGCCGGTCAGCGGTCCACCACCATGAGGGCGTGTAGATTCCTCATTCACAGGTCCACCCTGCCCCTATCGCGGGGGAAAGGCAATCTGGTTTCTGGAGGGCAGACCCCGGGCGCGTCCCGCTTAGTCTCTTTTGAGCAGATACCCTGCCCCGCGATGCGGCAGCTATTGACGGCGGCGGCGGCCGGCGGTGAGCAGGGTGCCGAGCAGCAATAAGCCGGCGGACGCGGGCTCAGGGATGGCATTTACCCCGGACACCACGACATCCGAGACCGTGTAGCTGCCGGTGTTTCCGACATCGTAAGGGGCATCGCTAAAGAGCGCAAACGCGATGCCGTCCATGCTACTCATCACGCCATTGGCGCCATTGGTCTGGGTAATGCTGTCATCGAAAGTCGTGCCGATGGTGACCACGGTGGTGGCGGCGCCGGCGCTGTTTCCCCAAGAGTAGGTCCAACTCAGCCCGCCAACCACCCGTGTCACCGACAGGCTGAGGCTATGCACGGTGGAAAGGGTCGCGGGGTCTCCAAAACCAGTCCCATTGGGGATGGCAGAGGAGGTGGCCCGGGACGTGCCGGAATTCAGGAAATGACCAAAATTTCCAGCGACGTAGGACGTGGAGACGGAGGGGTCGGTGATGCTGCCGTCAAATCTTGTGGTGGAAGCATTTCCAGCAACAACGGGGCCAAAGTCGATCGAAGCCCAGATGCCCTGATTGCGCGACGTATCCGCCAAAGCGAACCGGAAGGCAGAATCCCCGATCACCATGCCGTTCGCCGAGGTGAGTTTGAAGGAAAGGCTGACGTTGTCACCCACCGCCGCGAGGGTCTGGGGGGTGAAGGTCTGGAACACCCGCGGACGGCCCGCGGAGTCCGCCAAGGTGTTCGGACCGGTCGTGGCCGTGAAACCGGTGCTGGATTGACCGCTGAGGGAGAGGATGCCGGCGTTCGGCGCGGTGGGATTGGTCTGGTTCCAATCGAATTCGCTCCAACTATTGCTGAGGGATACGGTGCCGGCGGACAGGCTGGAGGTAAGGAGCGCGGCCGTCAGAAGGGTGGAAGAAATCAGTTTCATGGGGATTGACTGGAGAGCGGTCATCTAAATGAATGACTGCTCAAATGCAGCGTGCCATTAGAGATAGTTCTCCCAAGCGGTCAAGATTTAAAGCCCCGGAATAACTGAATCAGGGAAATCCCTACCCCGGATGGCAAGGTGGCTTGGGCTGGCCGGTCTTCTGGACGGTTGACCGGTTCCGATCCCCGTCAGGACCCCGGTTTCAGCTCCCACTTTTCTCCGAAGAAATCAGCGGCGGCGATGCGGCCGGGGGTGCGGGCGTTGGGGGCTTGATTGACGTCGATCACGGCCCAGTCGGGGAGTTTGGGGGTTTGGCGGGCGTTGTTGAGGTAGTCGTATTCCCGGAAGGTGAAGCTGCTGTTGAGCACGAGGTAACGCTCCGGGTTCAGCGGGTTCGGGTAGATGCAGATCAGGGCGTGGTCGGCGGCGGGGAAGGTTTTTTCGCCGGCTTTGATTTCGCTGCCGGTCCAGGCAATGGGGAGTTGCGCGGCGGTTTTGGCGATCAGGGAGTTCGAGGAGGGATCGCCCCAGAGGATGAGGTTCGCGGATTTGATATCGTCTTCCGTGATGGCGGTGTCGTCCTTCACCCGGGCCTCGCCGCGGAAGTGCCGCCGCCAATGCTCAATCGCGCGGTCCAGTTCCGCCTTGGCCCAGGCTCCGGCTTTTTCACTGGCGGCCTGGCCGGTGGGGCGGACGAAGATGAACGAGTCCATGAAGGCATCGTCGATGGGGCCTTGGAGACCGTGTTTTTTGCGAAGGCCTCCGGAAGGAAGAGCCCCTGCGACCCATTTTCCTTTTTGCTTGTGAAAGGAATAAGCGGCGGATCCATCCGAGGACACGGGAACATCCAGGCTGCAGGAGTCGTCATCCGACCCGAATCCATTGACGAAGATGGTAAATTGCCTGCGCAGGGGGTTTAGAAAGGTGCCGGGCGGATAATTCAGCGTGAAAGCGGAGACGTTGGAGGTGCTGACTTCATTGGCGAGATAGTTGGCGGCCAATTTCAGCGAGGCAGGTTTCCAATGTTCCTCCAAGGCATCAATGGTGCCATTTCTAAACCGGTTAGTGCGCAGGGTATAGGTCACGAGGCGGTCATTCCCCGGGCGTAAATCGGAAGATCGGGCCGAGCCGCCGCTTTTTGCGAGGACATCCATCCGTCTAGCCACTTCCACCTTCGCTGCCGGCTCCCATTGGTGGGCGGTCTGTGGCCCGATGATGTGCGTCAAAGCCATGCCCTCCTTTTCCAAAGCCGCCGCCATCAGATCCGCCGCCTGTTTTTGTTTATCGATTTCCCCGCTGTAGGCCACGGTAGGGACATTGAAGAGGTTCACCGCCACCGCCGTCGAGTCGTAGAGGTTCCAGAGTTTCCGTTCCCACGGATGGGGCTGGAGTTTTTCGCCTTGGAAGAAGTTGAGGAATTGTTCGGTCTCGCTGAAGCCGGCGCCGGGGTTGGCGGCGCACCATTGCCAGGCGTGGTGGGTGGCGAGGTGCCAGCAGGCGGCTCCGCCGAGGGAGAAACCGCGCACGATGATGCGGTCCTCGTCGATGCGGTAATCGCGCTTCACGGTTTCGAGGGCCTCGAAGAAATCCGTTTCGCCGGCGAAACGCGAGCCATTGCAGTAACGGCCGTAGGGGTGGAGCACGAGGGTGTCCGGCGGAGCAAATTCGCCGCGGTCATGCTGGCGTTGGTGGATGAAGTCGAGTTCCGTCAACTTCTCGCCACGGCCGTGGAACCAGCAGTCCAGCCGCCAACGGTAAGGCAGGTTTTTCTGGAATGATTCCGGCACCACCATGCCGAAGGGCTGGATGGAGCCGTCGATTTTGGATTGGTACCCGCGCGGCACCAAGCCGGTGTCCTCCAGCCATGGGGTTTTGTGATTGGCGAGGGCTTCCAGCCGGGAAAACCCTTCGCGGAGCTGGGCATTCGCCCATTCGGCCTGTTTGGCGTCGTAGAATTCATCAAACCGCAGCGCCCAATCGACCGCCTTGTGGAAGATCTGCACGTCCGGCAGGTAGCGGAGCAGATCGGGCTTTTCCTTCAATTGCCCCTGCACGTCCCCGATGGCAGCACTCAACCGCTGGCACTCGGCCGTGAGCATGGTCCGCATTTCGTCAGGAATCGGCACGCCTGCGGGAGGAATGCGGCGGACATTTTCGGCCAGGTTGTCCGCCACGCCATCGGCCCGGGCGGAGGTGCAGGTAAGCAGGAGGAGGCAAAGCAGGCGTTTCATGGAGGCGTCAGGATGACTGACCGGAAACGCGGGGTCAAGCCACGGCCTTCCAAATCTCCGTCCACCTCTTACGCCGGGACCGGCAAAGTCAGGACAAAACACGCCCCGTGCGGCCAGGTGTGGTCAATTTCGAGGGTGCCGCCGAGATCGCGGGCGAGGCGGCGGCAGAGCGCGAGGCCGAGGCCGACGCCCGGAGCGGAGTGCGCGGCGTCGCGGGCGCTTTTGTGGAAGGGGCGGAAGAGTTTGCGGGCTTCGGCGCGGGTGAGGCCCGGGCCATGGTCACGGAGGGCGAACTGCAGGGCCGCCGGGACCGGCGTCAGGACCAGTTCGAGCTGGGCCGGGATGCCGTCGCGGACCGCGTATTTGCAGGCATTATCCACCAGATTGAAGAGAATCTGCTCCACGGCGGCGGGATCGGTGGTCAGGGCAAAATCGTCAGGAATAGTTTCGTGGTGGACGGAAAATTCCGCCCCGGCCTGGGAGACGCGCTGGTGGAGCCGGGGTTCGACGCGGTGGAGGAGATCGCGCAGGATGACCGGAATCCGGCCTTCGGCTCCCTTGCCGCGTTCCAGCCGGGAATAGGAGAGGACGTTTTCGACGAGGTGGCCGAGGCGGTCGGCTTCGGTGGTCAGGGTTTCCAGATAGGACTGGCGTTTGGCCGGATCTTTGACGAGGCCGTCGGCCAGCATTTCGGAGTAGAGCTTGAAAGTGGCCAGCGGGGTGCGCAGCTCGTGGGTGACGGCAGAGACAAAAGCCGCGCGGCGTTCGCTGAGGAGCATCATGCCGCGCAGCACGAGGGCGACGGCGACGGAAGCGAGGAGCACGCAACCCCACGCGGTGGCGAGGGAGAGTTTGAGAGGACTCCAAAACGGGGGAGCGGGAATCTCGAGCCGCCCCGGCAGGAAACGGATCGGGAGCGCCGCCAGCAGATCGCTGCCGCCGGAGGTGCTGGCGGGGGCCGGTTCCAGCGAGGCCGCGGGGAAAAGATCGCTGATGGCGGCGAGGAGGCTGGAGCGGAGT
>CAIZWU010000035.1 GCA_903936775.1 uncultured bacterium | reverse complement strand
GTCCAGCGCACCCACATGAAGAAGAAGATGAAGGCGACGACTTTGGTGAGGAAGCAGCCGAGGTGCAGCAGGCCGACCCACCAGGTGTTCTGGGCGGCCTCGTAACCGAGACCGATTTTATCTCCGAAGGGAATGGACCAACCGCCGAGGAAAAGGGTGACGATGAGGCCACTGCCCACGATCATGGCCGCGTATTCGCCGAGAAAGAAGAGGGCGAATTTCATCGAGCTGTATTCGGTGTGATAACCGGCCACGAGTTCGGTTTCGCACTCCGGCAAGTCGAAGGGCATGCGGTTGGTTTCCGCAAAGATGGAGACAGTGAAGACGATGAAGCTGATCACCAGGGGAACCAGCAGGAGCCAGCGCTGGAGGCTGAGGCCATCGCCCCAGAGCGGGAGGAGGAGCCAGCCGTTTTTGTCCTGGAACTGGACGATGGAACCGAGATTCAATTCGCCGAAGATCATGAGGACCGGGATGACACTCAGGCCGAGGGCAATTTCGTAGGAAATCATCTGGCTGCTGGAACGCACGCCTCCGAGAAAGGGATACTTGGAATTGGAGGCCCAGCCTGCCAGCACGATGCCGTAAACGCCGAGGCTGGAGATGGCGAAAACGAACAGAGGACCGATGTTGAGGTCAGCGATGACCAGCGGGATCTGTTTGCCAAACAGCTGCATGGTGGATCCAAAAGGAATCACCCCAACGGTAAGTAAAGCTGGCACCAGGACGAGGGCCGGGGCGAGCCAGAAGTAGAATTTCCGGACGTGTTTTGGCGTGAAGTCCTCCTTGAGGATGAACTTCAGGCCGTCCGCCAAAGGCTGCACGAGTCCGAAGAACGGGATGTCCTTCTTCGCGCCCAGCAGGGTCATGGGAATGCCGACGCGGTTGGGACCGATACGGTCCTGGATGAAGGCGCTGACCTTGCGTTCCGCCAAGGAAGACAAAGCCACCAGCGGCAGGATAATGCCGAAAGTGATAACGGCGATTTTGATGCCGGAGGAGATGATGAAAAACCAGTCCATGAAAAAGAAGTCAGGGGAAGATCAACCAACGATGATTCCCTTGGCCTTGCGTTCCTTTTCGCGTTCGAGCACGGGGATGGTTTCGGTGGTTTCGAGAAGAGGGAGACCGGTGTCGCCGATTTTGCCGAGGTTGAGGCCGGCGAAGGGGGAGATGGCGGCGGCCATGGATTTGAAAACGTCCTCAATGGAGTAGAGGCCGTTTTGGCCGCTGACGGCAAGAGTGAGGTCGCGGAGGACTTCCCAGTCGGAGCGGGCTTCGCCGGCGGGTTCGGTTGCCTTGTTGAGGCGTTGGAGGCGGCCGGTGGCGTTGATCATGCTGCCGCGTTTTTCCGCGTAGGCGGCGAGGGGCAGGACGACATGGGCGTGTTCCGCGCTGGGATTGGCGAGGATGTGGCAGGCGATGAAGGATTGCAGTTTGCCAAGCTGGGCCGCCGTAAAACCGGCCTCGCCGAGGAGGTTTTCCTGAAGGGCGATGACGGTGGTGACTTCGCCGCGGTCCACTTTATCGCGGATGGCTGCGAGTTGGCTGCCGGGTTCGGTGCCGAGGATGAGTCGGGCGCCCGCAGTGTTGGGGTTTTTGTCGGCGTGGACGAGATAGTTGTCGGCTTCACCCGTGCGGGGGACGATATCAAGGTGAGTGACGCCGAGGGAGATCGCGAGGCGCTTGGTCAGGAAAAGCTCTTCATTGGTCATGCGGCCGGACGCGATAATGGCAATCTGGCTGGGCTGCGCCGATTGAAGTGCGGTGGCGGCCTTGGCGAGGGCATCCTGCCAGGTCGCAGCACGGTGTGTGCCGTGTTCCTTGATCGTGGGCTGGGTGAGGCGGGCCTCGCTATTGACGTAATGGAAATCGAGTCGGCCGGCGTCGCACATCCAGGCGGAATTAACGTCGTTATTCTCGCGCGGGGTTTGGCGGTGGATCACTTCGTTCCGGCTGCCGATGTCCATGTTGCAGCCACGGGCACAGCCGGTGCAGATACTCTTGGTGTCCTTGAGGAACCAGACGCGCATTGAGAAACGGAAGTCGCTGCTGGTCAAGGCCCCGACGGGACAAATGTCCACGGTGTTGAGGCTGTAATTGTTGGCCAGTTCCTTGTCCGGATGGGTGGTGAGGACGGTGTAGCTGCCGCGTTCGGTGAAGCCGAGGACGGGGTCGTCGGCGATTTCCGAAGTGAAGCGGATACAGCGGCTGCACATGATGCAGCGCTCGTCATCCAAGGTGATGCGGGGGCCGATTTGTTTGTGCTTCGGCTTTTTGACTTTATTTTCCTGGAAGCGGGAAGTGCCCCGGCCGTGCTCGACGGAGAACTCCTGCAGACTGCATTCGCCGGCCTGGTCACAGATTGGGCAGTCGAGCGGATGGTTGATGAGGAGGAATTCCATCACCCCCTTGCGGCATTCCTCCACCAGCTTGCTCTCCGTGCGGATGCCGAGGCCTTCGGAAATGGTATTGGCGCAGGCGATGGCTGCGCGGGGACTCCACATGATTTTGGCGAAGCCATGTTCGTCCTTGTCCACTTCGGTGGTCCCAGGGGCCGGGCGGGCAGGCATACCGGTTTCCACGAGGCACATGCGGCAATTGCCGGGGCTGCTCAGTTTTGGGGTGATAACAATAGTGGGGGACATCCACCGAGGCCTGCCGGAGGGCCTCGATCATGCGGGTTCCTTTGGGGAATTTGAGCCATTGGCCGTTCACCTGCACGTTCACAAGATCCACGGGTGGGGCCGCAGGGCCGGAAGGTTGCGTCGCAGTACTCACAGGGTAGGGCTGGATGGGTCGAAAATTTGGGAAAATTCCCCGATTACCGACTATGAACGCCCCCTAAAGAGCGGCAAGGCGATTTTGTGAAAAATTTCACAAGCGTTCCCCGGGCAATTCCTTTCGCCTCTGGTGAGCGGGTTGTGCTACGGATACGGCATGACCCGTCGCCGCCTGCTAAAACATGCTCTTGTTTTGTTTCCTGCCTGCGTCCCACCGCCGTTGCTGGCGGATAAACCGGCGCAGATGGTGGCAACCGGGGCAAATCTGGTGGCCGCGGCCCGGCGGCAGATCGGCAGGACGCTGACTTATGATCCGGCCTACGTGGTGCTCCCCTATCCCATGGGCGACGTACCGGAGGATCGTGGGGTATGTGCCGATGTGGTGATCCGGGCGCTACGGGCGTGCGGGGTGGATCTGCAGCAAGCCGTGCACGAGGACATGAAGGCAAACTTTTCCGCTTATCCCAAAATCTGGGGGCTCCAGCGCACCGACCGCAACATTGATCACCGCCGGGTGCTCAATCTCGCCGTCTTCCTGAAGCGGCGCGGGGCTTCCCTGGCGGTCACGCAGGACGCGATTGACTACCGGCCGGGCGACTTCGTCACCTGCACCGTGGCTGGAAAGCTCCCCCATATCATGATGGTGAGTGATCGCCGCAATGCAGAGGCAAGGCCGCTGATCGTGCATAACATCGGGCAGGGAGCCCGGGAAGAGGACCGGCTCTTCGAGTTTCCGCTCAATGGCCATTTCCGGTGGCGGTGAGTTTTGAATGCCCTAAACAACCCTGGGCATCGTTGCCGCTCAAGGAGGCTGTCTCCCGTGGGAAAAGTCACTTTTATCCTCTGCTGAAATGCTGCCTATGCCTCGCTCATTACGATGCCCTTTCTTGCCGGGCTGGAGGGATGGGCAGATCACGGGCAATCCAACCGGGTTGATTCGGCCTGAAGAATTTCAAACAAAACCTGTCATATGAGCGGTTTGGCAAAACTTAGCCCGATGGATGCCGTATCAGCCCTTTATTCGGGGCAGGATTGGGCTTTATCGGAAGCCATCATCAGCAGCCTGAGCCGCGCTGTTTTTAGTGGAGCCGCCATCAAGCCGGCGGGACTGGTCCAGAGAGCCATGGCGCGGGCCAGTTACCGGCATCTCAAACGGACGACCACCCGTCGGGACCCTCCCGAAACCAGTGGATTCAGCAACCGCCTGCTGGAGCGGTCCGGCCACCCCTACGCCCATTCGCTCTTATCGGCCTCCCGGAAGGAAATCGAAGCGCTGGTCGAAGGGGGCGATCCCATGAACGGTCCTTACATGATGCTGGCACCGGAAATCCGCGGCGCGGGCTCGGGATGGGATCGGATTTTTTTCAACTCCGTGCAGGGCAGGGATGTGCAATTGCGGTTCGTTTGGGAAACGCGGGCCACGTATGAGGAAGCGAGGCGCCGACTGGAGCAGGGTGCTTCCGTCCGGCTGAAAGCTCTCGCGGCCGGCACCGGGTTGAGCATGATCCTGGCGTGGGACCGGTTGGTGAGGGACGGTTATGATCCCTCGCGGATCACCGCACGGATCACCGATCGGGAGCTGTCGAACACCGAAAAGACCAAACATCTGCTTTCCAAGTTGGCGACCACCCGGACCGGACCGGTGGGGACGGGAGCGGAAGCCGGGATTTCGGCGGTTACGGAGGATATTTTTGTGGGAGAGGCGCCTGCCGGGGGAACTCCGGTGGCTGCTTACGACGTGGTGACCTCTGTGGGAATTCTGGAGTATCTGCAGGGATTTACCTGTGATACGACTGAACAGCGCCACGGTCATCCTGTAATAGAGGAACCTGCCACGGCGCATCACTTGGCGGCCAGTCTGGATAAAATCACCAAGGAATCAGGATCGTTGATCGTCAACACCTACCGGCCACATGCCAGCACCCGGATTCTGGAGGTATTTGGTAAAAAGTTTGATTATCGTCACCGGGAGAATCTGGCCAGCCTGCTGGCCACCGCTGGCCTGCGGAGCGCCCGTCTGATAGGTTCTGGTAATATTTACGACGTCGAAATCTATGAAAAGCACTCGCGTCAGTCCACTGATTCTGCCAAAGCGAAGGAGAGCCACCCGGTTTAGCCCGGACTCCGGGCCCTGGGAAACGGCGACCGCATCGCTAAAAGGCACTGGCCCGGTTTTCTGCGCGCACCGCTCCTCGCTGTGATCTTCGTCAGCTTGGTGCCGGCGTGCAAGAATTATGCCACGGGCCACCAACAGGCGGCTCAGTTATGCCCCGGTCACGCCTGCCGGTCGAGTCATTGCCAGAATGCAGGAACAGCGCTTGGCCGCGCAGCCCTTGGTCCAGCTGGGCAGTTATTTGGATGCGGCCGCCGCAGTCCTGAAGGGAAATTCAAGTGATACCCAGGCGCTGAAGGGCTATAATTTTGCCGGGAGCTGGGCGGTCGGGGTGGTGGAAAATTCTGGAATGAGGCCTTGGAAGACTCTGAGACAAACCGGTAGCTGGGCCCGTGTTGACCCCGGGGGCCACTTGGTGTTTTCCCAAACAGGCCCGGAGTATCATGCCGCTCAATCAGCGCCTTTTGTTTACCCATCCCCCCGCGCTTATGAAATCCATCCGCTCCTTCAAATCCTTTTGTCTGGCTCTGTGTCTCATCTTGCCCGGCATGGCTTTGGCGGAGGAGTCAGTCGCGGAATTGATCAAAAAGGGGGACGTTTCCGATCAGAAGTTTTGCCCCACGGAAGCACTGGCCTCCTATTTGCCCGCTGAGAAACTGGAGCCGAACAACGTGGGGCTGCTGCTTTGTATTGCCCGGCAATATCGCCATCTGATGGCAGATGCGCCGGAATTGGCCGATAAAATCAAATTTGCCAACACGGGGAAGACCTACGCCGCACGGGCGGTGACTCTTTCCCCCAAGGAGGCAGAGGCCCATTTGTCCGTGGCCCTTTCCTACGCAAAATTGGTTCCATTCCTTGATACCAAAGAAAAAATGGAAGCCTCCCGTCAGGTTAAAATCTCAGTGGATCAGGCCATTGCGCTGGATCCAGGCAAGGATTTGGCCTGGCATGTCCTGGGCACTTGGCATCAACGTCTCGCCGACATCGGCATGGTCAAGCGGGCCATGGCCAAGCTGGTTTACGGGGAACTGCCGGCAGCCACCAATGAGGAAGCGGTCCACTGTTTTCAAAAGGCCATTCAATTGAACCCCGACCGTCTGATTCATCATATTGAGTTGGGCCGGACCTACGCGCAAATGGGGAAGGAGACGGAAGCCCGCCAATGTATCAACAAAGGATTGGCCATGCCCAATACCGGCAAGGATGATCCGGAGGTCAAGGCCCGGGGACAGGCTACTTTGGCCGATCTTTAGGGGGCCGCAGGGGCCTTTTGCTCCGTCAAGGCGAAGGAAGTGCGGAATTTGTCCTTGTTCCAGCAAGCTAATTGCTACAGAAGTGCGCCCCCACCCAGGCGGTGCCATTTTTTATGCAAAAAGAAGCAGTAGCAATCATCGGAATCGGCTGTCGGTTCCCCGGCGGAGTCACCGATATCGAATCATTCTGGCAACTGCTGGCTGAGGGGCGGGACGTGGTCACCGAGGTGCCGGCCGACAGATGGAACGTGGAGCGGTTTTACGATGCTGAACCCGGTCTGGCCGGGAAGTCCATTGCCAAGCGTGGCGGGTTTCTGGACCAGATCGATCAGTTTGACCCCCAGTTTTTTGGCATTTCTCCCCGCGAGGCACCCTATATTGATCCCCAGCAGCGATTGATGCTGGAAACCGCCTGGGAAGCCTTGGAAGATGCCGGAGTGGTTTTGGACTTGGAGCGAGGCGCGGACATCGGGGTCTTTGTCGGGGTCTCCCACAACGACTATCAGAACATTCAGGGCGGAGGAACCGACCGTGCCGGGATCAGTGCCCACTCCCCCACCGGGAGTGCCCACAGCATTGCGGCCAACCGCATTTCATACAGCCTTAATTTGAAGGGCCCCAGCATGTCGATGGATACGGCCTGCTCTTCGGCTCTGACTGCGGTGCATGTTGCCTGCGAGCAACTCCGGACGGGACGCTGCCGCATGGCGCTGGCGGGGGGAGTGACCGTGATCATTACGCCGGATGGGTTTATCGGATTTTCCCAGGCGGGGATGCTGTCGCCCGATGGCAAGTGCAAGGCGTTCGACGCCGCGGCCAACGGATTTGTGCGGGCGGAAGGCGCAGGTGTGGTCCTGCTGAAACTGCTGTCCCAGGCCATTGCTGATGGAGATCCGATTCAAGGGGTGATCCTCGGGACGGCCTTGAATCAGGATGGTCATACCAACGGCATTTCCCTGCCCAGTCCGGAAGCCCAGGCGCAACTGGTGCGGGATGCCTGTGCCGATGCCGGTATTTCCCCTTCGCAGGTCGGTTTTGTGGAAGCTCATGGAACCGGAACCGCAGTGGGTGACCCCATTGAAGCCACCGCCCTCGCGGAGGCCTTGTGCGTCGATCGCAGTCCCGATGCCCCTCTCGCCATCGGTTCCGTGAAAACCAATATGGGCCACCTTGAGACCGCCGCCGGCGTGGTCGGACTGGTCAAAGGATTATTGGTTCTGAAACACCGTCAGATTCCGGCCAGTCTGCATTTCACGACTCCCAGCGAACACATCGATTTCGCCGCCTTGAAACTCCGGGTGCCCACCACCCTCGAAGCGTTTCCTGAAACCGATGGTCCCCGCCTCGTAGGGGTCAACTCGTTTGGATTTGGCGGAGCCAATGCCCACGTCATTCTCGCCGAACCACCGGTGCGGGCGCCTTCAGTGCATGAGCCACTCCTGACTGACCGTGCCTGGCCGCTGGTGCTCTCAGCCCGGTCGGAAACTGCCCTGCAGGGCGTCGCCGGAAGGCTGGCGGAGTGGATTGAAGTCCATCAAAAAGGCAACGGCACGTCCCCCCTGCTGCCCTCGCTGGTTTACACATTGGGAGCCCGCCGCAACCATCATCCCCACCGGATCACGCTCGCGGCCCCATCCTGCTATGAATTGGTGCAGGAATTGCAGGCCTTTGCCGCCGGAGAAAGCGGGGGCCAGGCCCTGACGTCATTCACCCCCCGGCGCGAGGCCGCGCCGCGCATTGGTTTTGTGATGAGCGGACAAGGTCCGCAATGGTGGGGCATGGGCCGCGAACTCATGGAAAATGAACCCGTGTTCCGCGAAGCGATGGAAGCCTGTGCGGATGCCATGAAGCCGCACGCGCGCTTCTCCCTGCTCGAGGAATTGGCGCGGGACCAGGCGACGTCCCGGCTGCAACAGACCGAAGTGGCCCAACCCGCCATCTTTGCCTTCCAATTTTCCCTCAGTGCCTTGTGGAAATCCATGGGAGTCACGCCTGACGCTATCGTCGGCCACAGCGTGGGCGAGATCGCGGCGGCCTGCGTCGCCGGGATTCTCAGCATGGAGGAAGCGGCGCGGGTGATCGTGCTGCGGGCCCGTCTGATGCACGAATGTGCCCGCGGCGAGGGCACCATGCTGGCGGTGGGACTTTCAGAAGAGGAGGCCCAACTCCTGCTGGCAGGGCATGGCCGCGAGGTCAGCATTGCCGCGTTCAATGGTCCGAAATCTCTGACTCTTTCCGGGCCGCAGCCGGTGCTGGAAGTAATCCGGGCGGAACTGGAGGCCAAGTCTGTGTTTGCCCGTTTTGTCAGGGTGGAACATCCTTTCCACCATGCCCTGATGCAGCCGGCGGCCGACGCCCTGACGGCCGCGCTGGCCGATCTGGCGCCGCAGCCTGAATCAGTGCCGTTCTTCAGCACCGTGACCGGCCAGCGGCACGCCGGGCAGGACTGCACCGCCGCCCATTGGGGCCGGGGCATCCGGCAAGCCGTGCAGTTTGTGCCGGCCGTGAATGCCCTCGCTGATTCCGGGGTCGATGTGTGGTTGGAGATCAGTTCCCATCCGGCGCTATCCATCTCGATCCAGGAGTGCCTCGCCGCCCGCGGACAGAAGGCCACGGTCACCTCATCCACCCGCCGCGAACGCGAACATACCTGCTTGGTGGAAGCTGCCCTCGCGCTCCATCGGGCCGGGGTCACCCTCGATTTTGCCGCCATGACGCCGTCGCGGGAGTTGATCTCCCTGCCGGCCTATCCATGGGACCGCAGCCGCTGGTGGCATGAATGCAGCGAATTACGCGACAGCCGCCTCTCCTCCGGTGGCAAAGGATTGTTGGACCAGCGCCTGCCCCGTGCCACTCCCACCTGGATTACCCGGCTCGATGGCCGGCACATGGCCTTCCTGAAGGATCACAAAGTCGACACCCACGTGATTTTCCCCGGGGCCGGTTTTGTGGAAATGGTGCTGGAAGCCGGCGTGCAGTTATTTGAAGGACGGCCGTTTGCGATTGAAGACTTTGAGATCCGCAAGCCGCTCATCCTGCCTGATCCGCCGTCGGGTCTGGTGATGGAACTCACCTACGAGCCAGGCGAGCGCACTTTCACGATCCAGAGCAAGTTCGACCAGGCGGCCTCGTGGTCGGTCCATGTGGTCGGGTCCATGCGCAGCGAGCGCACCGAATCGTCCTTTGGGGCTTCGGAGTGGCAGACTCCAGGTCCGGAATTGGAGCCGGAAGGCGTCGGCCAGTTCTACGGCCACATGAGCGATCTCGGCCTGCGTTATGGCGACGAATTCCGTCCGATCCGGGAATTGGCTGCGGGTGGAGGCAAATCGGCCGGCCGTGTTTCCTTGTCAGAAGGAATCAGCAAGCGGGCCGCCGAATATGCCCTGCATCCCGTGCTGCTGGATGGGGCCCTGCAAATCTTCTCCGCCGGAGCCAAGACCGTCGAGGACCGCCGTGCCAAGATGAAACTTCCGGTGCGTTTTGCCCGGATTCTTTTCCTGCGCTCCCCGGGTGCTTCCAGTAAAGTCAGCGCCCGCGTGCTGCACTTCAATGATGAACTGATCGAAGGACGCATCTCTCTCTATGACGAGGCGGGCCGGCCTTGTGTGCTGGTGGATGGTTTCAGGGCAATCAGCATGACTGCCGCACGCCGTCCCGGGGCTTCCGGCGGCGGCCGGGATCTGCTCTATCATGTGGACTGGGAGCGCTCCGCTTCCACCATGGCTGCGGCGAAGACGCTGCCGGTCCCCCTGACACAACTCCACGCCACCGCCACCGCGACCCTGAACGAAGTCATCGGTGTCCGGGGCCGCGCCGAACTCGAAGCAGTCATGGCCGCCGAGGATGATTTGGCGGCCGTGCAACTGGCCCATGGTCTGCGGGAAATGGGAGTCAACCCGTCATCGGCCTTTACCGCCGGTTCCCTTGCCGTCACTCCGTTGCTGCAGACTGTGTTTGGGCGGCTCATGAACAAGCTGGTCAGCCGCGGTCTGTTGACGGCGGAAGGTCAGGCTTACCGTCCGTCAGCCGCGTTTGCGGCAGCGGCGGATTCGGCTCAGGAAGCCTTGCGCGATTTCATTGCCAAACATCCCGGGCATTTGCCGGAAGGCATGCTTTGCGCCTCCACCTGTGCGGAGTTTGGTCCCATTATCCGGGGCGAAAAGGATGCTGTGCAAATCCTTTTCAGTGGTCCAGGTGCCGAATTGTTGGACCAATTTTATGGGGATGGCCTGTTTGCCAGCCATTGGATGGCCAGTATCACCAGTGCCGTTCAGGAAGCCGCCCGGCATTTGCCGGAAGGGCGCGGCCTGCGCATTCTGGAAGTCGGGGCCGGCACCGCCGGTCTCGCCGCACAAATGCTGCCACTCCTTGAACGTGGGGTGCATACCTACACCTTCACTGATGTCTCAGCCGGTTTCTTTCCCAGTGCCAACCAGAAGCTGGCCGCCTTCCCGGAGGTGGAATACCGGATTCTGGATCTGGAGAAGTCAGGTGCCGAACAGGGCTTTGAGCCGGACACCTATGATTTCATCGTGGGAACCAACGTGCTCCACGCAGTTGCCGATGTCCGGGCCACCCTCCGCACCTTGCATGAGTTGCTGACTCCCGGAGGCACTCTCATGTTCATGGATGTGGCGACCCCTCAATTGTGGACCGAGGCCGTCTTTGGACTCACCAGTGGCTGGTGGCACCTGACCGACCGCGATCTGCGCCCGGATCAGCCGTTGCTCCAGCGGGCTCAATGGGAAGCCGCTTTGAAGGAAGCCGGCTTTGCCGAAACCCTGTCATTCCCTGGCCTGCAGGGGCCGGATGGGGAAGGGCAGGTGGCATTGCTGGCCCGCAAGGCTGGCGCGGCCACCCCTGGGATAGCGGATTCCATCCCGGTCGAAAGCGGGATCGCATCCTCTTGTGTCGTCTTTGCCGATGAGTCAGGACTGGGCGCGGAAATGGCGGCCAGAATCACGGCCGCGGGTTCACGCTGCCGTGTGGTGCGCCGGGGAGAAAGCTATGCCACTCCGGCAGCCGATGTCTTCACGATCCGGGCCGATTCGCCAGCCGACTGGAAGCAGTTGTTTGCCAATTTGTTGCAGGAGGCACCACCGGAGCATCTCGTTTATTTGTGGACGCTGGATGAGCAGACCGGCGACCGCCCTCAGGATGCCTTGATGGGCATTGATGCCTTGCTGCATCTCACCCATGCCTTGGAGGAAACCCTGCCCGTGGCCAAAATCCGGCTGGATCTCATTACCCGCGGGGCCCAACCCGCTGGCCGCGACATGGTGGCCACTGCGGTGGCGCAGGCGCCTGCCATCGGGATCTTCCGGGTCATTCTCGGTGAGCATCCTAACTTGGTGTGCCGCAGCATCGATCTGGCTCCGGTGGCGGCTTCCTCTGACCGGGATTTTCTCTGGCATGAGCTGACCGGTGCCGGCACCGAACGGGAAATTGCCCTGCGGGGGGAAGCCCGTTATGCCCAGCGTCTCACCCGTGGGTTGCCGGTCCGGGAACAAACGTTGGAGGCCTCCGTGCCGCTGCGTCTCGAGTCCCGGGAACGCGGGCTGCTGGATAGTCTGAAGTTCACGCCGTTCCTGATGCCGGCCTGTGCCCCCGATGAAGTGCTGATCAAAGTTAAGGCCGCCGGGATGAATTTCCGTGACGTGCTCAAGGCCTTGGCCCTCTATCCGGCGGAAACCGCCGACGCCCGGATCTTCGGGGACGAAGTGGCAGGTGAAGTGGTCGCCGTGGGATCAGCGGTGACGCATTTGGCTCCGGGCGACCGCGCCTTTGGTCTGGCCGTCTTCGGCCTCGCCACCCACTCCCTCGCCAGAGCCGCCGATGTGCGGCGGATGCCTTCCGGATTGACCTATGAGGAAGCGGCCACGCTGCCCGTCGTCTTCATGACCGCCTGGCATGCCCTCAAGACCGTGGCCCGCATGAAAGCCGGGGAGATGATCCTCGTGCATGCCGGAGCCGGAGGGGTGGGCATGGCGGCTATTCAAATCGCCCACCATCTGGGAGCCGACGTGATTGCTTCGGCCGGCAGTCCTGCCAAGCGGGCTCTCCTGCAGACGCTCGGGGTCAAACACGTGATTGATTCCCGCCGCGGCGACTTCACCGAGACCGTGATGGAGTTGACCGGAGGACGGGGAGTAGACGTGGTGCTCAATGCTCTCGCCGCCGAAGCCATTCCGATGGGGCTTTCCTGTCTGGCCGAGTTTGGCCGCTTCATTGAGATCGGAAAACGGGACATTTATCAAAACTCCCGCCTCCCGCTCTGGTCACTGCGCCGCAACGCATCCTTCCACGTGGTGGCCATGGATGCGGTCTTCGCCGGCGACGCCGAGCAAACCCGTGAATTGATGGCGGAGATCGCCGGACTGGTCGAACAGCAAGCCTTGACACCGCTGCCCTATCGTTCCTTCCCGGCCAGCCGGATCGACGCCGCCTTCCGCCTGATGGCGGGTGGCAAGCACACCGGCAAGGTCGTCGTCGCCTTCGCGGATGCCTTTGTCCTGCGGAAGGGCGAGGCGCCGTTGCCCGCCTTTGAAGTTAAATCCGACGGAGCCTATCTGATTACCGGCGGGCTTGGAGGGTTTGGCAGGGTGCTGGCGGAATGGCTGGTGGAGTGCGGTGCCCGCCACCTGATCCTATCCAGCCGGAGTGGAGCCTCCACGCCTGAGGCCGTGGCCTTTGTCGGGAAACTGAGGAACGACGGAATCGAAACCACCGTCATTAAAGCTGATAGCGGTTCCCCTGAAGATGTATCGCGTTTGATCGGCGAAGCCCGGGCCGGTGCGGTGCCTCTAAAAGGAATCTTCCATCTGGCCATGGTGATCGACGACGCCCCGCTTTCCGCCCTGACCAGTGAACGCCTGCGCACCGTGATGGCTCCGAAGGCCCACGGCGCATGGCTACTGCATGAAAACACCAAGGATATCGCCTTGGATTGTTTTGTGATGTTCTCCTCGGTTTCCAGCATCTTTGGCAATCCCGCCCAGGGGAATTACGCGGCCGCCAATGCCTTCCTCGATTCGCTGGCCCACCATCGCCGGGCGCTGGGTCTGCCGGCACTCGCGATCAACTGGGGGGTGCTCGGCGGAGAAGGTTATGTCGCCCGCAACGAACGGGTCGCCGAATTCCTCGCCCGGCAAGGCACCGCAGCCCTGACGCCACGGGAAGTGACGACGCTGATGGAATCGTTCCTCACAGCGCATTCCACCCAGGTGGCCGCGATCCGCGTCGATTGGGCCAAGTGGCGGCAATCCTTCCGGGGCATGCAGGACAATCCTCTGGTGGAGCGGATCTTTGCCTCAGGTATCGAACTCCAGGAAACCAGCAGTGGCAGCAGCGATTGGCGGCAGAAGATCCAATCGGCCGGTCCGGACGACCGGATTGAGGTGATCGGACAAGCCGTGCGGGATGTGGTCGGCTCGGTGCTGCGCGTCAAACCTGACAGCCTGCGCGATGACCAGCCCCTGACGGATCTGGGGCTGGATTCCCTGATGGGCGTGGAGATCGAAAACCTGATCGAAAGTTCGATCGGAGTCGCCCTGCCGCCGACCAGCCTGATGCGGGCCCGCACCGTGGGGCAAATCGCTTCCCTGATTTCCGAGCACCTTGGAGGCGGCAGTGCCAGCCCGGTGGCGGAGAAGGCAATCATTCCCGAAACGCCGATGGCGGCGGCGGAGGTGGATCTGGATGCGCTCTCGGATGAGGATATCGACCGCTTGATGGGAATAGGCGCGGATGCTGAACCTGCCACCAATTCCACCGCCGGTTCCTGAAATCATGGAGGAGCCTGACAATCGTTCCCGCCTCCGGCAATGGCTGGAGAGCGGGGAGGTGCGCCTGCAGCCCCTCACCTTTCCCCAGCGGGAATTGTGGGAAACGTCTCCGGTTCCGGTGGCGGATTGTGCCAATCACATTTGTGGCTTCATCGAGATCAAAGGGGCGATCACGCCGGAAGAGTGCGGGGCCGCCGTCCAGCGGGTGATGGAACGACAGGAAGCCATGCGGCTGTCCTTTCTGCCAGGCAAGGACCGCACTTTGCAGATGATGCGGGCGACCGGCACGCCGCTCCTGGGCTTCCGTGAATTGTCCGCCAGCGAGGCCCGGCCCGGGGACTTGGAGGAAGTGATGCAGGAAACCTACCGCAAGCCGTTTGACCTGCTGCAGGGGCCGCTGCACCGGGTGGAAATGCTGCGGCGCGGTGCGGGGGACCATGTGCTGGCCTTTTCGATTCATCATGCCATCGCCGATGGCTGGTCGCTGGGCGTTTTTGTGCAGGACCTTTCGACCGCCTACGTGATGGGATTGAAAGGCCTGCGCAAGGTGGTGGCGACCGGGCTATTGGGATTGTCCGGCAAACTCCCGCCGGTGCCGCAGACTTACAGTGAATGGGCCGCGGCGGAGCGCGCCTTTTGGCAACCCGCGGAATTGGAGCGCCGGACGGGTTTCTGGAAGTCTCAGTTGGCCGGTTCCCGCCAAATCTGGTCCGGAAAGCAGGATGTGGTCCGCACCAGTGGGGCGTTGCAGCGTCATGTGACCGCGATCCCGCCATCACTGACCCGGGCGGTGAAGGATCTGGCCCAGCGCCATGGGGCCACTCTGTTCAGCACGCTGCTGGCGGCTTTCCAACTCACCTTGTGGAAATGGACCGGTCAGGATGACATTATGGTGGGCACTCCCGTGGCCAACCGGAACAAGGAAGCGGTGCGTCAGACCATGGGGTATTTTGCCGGAGTGGTCCCGCTGCGGGGGCAGGTGGATGCTTCCCAGAGCTTCTCCCGCCACCTGCGCACTGTCCACGACACGGCCGTCGATTGTTTTGCCAATGCCATCCCCTTTGCGGAAGTGGGCCGTCTCGCGGGCGGTCCGGTGGCGCCGGGCCAGCACACCGTGTTTGATGTCCGGTTCGCTCTGCAGAACCACCCGGTGCCGGATGTCCAGTTGCCCCGGATTTCGACCAGACTGCGGATGCGTTCTACTGGCACGGCGCGTTTTGACCTTGGCTGTGAGATTACCGAATGCGGACAGGAGTTGGAGGTTGTCTGGCTTTACCGGCAGGGTATGATAACCCAGGCAGATATCCTTGAATTGAACGCTCTGTATCAAACGGTGGCCGCCAATGTTTGCCGAAGCCCGGAAAACCAAAACGCCTCGCTCGCCGTATTCCAGTAGTCAGGTCTCCCACCAACACATGATCACTGATTCCGCCCCCCTTTCCGTGAATGCCGATGCCGGGCCGCCCTGCGGCGACAGTGATGAACAGCATATCCACTGGGTCAGTCGCGCCGCGTTTCCCCTGATCAGTGCTGCCATGATCCTCTCCCAGGTTGCACTTGGCTTTGCGGTCTTTCATGGTTGGTATTGGCTGGCGGTGCCGCTGGTCCTGGTGACCAGCCATTTCATGCATGGTCTGCTGATTGGATTCCACGAAGCCTCCCACGGCTTGCTGCGGAAAAACAAACTGCTCAATGAAATAGATGGCGTGCTGGCCGGAGTGCTCAGTTTCATGAGCTTCACCCTCTACCGGGCGGCCCATCAAAAACACCACATGTATCTGGCCACGGAGCGGGATGAGGAACTCTGGCCGTTTGTCAACGTGGATAGCCCCCGCTGGGTCCGCCGGTTGGTGGCCTTCATTGAACTCAATGCCGGACTGGCCTTCACCCCGTTTCTTTTCTGGCGCATGTTCTTCCGTAAGAACTCTTTTGTCCGTGCCCGCAAAGTGAGGCGGCGGATCTGGGGGGAATTTTTTCTGATCATCGCGACCTGGGCGGCGATTCTTTCTGCCGTCGCCCACTTCCAGGTATGGTCTTATTTCCTGTGGATCTTTTTTGCTCCAGGCTACATCGCGGGGAACCTCCAAAGCTGGCGGAAATATATTGAACACGTTGGCCTGAGTGGTCACACCGCCAAAAGTGCCACCCGCAGTATTATTGCAGACACCTGGTCCGGCCGCCTGCTTTCCCTGACGCTGCTCCACGAACCTTTCCACGGGGTCCATCACATCAAAGCGGGCTTGCCGCATACCGAACTCCCACTGCATGCCAATCTGCTCCAGCCTTCCATAGTTGGGGAAGTTGCTCCTTTTCCGAACTACCGCAGTGCTTTTAAACACCTGTGGGCCCAGCTCCCGGACCCCCGTGCCGGCAGCCATTGGCCTGACAAGGCTGCCCTGCCGGACTCTCCCACGGCTTCAACCCCATAGACCACCTTCCTTATGAGTGATCCCGTACCCCTCTCGCCCCCCCCCGTTTTCCAAGCCGTGGGCCTGACCCGACAGTTTGATGGGGGACAGGTGGCGGCCTTGCGCGGGGTCGACTTCGAGATCAAGGAGGGTGAATTCGTGGCGATTGTCGGACCCAGCGGTTGCGGAAAGAGTACCTTGCTTTCCATGCTGGGTTCTCTGGACCATCCGACCAGCGGAACCCTGACCTACCGTGGGAAGTCCATTTCAGGCTTGCTGGACCCGGCGGAATACCGGTCCCGCGACATCGGATTCATTTTCCAGGCCTTCCACTTGCTCCCCACTTTTACCGTGGAGGAAAATGTGCAGATTCCAATGTTTGAAGGAAATCTGTCGCGGAGCCAACGGAAG